>JAFSBN010000212.1 GCA_017437265.1 Clostridia bacterium
CCTTGAAGCCCTTCACCAGCAGCTTGGTGCCGGGAACCAGCTTGTTGTAATCTTCTTCAGAGATGGCCATTTCATAGATGAAGTAAGCGCCCTCTTCGTTCTGGGTGTAGAAAGTGCCCTTGTTATCCCACCAGGACTGCTTGGCCTGCACATAGGTTTCCACTTCCACAGGGGTATCCAGGGCAGCGGCCACGTATTCGGCATAGGTCTTGACGGCAACAGCTTCGGCTACGGTTTCTTCCACGGCTTCCACGGTTTCGGTCACGGTTTCTTCCACAGCTTCCACAGTTTCGGTCACGGTTTCTTCCACGGTTTCCACGGTTTCAGTCACGGTTTCTTCCACGGTTTCCACAGTTTCAGTCACGGTTTCGGCCACAGCTTCCACGGTTTCGGCCACGGTTTCTTCCACGGCTTCCACGGTTTCAGTCACGGTTTCTTCCACGGCTTCCACGGTTTCGGCCACGGTTTCTTCCACGGCTTCCACGGTTTCAGTCACGGTTTCGGCCACGGTTTCTTCCACGGCTTCCACAGTTTCAGTCACGGTTTCTTCCACAGCTTCCACAGTTTCGGTCACGGTTTCTTCCACAGCTTCCACAGTTTCGGTCACGGCTTCGTCCACCGTTTCCACGGTTTCAGCAACAGTTTCTTCTACAGTTTCAGCCACGGGCACGGGAGTGGGAGTGGCTTCCACTTTCTTTTCGTTGGCGCAGCCGCCCAGGCACAGGGCAACCACAACAACCATCATGAGCGCAAAGAAACGGGAAAATTTGGTTTTCATTGCTTATTCCTCACTTGCATTGTTTTATTGTGCAAACTTGCACAGCTACAGTATACCACAAAAACAGGCTGCTTTCAATAAGCGAAACTCATTTTGCCTTTTTCTTTTTCAGGAAGGCACGCAGCACATACAGCCCCATCAGCACCCACACGGCCACCAGCGTCACCAGCAGCGTGACCGCCGTTCCCGGCAGGGCACCCAGATCCTTCTGTACCCCCACAGCCCCTGTCTGGTCCAGCCGGTACAGGGCGTTCACTTCGTCAAACAGCTTATCCAGGAAAGCCTCGTCCACCGTCTGGCGGCGGTTGACAGCCTTGGTCACGTTTTCAATCATCTGGCCGGCAGCATCCCGCAGGGAAGCAGAGCCGTTGAACACAGGCGTGACAAAGGTGTTTTCTGTGTTTTCGATCAAAAGCCGGGAGGCCTGCAGCTTGATGGGATAGTAGAAATCGTTATCCTCCCCTTCCCGGGAAAGATAATCCTGATACGTATCGCTTTGCTGGGCTTTCAGCGTAACGGGCACATAGCCTTCCGTCTGGGCATAGGCAATCTGCACATCGTTGGTGAGCAGATACTGCATGAACAGCCAGCTGGCCAGCACTTCCTGAGGGTCTTCCTTGTTAAAGATGCAAACGGAGGGGCCCTGGGAAATCATGCTGGGGTTTTCTGCATCCAGCTGGGGGATAGTCATAACCGCCGTTTCAAACGCCACCAGATTTTCTTCCGCAATATCAATCAGCGGTGCATCGGAGCCCATCCAGGTGGCCCCGGCGGTAGAGTCCACAGCGAAGATACACTGGCCGGCATTGAGGAAATTGGCGGGATAGCTGGATATTTTGAAGGTGGAAAAGGCCTTGGATTTTCCGTGAACGGCAATTTCTTTCAAAAATGCCCGGGTATCATCGTTAAAGATGAGAATTTCCCCCTCCGGGCTGGAATAACCGGCCTGCTTCTGATCCAGATACTGGATCATCATGTTATCGGTGGATTTGTAGATAAAGGGAATCATCACCTTCTGGCCGTTCACCAGGAAATTGCCCTGGGCATCCTTTTTCATGGCCGCTTCAGATACTTCCCACACAAAATCCCAGGTCAGCGTTTCCGGAAGCGTATAGCCCAGCTTTTCCACATAGGTTTTGTTCACATACACCGCTTCGGTGGAGCGCATGTAAGGCAGCGCATAGGTCACACCGCCGATCTGACATTCTTCCAGGAATTTGGGCACCACTTCATCCAACCCGGGCGCATCAAAATTCACCTGGGTGCCCCCAAGGCCCCATTGCTCGTCCCCCATGAAATCTTCCAGCGGAACCACGGTATTGGTGCCGCCCGTCAGATAGGTGGCAATGTGGTCGGGATAGGTAATGCAAACATTGGGGGTGGTGTTGGTGGCGATATTGGTGATCACATCCTGATAAATACGGCCGTAATCGGTATACAGGCGCAGATTCACCTTCACATTGGGATAGGCCTTTTCAAAGCCTTCAATGGCCGCCTTATAGATATCCACCTGGGTCATGTTGGTATCGTTCTTGGCCCAGAAGGTGATCTCATGCTGCCTTTGGGTATCAAAGCTGTCCGGCAGCACAAAGGCGGCGGCAGTATTTTTGCCATGGCAGCCGGTGAGCAAAAGGCACAAAAGCAGCAGAGCGCACAAGATAATCTTCTTCTTTCTCATCCCTTGATCCCTCCCCTGGAAACACCGGCCATCACCTTTTTGCGGAAGATGAGGAACAATACGATCAGCGGCACGGAAATGACCACAACCGCCGCCATCATGGCCGGAATATTTTCCCGGCCAAAGCCGTTTTCGCGGATTTCCTGAATGCCGTTGGACACCAGGAAATACATGGGATCATCAGTAATCAGCCGGGGCCACACATAGCTGTTCCAGCATTCGATAATTTTCAGGATCACGATGGTGACGATGGTGGGCTGACTGATGGGGATCATCACTTTCAGAAGGTACTTGAAATCCCCGGTACCGTCCACCTGGGCTGCCTTATACAGTTCGTCCGGGATCTGCTCAAAATTTTCCTTCAACAGGTAAATATAGAAAACCGAAGTGACGGAAGGCAGGATCAGGCCGGCGAAGGTATTGCGCAGGCCAAGGTTGGTGATGGTCTGGAAATTGGTGATCACAACCAGCTCCGTGGGAATCATCATCAGGGACAAAAACAGGGTGAACAACAGGTTCTTTCCCTTGAATTCCAGCCGGGCAAAGGCAAAGGCCGCCAGCACAATCACCACCAGCATGATGGCCGTGGTCACCAGGGTGAAAATCAGGGTATTGGTGAAATACCGGCCCAGGGGCACGGCGGTGAAGGCCGTCTGATAGTTTTCGAAGGTGGGGCTCAGGGTGAAAAACGTGGGAATGTATTCCGCATTATAGGCACCGTAGCTTTTGACGGAAGTGAGCAGCATCCAGTAGAAGGGGAACAACACAATCAGCGCCCACAGGGTGAGCAGGAAATAGGTAACCGCCTTACCGGCGCGGCTGCGAACCATGGCCCGGCGCTCGATTTTCGTAAAATCCATTTTTTTCTGCATACATTCTCCTCCTTCCTCAGTAATGCACATGCTTTTTGCTGATGAGCAGGTTGATGCAGGTGATGGTGAGCACAATGGCAAACAAAATCAGCGCCGCCGCCGAAGCGAAAGAGGGGTAGCCGCCGCTGTTGCCGTAGAGCATATCATACACATAGCCCACAATGGTATTCATCCCGGCAGCGTTCAGATCCGTTCCGAAAAGGGCCACGGCATCGCTGTAAGCCTTGAAGGCGCCGATGAAGCCTGTAATCACCAGATAAAACACCATGGGAGAGATCATAGGCAGGGTGATTTTGGTAAACATCCGCCACTTGGGGGTATTGTCCAGCCGGGCGGCTTTATACAGATGTTCATCCACAGACGCCAGGGCGCTGGTCAAAATCAGCACCTTGAAGGGCAGCACCACCCAGATGGTATAAAAGCACAATACAAACATCTTCGCCCAGTAAGGCCCGTCGATAAAATCCACCGAAGAAGCGCCGAACCAATTGAGCAAAAGGTTCACCATGCCCTCGGAATAGGGCGTTTTTTTGAACAGCACCATGAACACAAGACCCACCGCCAGCGTGTTCGTCACATAGGGCAGGAAGTAGATGGTCTGGTACATATGCCGCAGGGGCTTGATGCTGTTGAGGCCAAGAGAAATAAACAATGCCAGGATGGTGGACAGGGGCACCGTTACAATCACCAGCACAAACGTATTTTTCACCGCCTGCAGGAAATAGGGATCGTGCAGCACATAGCTGAAATTGAACAGGCCCACGCCGTGGTAGCTCTGGGAGGCGGAATTGTACCCTTCCTCAAGGGAGTAGATCAAAACGTCAATGAGGGGATACACCATGAACACGCCCAGAAACAGGATGGCAGGCAGCAGATACAGCCAGGCCTTCACATTCTTTTTGAACATGGCTTTCTTCTCCTTTTAGGCCATAAAGGGCAAGTCTTCTTCCGTTTCGGGATCAAACAGATGCACCTTGGAAGGAATGAGGGTAAAGCGCACGGTTTCCTTTTCTTCGTCCACCACGCTGTCGGTGCGCACGATGGCCCGGATCACTTCGGAAACCCCGTCTTCATGGGTGCACACAACAGAAGTGTCCCGGCCCATTACTTCCATCCGCTCCAGCCCCAGGGTGAAGGGGCCCTTTTCGTCCAGCAAAAAGCCTTCCGGCCGGATGGCGCAGATCACGTCCCGATTCGGCACACCGGGAACGGAAAGCACGTTTTCACCCCCGATGGCCAGCTGCCCATCCTGTACCCTGCCCCGGAACACATTGATGGAAGGAGTGCCAAGGAAGGTGGCCACAAAAAGGTTGGTGGGATGATCGTACACTTCCTGGGGCTTGCCGATCTGGTGCACCACGCCGTCCTTCATCACCACGATCATATCGGAAATGGACATGGCTTCGTCCTGATCGTGGGTAACGAAGATGGTGGTGATTTTCGTAGCCTTCTGGATACGGCGGATTTCTTCCCTTGTCTGCAGACGCAGCCGTGCATCCAGGTTGGAAAGAGGCTCGTCAAGCAGCAGCACCCGGGGCATTTTCACCAATGCACGGGCAATGGCCACCCGCTGCTGCTGGCCGCCGGAAAGCTCGGAGGGCTTGCGCTCCATCAGCATATCAATCTGCACCAGCTTTGCCGCTTCCAGTGCCCGGCGCTGCATTTCTTCTTTGGACAATTTATCCTTTCCCTTCAGGTTCTGCAAAGGGAACATGATGTTCTGCTGCACAGTCAGATGGGGATAGAGGGCATAATTCTGAAACACCATACCCACGCCTCTGTTTTCCGGGGGCAGGTTGGTCACATCATCATCACCAAAGAAAATTTTGCCTTCCGTAGGCTTTTCCAGCCCGCTGATCAAATTCAGCGCCGTGGATTTGCCGCAGCCGGAAGGGCCCAGCAGGCCAATCAGCTTGCCATCGGGAATTTCGAAATTGAAATTGTTCACAGCAATCACAAATTCGCCCTGTTTTTTATTGCGGTTGGGGAATTTTTTTGTCAGTTGCTCCAGTCGGATCTTCATGGCTGTTTCCCTTCTTTTCATTGGTCAAAATCGGATAAATTTCCTATTTTATTGTAGGACATTACAAATAGAAAGTCAATCAAATGCAGCTTTTCCAAACAATTTTCAAACAACCCTTCATTGCCTCCCGCCGAAAAAAATGGTATGATGAACCAGGAGGCGATGTACATTGATCATTTCCCTTTCCCTGAACCCCTGCATGGACAAAAGCCTGTCCATCGGAAAAATGGATCTGGATAACCCCAACCGTGTCACGCTGGAGAGAACCGACGTGGGCGGCAAGGGTGTGAACGTGGCCCGGGTGGCCCATACCCTGGGTGCAGATGTTACTTTGATGGGCTTTGATTTTGACGGCACGCCTGTGCAAAATGCTATGGAAAAGGAGCAGGTGCCCTGCCTGATGACCAGGGTGGCAGGCGATATGCGGGTGAACCTGAAAATCCGGGAAACGGACACCGGCCGCACCGTGGAAATCAACGAAAAAGGCGTTCCCCTTTCGGAAAACACCCTGCAGGATATGGAAAACATGCTGCTTTCTGCCTGTAAAGAGGGGGATTTTGTGTCCCTTTCCGGCAGCCTGCCAAACGGTGCCCCCCCATCCACGTACGCACGCCTGACAGAAAAATTAAAAGCAAAGGGCTGTTTTGTGGCGGTGGACTGCGACGGGACTGCCCTGCCCCCGGCCATTGCAAAGGGCCCGTCCCTCATCAAGCCCAATCTGCCGGAATTTCTGGCCCTCACCGGCACGGAAGATACTTCCGTCCCCGCCCTTTTGGCCATTTGCAAAAAATATCATGAACAGGGCGTGGGCATGATCTGCCTGTCCCTTGGAGCTGATGGGGCCATCCTTTCCACCCGGGAAGAGGCTTGGTTCTGCGCCACTGCCGATGTGCCCGTTCGCGGCACCCAGGGCGCCGGAGACAGCCTGCTGGGCGGCCTTTTGTGCGCCCTGTCCAAGGGGGGCAGCCTGCCGGAAGCCCTGCAGTTTGCCTCCGCTGCCGCCAGCGCATCCGTCATGCGGCCGGGCACGCTTTTGTGCACAAAGGAAGACGCCCTGTCCCTGCTGCCCCGGCTTTCCCCCGTCAGGCTGTAATTTTCCCTTCCTCCGCCAATACCAGCGCCGCCGCCTTCAACGCTTTATTGTGCACACGGTAAATATGCCTTTCATCCAGCTGCATCTTTTCCGCAATATCAAAGTAGGAATAGTGATGCACATACCGCATTTCCAGCACCGTCCGCTGCATGCCCTCGGGCACTTTGAGGATGGTGCTTTTGATTTCCTTTTCCTTGTCCAGCAGGCTGCACAGATGGCGCAGAAAGGCCTCTTCTTCCTTCTGCATCATACCCGCCAGCCTCTTTTTTTCTTCCGTATCATCGCCTGCGGCTGTCAGCAGACGCAGCCTCTCCATCGCATCATCCAGCCTGGCATGGGCCAGCATCATCTGCCGCTTTGTTTCCATCCCCTGTGCAAGGAACACCTTTGCCTTTTCCGTTCCCGCTCTGGAAAGGGCATACATGGCCACATCCGTCTTCAAACCGCCACCCGCTTTTCAAACAGCGCATCCAAAGGCATCTGCACCTTCAGCGCATCCCGCACGGCAAAGGCCTCCTCCAGCATGAAGGGGCTCTCCCCCCGCAGCTTCCTGCGCAGCGATACATAGGAAATATCCGTCTCCTCCGCCAGCTGCCGCATATTCCAGCCCTTCATAAACATCTGCACCATCACCTGGGCATAAATACAATTTGTACGCATGTTTTTTCCTCCTTCTGCAATGCGAACATTTGTTCTCTTTTCGTTTGCAGTATAGCAAAAAGAATCAGGGGATGTCAAGCAGGTTTTCGGATAAGAGAAAAATTTTTGTGCCATGGGTGTTCATATTTGTGTCATGGGTGGCGCCTGAAGCAAACAAATCGGGCACTCATTGGAAAAAGGCATGTTTTCTCTTCCTTTGGTTATACTTTTGCGCCGGAATGTGGTATACTGTAGGTAATCCCTTTTTCCCATGCAACAGAAAGGAGTGTTCTCCATGTTTTTTGATTATACCATTTTGTTTGTTATTCCCGGTTTGATTCTGGGTCTGTGGGCACAGGCCAGGGTAAAAAGCGCCTATGCCAAATACAGCCAGGTGGGCACCCGCAGCGGCATCAATGCCGAGCATGCCGTAAGCCGGCTGCTTTCCATGAACGGTGCCGGGGACGTTGCCATTCAGCCCACCAAAGGCCAGCTGACCGACCATTACGACCCTTCTTCCAATACCCTGCGCCTGTCCGAAGGGGTGTATGGCTCTTCCTCTATTGCCGCCCTTGGCATTGCCGCCCACGAAGCCGGCCATGCCCTGCAAAAGGCACAGAACTATCCCTTTCTTTCCCTGCGTTCCATCATGGTGCCGGTGGTGAATATCGGCTCCAATCTGTCCTGGCCCATTTTTCTGGCCGGCCTTCTGTTTTCCTTTGAACCGCTGATGTATGCAGGCATCCTCGCCTTCGCCCTTGTTGTGTTCTTTTCCCTGGTTACGCTGCCGGTGGAATTTGACGCCAGCCGCCGGGCTGTGGCCATGCTCAACGCCGGCGGTTTCCTGACCCAGGAAGAAGAACAGGGCGTGAAAAAAGTGCTCAGTGCTGCCGCCCTTACCTATGTAGCCTCCTTCGTTTCCGCCCTGCTGCAGCTTTTGCGCCTGCTGACCCTGATGAACCGGCGTCGGCGATAACCGTTGATTTTTCAACATTCTACTGCCGGTAGAGTGCCATGGAAAAAAACGTAGAGGGGCCCAAGGGCCCCTTTTGCTTGCAAAGAATTTCTAAAAATGGTAAAATAACCCCGGTTTGCAGCCTGCAGCTGCAAAGAGAAAAAGCCAAAGGAGTTATTCAATGAGCGAATTTATTATCAGCTGCTGTTCCACAGCCGACCTGAGCGCCGAGCATTTTGCAAAGCGTAACATCTACTATATTCCCTTTCATTTTTCCCTGAACGATACCACCTATCCCGACGATCTGGGCCAGTCCATTTCCTTTCCCGATTTTTATCAGGCCATGCGGGATGGCGCCGATACCAAAACCAGCCAGGTGAACCGGGAAGAATACATTCAATTTTTCACCCCCTTTCTGGAAGAGGGGAAAGACATCCTGCACATCAGCCTGTCCGGCGGTCTTTCCGGCTCCTGCGGCAGTGCCCGTATGGCTCAGATGGAACTGATGGAAAAATATCCCGAACGGAAGATTTATGTGGTGGACAGCCTGGCTGCCTCCTCCGGCTTCGGCCTTTTGATGGATACCCTCTGCGACAAACGGGACGAAGGGCTCAGCATTGATGAACTGTACCGTTGGGCAAAAGACGAGCGGTTGCATATGCACCACTGGTTCTTCTCCACCGATCTCACCTTCTACGTAAAAGGCGGCCGCATTTCCAAGGCCAGCGGCTTCTTTGGCTCCATGCTGCAGATTTGCCCCCTGCTGAACGTGAGCCATGAAGGCAAGCTGATCCCCCGGGAAAAGGTTCGCACCAAGAAAAAGGTGATCTTCCGCATCGTGGAAATGATGGAACAGCATGCCCGGGACGGTATCAATTACAACGGCAAATGCTACATCAGCCATTCCGATTGCTACGAAGATGCCAGAAAAGTGGCCGATCTCATTGAGGGCACCTTCCGCAACCTGGACGGCCATGTGCTCATCAACAACATCGGCACCACCATCGGCAGCCACACCGGCCCCGGCACCGTGGCCCTCTTCTTCTGGGGCGACAAGCGCGAAGACTAACCAGGGCCATTGGCCATGGACCCACCAGGGGCATTGCCCCTGGACCCAGTAGCGGAAGTTTCTCGTCTTATCTGACAAACAATTTCCCGCTGAAACAAGAAAAGCCCGCTGATGCGTGTGGAAAAAGGCTCCCTTGTGTAAAGGGAGCTGGCCCGTAGGGCCTGAGGGATTGTCGTCTTCCCTCCACGAAACACGCAGAAACCCTTTGGCAAAAGCAGATTACAATATTGCGAGTTGGATGCGCCACTGGCGTCCGCACACGGGCCGGCGGCAATAGAATTGCCGCCAACCGGATGCAAGGCATCCGGGGAAAACAGCAAAAAAGGCGTTGGAGGAAATTCATTTCCATCCACGCCTTTGTTCTGTTGTCATTGTGCCCGTGGTGCTGTCACTTTTCGTTTCCTCAACCTTCATGCAGAAACTACCCTGTTCTATACTATTGTGCGTCGCACTCCGGGTCCAGGGCCAATGGCCCTGGTGCTGGGTACAGGGGGCGCAGAGCCC
>JAFSBN010000213.1 GCA_017437265.1 Clostridia bacterium
CTACACGGTGAAGGAAACCAGTACGGATGGCAACGGTATCACCGTAGATACCAGGACCTATACCGTAAAGGTGAACGTGTCCGATAACGGCGATGGCACGCTGAGCGTAACGGCTGACAACAATGCCACCGCACTGAACTTCAAGAATACCTATAAGGCCGCGGGCGAGATCACCTTCGAAGGCACCAAGACCATCGAAGGCCGCGCGCTGACGGCAAACGATGCATTCACCTTCGAGATCAAGGAAGGCGAAGATGTCATCGGCACTGCTACCAATGACGCAAGCGGTAAGATCGCCTATCCGACGATCGAGTACACGCTGGCTGATGTTGGCGAGCACATCTACACGGTGAAGGAAACCAGCACGAACGGCAACGGCATCATTGTGGATGGCAAGACCTACACCGTGACAGTGACTGTTTCTGACAACGGCGACGGCACGCTGAAGATCACCGCCGATGAGAACGCTGCTGCGCTGAACTTCAAGAACACCTATGCAGCGAACGGCGAAGTGGTGCTGCGTGTGACGAAGCAGCTGACCGGCCGTGATCTGGCTGAGGAAGAATTCAGCTTCCAGCTGAAGGATGCGGCCGACAATGTGCTGCAGACCAAGACCAATGACGCCGATGGAAATGTGATCTTTGACAGCATTGCATACGAAGCCGGCGGCGAATACAAGTACACCATCACCGAAGTGAAGGGCGAATCCGGCGGTGTCACCTATGACGAACATGTGGTGAACGTGACGGTAAATGTCACCGACAACGGTGACGGCGAATTGACGGCTGAAGCGGTATACGAAGGCGAAACCACCTTTGTGAACGCCTATGAAACCGAAGGCAGCTTTGAACTGAAGGGTGAAAAGCAGCTGATTGGCCGCGAATTCAAAGAAGGAGATACCTTCACCTTCAAGCTGTCCGGTGATGAAAATGCCAAACTGCCGGAAGTTGTGGAAGTGACGGTCACTCCCGATGAAGGCAGCAGCGCTGCATTTGCCTTTGCCACCATCACCATCGATGAAACCGATCTGGTGGACGGCGCTTACACGGCCACCTATACCATTGAAGAAGTGGCTGGCAACATCTCCGGCATCACCTATGATGAAAACAAGCATGCTGTGAAGGTGGAAGCAGAGGACAACGGCGACGGCACGATCACAATTGATGTAAAGTATGAAGATGGCGAAAAGGCCATTCTGAAGAACTACTACGGTGCTGTGGGCCAGTGGACCCTGACCGCCAACAAGACGGTGGACGGCGAAGCGGCAACGGAAGACCAGGTGTTCGATTTCGGCCTGTACGAACAGGGCATCCTGGTGGGCAGCATTGTGAAGAACGAAGCTGGCCTGATCACCTTCCCCACGGTGACCTATACGGAAGAAGACATTGGCGAACATACTTACACCGTGAAGGAACTGGGCTTCAGCGGCACGGTATCCGATGCATTCAGCTATGTATGCGATGAAACGGTGTACACCGTGATTGTGAACGTGGAAGACGCTGACGGCGAACTGGACATCACCTGGGAAACCAGTGACGGTGAAAAGGAAATCACGTTCCGGAACACCAGGCTGTGGAAGGTTGCCCTGGAAAAGAGTGACCGTAACGATTCCACCATCAAGCTGCCCGGTGCTGTGTACACCCTGTACAAGGATGCAGCATGCACCGATAAGTATGCCGACATCACCACCGGTGTGGGCGGCGTAGGCTTCCTGATGAACGTGCCTGCCGGCACCTACTGGGTGAAGGAAACCAAGGCACCTGCCGGTTACGAAGTGGATCCCGAAGCGTATGAAGTGAAGGTTCCCAACGGCGAAGATATTTCCAAGCCTGTGTTCGTGCCCGTCAGTGACTATCCCATGGAAGGCAACCTGACCTTGGATGTGGAAAAGGTGATGGATGGCCGTGCATTCCAGGCCGGCGATACCTTTACCTTCACCATCAGTGCTCTTTCCGGCACGCCCATGCCTGAAAAGACCATGGTAACCATCAATCCCACTTCCGGCAATACGGCCAAGGTGGACTTTGGCAAGATCGAATTCACGTTTGAAGACGTGGGCAAGACCTATGAATACACCGTGAAGGAAACTGCCGGCGATATTCAGGGCATTACCTACGATACCAAGTTCCATACCGCCACGGTGAAGGTTTCCGAAGGTGCCAATGAAAACATCATTGCCGAGGTGACCTACTCCGACGGCGAAAAGATGATCCTGACCAATACCTACACCGCCAGCAACGAATTGAAGCTGGATGTGGAAAAGGCCATCACCGGCCGTGCGTTCATGGCCGGCGACAGCTTCACCTTCACGGTTGAAGCGGCCGAAAATGTGCCCATGCCCGAAAAGACGGAAGTGACCATCGAGCCTGCTTCCGGCACTGCGGCCAAGGTGGATTTTGGCAAGATCTCCTATTCTCAGGCGGATGTGGGCAAGACCTACACCTACACCGTGAAGGAAGAAAAGGGCACCATCAGCGGCATCACCTATGATGAAAAAGCCTATACCGTGAAGGTAGAGATCACCGACAACGGCGACGGCACCCTGACGGTGACACCCACCTATGAAAAGGGCAGCAGCATTACCTTTACCAACACCTATGCAGCTTCCGGCGCTTATCAGCTGAAGGCAGTGAAGCATCTGGACGGCAAGGCATTGGAAGAAGGCCAGTTCACCTTCGTGCTGATGAACGGTGACGGCAAGGAACTGGAAACTGCCAAGAACGGTGCTGACGGCAGCATTGCCTTCAAGGCCATGACCTTCAACCAGAACGATGTGGGCAAGACCTATGCATACCGCATTGCTGAACGGAACGAAGGCGTGCTGGGCTACATCTACGACACCACGGTGTACGATGTGAAGCTGAACATCCTGGACAACGGCGACGGCACACTGACGGTGAAGGCTGACGGCATTCCCGAAAGCGGCATGGTGTTTGAAAATGTGTTCAACGAACTGGCCAGCTTCACTGTGCGCAAGGAATGGCAGGGCAAGGAAGGCCCGGCCATCACCCTGACCCTCTATGCCAACGGCCAGAAGATGGATCCCCAGCCTCAGTACGTCAAGAGCGGCAACCTCTACATGTACGAAAACCTGCCGGTGTATGATGAAAACGATAAGGCGATCCTCTACTCCGTGAAGGAAGCTTTCATGGATGGCTACATGACCATTTATGAAAACAGTGGAGAATATGCCGGCATCACCGATCAGGTGATGAACGGCGGTAAGATCATCAACCGCAGCGTGACGGACTTTGCTGTGAAGAAGGTATGGGAGGGCCTGACGGAGGGCGAAGAAGCCCCGGCCATCACCCTGACCCTTTACTGCAACGGCCAGAAGGTGGATAAACCCACCCCCACGCCCGACAAGAACGGCTGGTATCACTACTATAACCTGCCTGCCACGGTAAACGGCGAAGAAGCCGTATACACGGTGAGAGAAGAGGCGCTGGATGGCTTCGCTACCACCTATCTCTCCGGCGGCGTGGAAGTGGAAGAAGCCGGCAACGGCGATACCATTGTCAACCGCAAGATCCCCAAGACCGGTGATGAAAGCATGATCGGCCTGTGGAGCTGCATGACGGTTCTCTCCGGCGCTGCCTTCATCCTGCTGATGAAGAAGCGCAGGACAGTGGACTGACGAAAAAATGAATCCATTAAAAGAAGAAGGATGGCATAAAAGCCATCCTTCTTTTTGATGAAAAGGGGTTGGGCGGACGGGAAGAGATGCATTGTTTTACGGGACACTTTTTTCGTTCAACAGTTCAATCAATTCATATAAAACGGCGAGATATTCCCATGGCAACGGATGCAGTGTATGAAAGGTATTCAAAAGGGCTGTTATGCGGTTTTTGTAATTGGCTTTATCAATCGGGCGGTTATCGTGAAGAAAAGCAGCTGCTTCGCCGGCTATGCTGATCCCGGTTTCCTGTTTGCCTGACAGGAATTTGATTAAACTTCGATGAAACAAGCGTGCTGCATGATAAAAGGCATCGTCTCTCAGAGAAAAGGCTTTGTACAGTTCCTCATTTCTGCTGTATTTGTTTTGCGCAAGGGCGTCCGTATGAAAGTATTCGTCGCCTGTCACATCTGTTTTTGCGATTATTTCCAAATCCACAGCCACGCCATCTTCATAAATGACGATCAGGATGCCCAACGGTTTCTGGGTATATGATATATATACAGGCTTTCCGTAGCCATAAATCAGTTCGTTCAGCTTTTTGGCATTGCAAAAAACACTTATATCTATATCGGAAAAGGCAGTGGCACATCCGTGCAAAAAGGAACCGCTCAGCCAAACGGGGCATTTGTTCTTTTCAGCAAATTGCTTGATATAGGCAAGATAATGCTGCTGATGGTTTTTCATGGGATTTTTCCTCATTAAAATCAAATTTGTTATCAATATTTTACCACAACAGCAATGGAAGAACAAGGCTATCGCTCTTTCCGGATGACAGGCTGGAAAGATACACAGAAAGCACAGCCTATTGATTGACAAAAAGTGCAGCGGGCTATAAGATAAAACTGATTTGTAATAAAAGGAAGTGCGCTGATGAAGATTATTGAATTGCTGAAGAACTCCCGGCTTTCTTTGTCCTTTGAGGTATTTCCTCCCAAGACGGAGATGGGTTTTGAAAGCGTAAAGGTGGCCACGGAGGAGATTGCCAGGCTGCGGCCTGCCTTCATGAGCGTCACCTACGGCGCTGGCGGCGGCACCAGCCGGTATACGCTGGATATTGCAAAAAACATCAAGGAAATGTATGATGTGCCCACCCTGGCCCATCTGACCTGTGTTTCATCCACCCGGGAAACGGTGAAGGAGAAAATCCGTGCCATCCGGGAAGCGGGCATCGAAAACGTGATGGCGCTGCGTGGGGATATTCCGGCCGGTATGGAAAATGAGGACAGAAGCCGGTGGGATTATCGGTATGCCATTGATCTGGTGCGGGAATTGAAGGAAGAAAACCCGGATTTCTGCATCGGAGGCGCCTGCTACCCGGAAATCCATCCGGAAAGCAGCAACCAGAAGGAAGATATTCGGCATTTGAAGGAAAAGGTGGATGCCGGGTGTGACTTCCTCACCACCCAGATGTTTTTTGATAATAATCTGCTATATAATTTTCTCTATAAAATCCGGGAAGCCGGCATTACGGTGCCCGTCATCCCCGGCATCATGCCCATTACCAATGCCAATCAGGTGGAGCGTGCCATGAAGCTGTCCGGTTCCTTTATGCCCCAGCGGTTCAAGAGCCTGGTGGACAAATTCGGCGGCGACCCTGCGGCCATGAAGCAGGCCGGCATTGCCTATGCCACCGACCAGATCATTGATCTTTTTGCCAACGGCATCACCAATGTGCATGTGTATTCCATGAACAAGCCGGATGTGGCGGAAAAAATCCAAAGCAATCTGAGCGATATGCTGGGGAAATGAGCATGGTGCAGGTGATGGATTTTGCTCCCCCACCGGTGCAGGAAAGGGAAATATACCGCTACGCCGGATGCCGGGAGGCGGACGAGGGCGTGAGGACCCTTTTGCAGGCATGCCTTGGAGAAGCGGGAAAGGTGCTGCAGTACCGGGTGTGCTGGGCAAAGGTGGCGTGCCATGCAGAAAAGGGCGTTTGTGACTTTGGGGTATTTTCCGTAGCATCGGAGGCGCTTGCAAAAAACCTGCAGGATTGCAGGGAAGCGGTGCTGTTTGCGGCAACCGTGGGGGTGGGCATGGACAGGCTGATTGCCAGATATCAGAGGCTGAGCCCGGCGAAGGCCGTCATGCTGCAGGCCATCGGTGCGGAAAGGGCGGAAAGCCTGTGCAATGCCTTTTGTGATTGGTTACAGCAGCAGAACCAAAAACTGCGGCCCCGGTTCAGCCCCGGGTATGGGGATGTGCCGCTTTCGG
The DNA here is from genome assembly GCA_017437265.1 of Clostridia bacterium. GTDB lineage: Bacteria > Bacillota > Clostridia > Christensenellales > Aristaeellaceae > RUG563. The sequence continues at coordinate 5,894 of JAFSBN010000213.1, forward strand.
TGCAGAAAGACTTTTTTATACTGCTTCAGTGTGAAAAAAATCTGGGGTTGTATCTGAATGAAAGCCTTTTGATGAGCCCGTCCAAATCGGTGACGGCGTTTATAGGCGTGGAAGGTGAATGAAATGAATGTATTGGAATACCTGAAAGACCATGTGCTTTTGATGGACGGCGGTATGGGCACGCTTTTGCAGGCAAAGGGCCTGCAGCCTGGCGAACTGCCGGAAAGATGGAACCTGTCCCATCCCGATGTGATTGAAGACATTCACCGGGCCTATTATGCTGCCGGCAGCCATGTGGTATCCACCAACACCTTCGGCGCCAATTGCCTGAAATTTGACGATGCAGAATTGGAACAGATCATCAGCGCTGGGGTACAACTGGCAAAGAATGCCCGGGACAAGGAGGAAAACGGAAGTCCCCGTTTTGTTGCGCTGGACATGGGCCCCACCGGCAAAATGCTCAAGCCCTTTGGCGATCTGGGCTTTGAAGAAGCTGTTTCCGTTTTTGCAAAAACGGTTCGGCTGGGCGTACAGGCAGGGGTGGACCTGATTCTGATTGAAACCATGAACGACAGCCTGGAAACCAAGGCGGCAGTGCTGGCGGCCAGGGAAAACAGCCGTTTGCCCGTCTTTGTTTCCAATGCTTACGGTGCTGACGGCAAGCTGATGACCGGCGCGGATCCTGCGGCCATGGCGGCCATGCTGGAAGGGCTGGGGGCAGATGTGCTGGGCTGCAATTGTTCTCTGGGTCCCCGGCAATTGCGGGCTGTGGTGGAAGAATTACTTGAAAACGCCTCTGTTCCTGTGATGGTACAGCCCAATGCCGGCCTGCCCCGGGTGGAAAGCGGAAAAACGGTATTTGATGTGACGATGGACGAATTTGCCGGGGAAATGGCCGCCCTGGTGGATAAAGGGGTGCGGGTTATTGGCGGCTGCTGCGGCACCACACCGGCATATATTGCCAGGGTAAAGGATGCGGTAAACGGCAAAAAACCTGTACCTGTGACGGACAAAAACAAGACCGTAGTGTCTTCCTACAGCCATGCGGTGGAATTTGGAAAAGCGCCGGTTTTGATTGGCGAACGCATCAACCCCACCGGTAAAAAGCGGTTCCAGCAGGCCCTGAGGGAAGGGGATATGGCGTATATCCTGAACGAAGGGGTGCAGCAGCAGGAAAAAGGCGTGCATGTGCTGGATGTGAATGTGGGCCTGCCGGATATTGATGAAAAAAACATGCTGAAAAATGCCGTGCAGGAACTGCAGGCGGTGCTGGATTTGCCGTTGCAGATTGATTCCGCAGATGCCGGGGCCATGGAAGCGGCCCTGCGCTGCTATAACGGCAAGGCCATGATCAATTCCGTCAGCGGTAAAGAAGAGAGCATGAAAGCGGTATTCCCGCTGGCGAAGAAATACGGCGGTGTGGTGGTGGCCCTGACGCTGGACGAAAACGGCATTCCTGCCACGGCGGAAGGCCGGGTGCGGATTGCGGAAAAAATTCTGAAAACGGCGGAAGAATACGGCATTGAGAAAAAGAATATCGTCTTCGATACCCTGGCCATGACCATCAGCGCTGATCACGCCGCCGGGGTTGCCACGTTGAGGGCGTTGAAAGAAATTCGGGAAAAACTGGGCTGCCACACTTCTTTGGGGGTATCCAATGTGTCCTTCGGGCTGCCCTGCCGGGATGCGCTCAACGGCGTGTTTTTCGCCCTGGCGCTGGAAAACGGGCTGTCTGCCGCCATTATGAACCCCCATTCCGGGGAAATGATGAAAACCTACCACACCTATCTGGCGCTGAAGGGCATGGATGAAAACTGCTTTGGCTATATCAGGGTGGCAGAAAGCTTTGGCACGGTGCAAACAGGCGCCCCGGCAGCGAAACAGGAGGAAGCAACCGGCAGCGATCTGCAGCGGGCAGTGATGAAAGGCATGAAGGATCAGGCGGCTGCAGCTACCCGTTCCCTGCTTGAAAAAACGCCGGGGCTGGAGGTTGTCAATCATGAGATTATCCCTGCGCTGGATAAGGTGGGGCAGGGGTTTGAAGAAAAAAAGATGTTTTTGCCCCAATTGCTCATGAGCGCCGAAGCGGCAAAGGCGGCCTTTGAGGTGATCAAAGAAAGCCTGGACACGGAACAGACGGCGGAAAAGGGCCCTGTGGTGCTGGCCACGGTGAAGGGGGATATCCACGACATCGGCAAGAATATTGTGAAGCTGCTATTGGAAAACTACGGTTATCGGGTGCTGGACCTGGGCAAGGATGTGCTGCCGGAAGCAATTCTGGAAACCGTGCTGAAAGAAAAAGCACCGCTGGTAGGGCTGTCCGCCCTGATGACCACGACTGTGCCTGCCATGGAAGAAACCATCCGCCTTTTGAAGGAAAAAGCGCCTTTCTGCAAAACACTGGTGGGCGGCGCTGTGTTGACCCAGGAATATGCGGACAAGATCGGCGCCCATCATTACTGCAAGGATGCCATGGAAGGCGTGCGGTATGCGGAAAGCGTGCTGTGAAAACACGGAGGGTTTATGTGACCAACCAGGGCCGGGGCTTACGCAGCCCCTGTACCCCGCGGCAGGGGTATCACCCCTGCACCCGGAGTGCGACACACAATTGGATCGAACAGGGTTGTTTCCGCATGATGGGTGAAGAGACGAAAAACAGCACCACGGGCACAATGAAAACGAAAAAAGAGCGGGTGAGAGAATTCTCTCACCGCTTCTTTTTGTCGTTTTCCCCGGATGCTATACATCCGGTTGGCGGCATTCTGCCGCCGGCCCGTGTGTGCCAGTGGCACTTTCAATTCGCAAAGTTACAATCATTTTTTGCCAAGGGATTTCTGCGTGTTTCGTGGAGGGGAGATGCCAATCCCTCAGGCCCTACGGGCCAGCTTTCTTTACAGTGAGGGTGATGAAAGGGATAGAATTATCTTTCACTTTACACCAAAGAAATACCGAAACAGCAAGCCCCGCCAAGGCTTGCCGATTCTTGTATTGCTGTGATAGAATGAAAGCGACAAACTTGAATTTGTCTAACTGGTTAATTCCCTATTTGGTGGGTGAAGGAGCAAGAAATGATAAAAGAGATTTATTCGTTTGATATATATGAAGATTTTATAAAGGGTTTTTCTGGAAATTCTGTTTTTGCAGACCCCCATTTCGAATTTGATAATGGCAATTTATATAATTCTTTAACAAAAGCTAACAGAAAGGCTTATATTGTTGCAGAAGGAGAAAAGGTCAGCGGACTATTTGTTTGGTTAATTCTTCCCAATGAAAAATATATAGAGATGTTAATCGGATTGTCAAAAGAAGAATCGTCAATTCGGGAAATGCTTGCATTCATCGAGAATGAGCATGAGGGCTATAAGTTAGACTTTGTTATAAATCCTCGGCATGATTTGCTTTGCAATCTGCTACAAGCTAAAAAAGCGAAGTTCGAGGAAGAACAACAATGGATGGCTTGGGAAATAGAAACCGAAAATCAATACCCATACGATATTGTTCTTCTAACTCAGGAATATGAAGCTCAATACATTGATAGGCAC
>JAFSBN010000214.1 GCA_017437265.1 Clostridia bacterium
AAATCGGGTCCAGGGGCAATGCCCCTGGTGCGGGGGTGTGGGGGCCGCACAGGCCCCCAACAAAACTTTACTCAAACAACAGCTACGCAATAAAGTGCGGCCGTTTACTTCAAATACCCCATCTTTTTCAGCCATGGCATCAGGCGATTTTTTTGCATAGGAATCATGTCCGTCTGCACAAAAGTGATAAATTCCGCTTCTGTCATCCAGCGGTAGCCAATCGTTTCCCCTTCCTGACAGGTGATGGTCTGTTTATCCACACTGGTTGTACAAAGGAAAGAATGGTAATGGGTATCATGAGAAGAATACATTCCGATAAACGCCATTTCCCCATCCACAATGCCTGTTTCTTCCTTGGTTTCACGAAGGGCACACTGCAGGGCGTCCTCCCCTTTCAGGGCAGATCCGCCGGCCGTAGCTTCCCATGCACCGGGGTAATTGGGCTTTTCAAAGGAACGCTGCATCAGCAGATAATCCCCGTCCCGATGCCGCACCAGCACCTCGCTCACCAGATGATAAAGCCCTGCCGGCACCGGCTTTCCCCGCACCAGATCCACACCGGCTTTTCTGCCATCCTGCAGATACCCATCCCATATTTCCATCTTGTTTTCCTCCATCAGGGCCGTATTTCCACTTCAGTTCCCACATCGCACAATGCATACAGCCTTTCGGCATCCGCATCTTCAAGGGCAATGCATCCGGCAGTCCAGTCCCTTTGGGCACCGCCGCCATGGATGTATATTTCTCCGCCCATAAAGCTGCCCCAGGGCGGACGTAACCCCTGTACTTCCCTCTCCCGGATGCACCGGAGCAATTCCTCATCCGCGCCCAGACGCAGGGCATCGCAAACGGAAGGATAATTGATCCCAAGGCTGGGGCCATATTTCCCCATCTTCTTCAGGCATACCCTATACTGCCCTTCCGGGGTTCTGCCGTCCCCTTCCTTTTCCTTGCTGCCCACAGGAGAAAAGCCCAGCGCAACAGAACAGGCAAACATCACCGTTTCCTGCTCCACAACCGTCAGTTTTCGTTTGGCTTTTTCAATAACGATCTTCATGTTCACATAAACAGGGTCAGCAGCAGCGGCAGAAAAATAGCCGGCAGCATATCCCCTACAGGAATATGCTCCTTGCGGAACATATTGAAACCAATCCCCATGATCAGCACACCGCCCACGGCGCTCATTTCGGTGATCATCGCCTCCGTCAGAAGCGGCGCCACCAGCTGGGCCAGCAGGGCAATGCCCCCCTGATAAATCAGCACTGCCACCGCAGACAGCATGACACCAATGCCCATGGTGCTGGCCAGGGCAATGCTCATCACACCGTCCAGCAGGGACTTGGCAAACAAGGTATCATGATTGCCCCGCAACCCGGAATCAATGCTGCCCACAATGGCCATGGCGCCCACACAGTAAATCAAAGTAGCCGTTACAAACCCTTTTGCAAAATTGTCGTTGCCGTCCTTTGCGGCAAATTTCTTTTGCAGGGAAAGGCCCAGCTTATCCAGCCTTTCTTCTATCTTCAGTGCCACGCCGATAATGCTGCCCAGCACTACAGACAAAATCACCAGCAAAACATTGCCGGTGGTCAGCGCCCCCTGCAGGCCAATGAGAATCACGCACAGACCCATGCCGGTGGTGACGGTGGTTTTCATTTTTTCCGGGAAACCTTTACGCAACAGCAGCCCAAGCAACGAACCTGCAATGATAGCCGCCACATTCACAAGTGTGCCAATCATTCTTTATTCCTCTGCTTCCGTTCTTTTTAGCAGCCTGTCCGCCAGATCGTGTATCACCCGGCGAATAGGCGGCGATATTTCATCGTCATCGGGCAGCGCATTCAGGGGGAACCATTTCAGCTCTGCCACTTCTTCTTCCTGAATTTTTATGCTGCCTGTCATTTCCTCACACCAGTAATACAGCCCGATGCAGGAAATCTCATCTCCATTGGCATAAGTATAATCCATTTCCGGGCCTGAATAAACTCCCAGCAAATGCAGCTTTCCCGCCACAAGACCGGTTTCTTCCCACAGCTCACGCCGGGCAGCATCCTCCACATTTTCGCTCAATTCCACACTGCCGCCATGATCCGCCCATAAGCCATTGTCCTGCCTGCGCTGCAGCAGTACCTGCCCATCCCGGATAGGAAACACTCCGGCACCCGGCATCAACAGCTTCCGATGACCCACTATCTTTCTCAAATCCATAATGTAGCCCATCATTCCACCTCCAGGGCGAAAATATTCACCCGCCTTGTGCCGTTTTTATACATATCGTTGTTCATGGGCACATCCATCTGCCGCAGTTTTTTCAAACCCAGCTTTTCGCACACCCGGCGGGACTTGAGATTATTGACATCGTTGGTGATCAGTGCCACCGGCATTTTGTGATATTTCAATACCGGCATCAGCAGCCTGCAGGCCCGCCCGGCATAGCCGCGGCCCCGGTATTGTTCATCCACACCGTAACCAATATTGCCGCCCACATACAGCCCGGGGCAATAACCCACCCGCAGGCTGATGCGCCCCACTTTTTCGCTG
>JAFSBN010000215.1 GCA_017437265.1 Clostridia bacterium
AAAAATAGCGGTTGGGAAAATACATTTTCCCACCGCTTATTTTTTCGTTTTCCCCGGATGCTTTGCATCCGGTTGGCGGCATAATGCCGCCAACCGGCAATATTGCAATCTTCTTTTCAGCGTTTCTGCGTGTTGCGCACAGGATAGGTACCAATCCCTCCCTCAGCCGCTCGGGCTGCCGCCTTCCTTTACATAAGGGAGGCTTTCGTTTCCTGCCTTTAACAGCGGGAAATTGTATGATAAATAAGATGAGTTCATTCCGCTACTGGGTCAAGGGATGAAATCCCTTGTGGGTGCAGGGCCGATGGCCCTGCTGAGGGGGGCGAAGCCCCTCAGGGTTTCCCAAGCTTCAGCGGGACATTGTTTGTTAAATATGACGAGTAAGTTCCGCTACTGGGTGCAGGGCCGATGGCCCTGCTGAGGGGGGCGAAGCCCCTCATGGTTCCCCGCGCAACAGGGGGAAATAGTTTGTCAGATAAGCCAGGCAATATTACGATTGACGGAGAAGAACGGTGAACATGGCGCCGCCTTCTTTCCGGTTTTCCACGGTAATTTCACCGTTGCAGACATTCAGGATGCGCTTCACCAGCGAAAGGCCCAGGCCATTTCCCTCCTGCTTGTGGGAGGAATCGGCCTGATAGAATTTGTCGAAGATGTGTTCCTGATCTTCGGGGGAGATGCCGGGGCCCTCATCTTCGATGGTGAAGCGGATGGTGTCGTTTTCCTGCCGCAGCCGCAGCCGCAGCAGGCCGCCCTGGCGGTTGAATTTTACGGCATTTTTGATCAGGTTATCCCACACGTGGGCCATCAGGCTCTCGTTGCCGTGGTAGGTGATATCCTCCATTTCCACATCCAGGTCAATTTCCTTCTTTGTCCATTCCACTTCCTGATGCATCAGCACTTTGCGGATCTGTTCATCCAGCAGGAAGGGGTGCTGTGTTTCGGGAATCTGCTGGTTTTCTATCTTGGAAAGCAGCAGCACGTTTCCGATCAGGCCGGACAGGCGTTGGGTATTCAGCAGAATTTTATCCACATATTCCTGCTGCTCCTCCGTCATATCCGGGGTGCCCTGCAGCAGCATGACATAGCCTTCGATGGCGGTGATGGGGGTTTTGAATTCGTGGGACACGTTGGATACGAAGTCCGACTGCAGCACTTCCGTGGCGTCCAGTGCCCGTACCATCAGGTTAAAATTCTGGTTGATTTCCTCCATATCCCGGATCTTGGACTTGGTAGGCACCTGAATTTTGAAATTTCCTTTAGCTACCTGACGCATGGCGCCGCCCAGTTTACGGATGGGGGAAAGCACCCATCTGTTCAGGTAAAAGGAGATGCCGGCGGTGATGGTGGAGCACATCAGCACCGCAAACACCGGCACCATGGAATCGTCGGAGATATTGAACACCTTGTCCAGGATTAAAATCAGCACCAGAGAAAGCCCGGTGGCGATAATGAACTCTATCAGGATGGCCATCCAGTAATAGGTGCGGATGCCCAGCAGGGGGCTTTTTTGTATTTTGGTTTTTATTTCTTTTTCCAGCTTTTCAATCTCGCTGCCCAGCTTCTTTTTCATTCTTTGACCACCTTGAACCCTACGCCCCGGATGGTGACAATTTTGAAATCCGGGTTCTCCTTGAATTTTTCACGCAGCCGGCCGATATGCACGTCCACCGTGTGCAGTTCCGAGCCGGAGGAATAGCCCCAGATCTCGTCCATCAATTGCTGGCGGGTGAAGATTTTGCCGGGGTAGGCTGCCATTTTGTAAAGCAGCATAAATTCCTTCTGGGGCAGCACCATGCTTTCGCCGTCCCGGGAAACGGTGAGGGAATCGCACTCCATCAGCGTTTCGCCGATTTTCTGTTTGCGTTCGTTGTTCATTTCCGCCCGGCGCAGCAGCGCTTTCACCCGCAGCGCCATTTCGTTTACGTTAATGGGCTTTACCATATAATCATCCGCCCCGGAATGGAACCCCAGGCTGATATCGTCAAAGGTGCCCTTGGCGGTGATCATCAGAATGGGCATGGCGGGGCTTTGTTCCCGGATGGCCCGGGAAAGGGCATAGCCGTCCATCCCCGGCATCATGATGTCGGAGATCACCAGGTCCACATAATCCCGGGCCAGGTATTCCAGCGCTTCCCTGCCGCCGGAGGCACCGATGGCGGTATAGCCGTTTTTTGTCAGCACCCTTTCAAACAGCTGCCTTACTTCGCTGTCATCTTCCACAATGAGAATTTTGAACATGGGGATATTCCCCCTTTCCTTCCGTTTCACATGACTTTAGCATATCATCTGCCGCATCCGGATGCAAGGCAATGGCCGGAAAAACGGAGGAATTTTCAACAAAAATTGAAAAAAAGTTGAAGATAAATTGCAAATTGTGCAGTATAATAAAAATGTGAAAATATATCAATGGTGAAAAAAGGAGCATCGAATCATGATCAGGATCCTTTCGGACAGCACCTGCGATCTTTCGGAAGAACTGCTGAAGCGGTATGAGATCAAAATCATCCCGCTGAATATTGTGCTGGACGGAAAAAGCTATGAAGACGGCCGGGATATCACCCCGGACAAGATTTATGCCTGGGCCGATGAAAACAAAACCGTGCCCAAGACGGCCGCCTGTGCCCCCGGCCGGGTGAAGGAGATTTTTGATAAATACCTGCAAAGGGGCGAAGAAATCATTTGCTTCTCCCTTTCCAAATCCATGTCCTCCACCTATGATATTATGCGGGCCGTGGCCAGGGAAACCGGCGCGGAAAACAAAATTTCCATCATCGATTCCCAAAGCCTGTCCACCGGCGTGGGCCTGCAGGTGATCGCCGCTGCCGAAATGGCGCAAAGCGGCATGAAGCGGGACGAAATTGTGGAAGAAGTGAAAAAGCTGCGCGCCCGGGTGAGCGCTTCCTTTGTAGTGGATACGCTGACGTATCTGCACCGGGGCGGCCGCTGCAGCGGCATTTCTGCCCTGCTGGGCACCACCCTGCGCCTGCATCCTCAGATCAACGTGATCGGCGGCAAAATGTCCCCCGGCCAGAAATACCGGGGCAAGATGCACAAAGTGGTGGGCGAATATGCCCAGGATCAGACGGCCGAAATGCGTAAGGCCCGGAAAAACCATGTGTTCATCACCCATTCCGGCTGCGACCAGAAGATGATCGATGCCGCTCTGGAACAGGTGAAGGCTCTGGATTATTTTGACGAAATTCATATCACCCGGGCCGGCGGCGTCATCTCCAGCCACTGCGGTCCCGGCACATTGGGCGTTTTGTATATCCGGGGAGAATAAAAAAACGGAAACAGCTTCCCTTGTGGAAAGGGAAGGATTTACCAAGGCAGGGGCCTGTGCGGCCTGCCGAGGCAGGGGCTTACGCAGCCCCTGTACCCACCAGGGGCATTGCCCCTGGACCCAGAGTGCGACATACAATCGTATCAAACCAAAATGTTTCCGCATGAAGGATAAAGAGACGAAGAGAAGCAGAGTCACGGGCACAATGAAAACAGAAAAAAGGCGTGGATGGAAATAAATTTCCTCCAACGCCTTTTTTGCTGTTTTCCCCGGATGCTTTGCATCCGGTTGGCGGCGGAACGCCGCCGGGCCCGTGTGGCGGCAGTGCCGCAGCCAATTCGCAATATTGCAATCATCTTTTGCCAAGGGGTTTGGGCGCGTTGCGCACAGGATAGGCAGCAATCCCTCCGTCAGCCCTTTGGGCTGCCACCTCTCATAACACAAGGGAGACCTTCTTTCTCCCTTGTTTCAGCGGGAAATTGTTTGACAAATAAGATGAGTTTATTCCGCTACTGGGTGCAGGGCCGATGGCCCTGCTGGGGTGAAGGGGCAACGCCCCTCATGGTTTCCTCACGCAGCAGCGGCACGTTGTTGGTTGGATGAGCTAGGTGATATCCGCCTCCGGGTCCAGGGGCAATGCCCCTGGTGGGGTGAAGCCCCTCACCGTTTTCCCCTGCGTGATCAGAGGCCAAGCAGTGTTGCCGCTGCCTCCAGGTCGCCGTCGCATTTGACAAGCACCTGCTCAACATGATAGCGCAGTTCATCTGTCACAACGATTTCGCCGGATTCGGAGAGGCTGCCCATTTCTGCGGCGTAGCGCTGCACCAATTGTTCCACGGCATCTTCGGTGACGGCGGTGGTTTCAAAGGCGGTTTTCATGGGCTGGCTGGTGAAATAGACCAACTGGCCATCGGTATCGATCACGTGCCAGCCGGACATGCTCTGCACCTCGGCACGGCCGTTTTCGTTGAAGCTGAGGGCGGAAAGGAACACGGGTTCAATACGGAAATTGCCGTCGGTGCCGATATAGCCCCATTTGCCGTCCTGTTTTACGGCAGCCAGGCCGTTGGAGAATTCGGAAGCCTCCTGGAACCGGGGCGCAATTACTTCGGCACCGGTGTTGTCAATGAAGCCCCATTTTTCATCCGCGGTTTTCACCCGGATCAGCCCGTCGTGATACTGAGGTGCGTAAAGGGAAGGAGAGCTGGTATCGCGGGATGCGTTGCTGCCGATGGCGGCATATTCTCCGGTCAGCTGCTGGCCGTTTTCGGAAAGCAGGGCGAAGGTGTAGCTGTAAACGGCCCACCAGCCGGAATTGTCTATTTGCTGGTTGGCTGCCACGGCGGTATGATCGCCAAGGGCAGTGATATCATAAAAGTCGCAGGGGGCCAGCTGATTGCCGTCGGCATCAATGAGGCCATAGAGATTGTTTTTCCGCACCTTGAAGCAGTTGCCGCTGAGAATGGAGAGGCTTTCAAACTGAGGGGCGGTGACGTGGTTGGAATCAAAATTGATCAGGCCATACTGGTCATGGAATCGGAAAGAGGCGGCCTTTTCGTTTTGCCAGGTCATGGAAGCAAACTGGCTGATGCCCAGGGCGTAGCCTTTTGTGGGATGTGTGTACAGGTTTTCTTCTGTCGGCATATTTTCTGCGCAGGCGCAGATGCCAGGGAGCATAAGCAAGAGGACCAGCAGGGCGGCAATTGCTTTTTTCATGAGGGAGCCTCCTTTTGTCTGACAGAAATGCCGGATCACTGTGATCCGGCAGGACGATTATTCTTCGAACCAACCCTTGGGCAGATATTTCTTCTGGTTTTCCGGCATGTCGTTAAACAGCTTCAATCCATCTTCCGGGGTGACGTGGCCCATCTGGGGATCGTTCATGAAGGTGGTGAAGCCAAGCTTCCGGTCGCAGGTGAGGGCGGCTTTCAGGGTATTTTCCTGGTTGAGGATATGGCGTTCAATCAGGGGCAGGATGTTCTGGGGCACGGGGCCGGCAAAAACGGGGGAGATACGGTCCAGCCCAAAGAGGGCGTTGGTTTCCACAATGGCGCCAAGGGGGAGGTTTGGAATCTGGCCCTGGTTGGGGATGTTCACGTTGGATACCAGATCGCCAAGGCCCAGCACGGCCTTGATCAGCAGATGCCCTTCTTCGCCGCTGCCCTTGAGCTCCACCTGTTCCTTGCCGGAGATCAGGTCATCACTGCGCTGCAGCCTTCTTGCCAGGTCCCCTTCCCGCCAGTCCACGGTGGTCAGGTGGAATTTCCAGCTGCGGACGGTTTCCGGATCCCTTGTGTACCAGGGGGGCATAAATTCTGCCAGATGCCGGTCCCCGGCGGCGGCAATGACACCGTATTTGTTGAACAGGTCAAACTTCACCATCTGGTTGGAGGAGAAGGAAGAGTTCATCCAGTTATCGTCGCCGCCTTCGGAAAAGCCGCCGGCGGCGTATTTTTCGGCAAACTCCTTATACAGGGGCATCAGATCCATGCCTTTATAGGAGGCGGAGGTGAGCCAGGTGAAATGGTTGATGCCGGTGACGGTGGTGTACAGATCCTGGCGTTTAACGCCGGGGATGCCGTATTCCTTATCCAGCATGGCACAAAGCAGCTTTTGCGTGCCGAACACTTCGTGGCAGCAGCCGTAGGCCCGGATGCCGGGGAAGGCGTGGTACAGCGTGCGGATGCACAGGGACATGGGGTTGGTGTAGTTCATGACGAAAGCGTCGGGGGCATAATCCCGGATAGCCTCGCCGATTTCCATAAACATGGGGATGGTGCGCATGGCCCGCATGAAGCCGCCGGGGCCCACGGTATCGCCCACGGGCTGGTATACGCCCACTCTTTCCGGCAGATGCACATCGCTGCGCATTTCGTTGAAGGTGCCGGGCAGGATGGAGATCACCACAAAATCCACGCCGGTAAGGGCTTCCTGCAATGAGGTGGGCACGGTGTAGCGCCAGCGGGATACGGCGTCGGGATGGCTGCTGATTTTTTCGCCGATGATTTTGTTGCGCTTTGCAGCTTCGATGTCGATATCGTACAGCCTCACTTCGCCGCACAGGTCAGGGTCCCTGGCCAGATCCGTCATAAAGCCCCAGGCCCAGCCCCGGCTGCCGCCGCCGATATAGGCGATTTTCAGGTTCTTTGCGTCATACTTGTTCATGGAAAAAATCCTCCTTTTTATGTGAAAGAGTGTTTGGTTTTGATGGTGCCGTCCGGGTGGAAGGTGTAGGAAAAGCCGCAGGGCAGAGGGGCAAGGGCTTTTTTACCAAGGGTGATGACGGCCTCTTTTCCGTTGCTTTCAATTTTGTACAGCTGCCCCCTCAGCAGATATTCGAAGGTATAGGCAGGGCCTCCCATCAAAGAAAAGCGCATATCGCCCTTCCGGGGAAAGATGCCAAAGAGGTGGGTGATATATCCCAGCACGGACAGGATGGTGGGGCCGTAGGCGGACTGTGTTTCCTTCAGGGAGGCTTCGCCGGTGAAGGGGTCATACTGCTGGGTGAAGGCATAGCCGTTTTTTGCTACCGCATCAAATAATTTTTCCCCAAGGGACGGCAGCAGCTTTTCCATGCCGTAATTTTCCAAGGCGAAAATGGCCCGCTGGTAGGTGAGCCCCTCGCACTGGCCGGACCAGTTGTTTTCCGGAATATTGCGGAAAAGGGGATCGTTTGCTGCCACGGAAGGCAGGGGCAGGGGCGTCCAGAATTCGGAAGGATTCAGCAGGTGCTTTTCCACAAAGGCCCGGGCCATTTCATCCGTGAAGCTTTCCCAGTACATGCAGCGCAGGTTGTTGTGGGTGAGGGTCTGTTGCTTTTTGCCGCCGGGGCAGCGGTCAAAACAGGCGGCTCTTTTTTTGTCCCACAGGTTTGCGATGAGGACGTTTTGCACATCATCTGCTTTTTGCCGCCAGAGGCTTTCTTCGCCGTTTTGCAAAATGGCGGCGATACGGCAAAGGGTGTTCCGGCAGGAAAAGGAAAAGCTCATCATATCCATGGAGCCCATGGGAACATAGGCGTTTCCTTCCGGCGGGGCGTCGCTTTCCCACCAGCAGGGGGCGTCGCCATAGCGCAGGGCGTTGTCTTCCCCGGTGTCGTACACGCAATAGCTTTCCAGCACGCCGTCCCCGTCGGAATCTCTGGTTTTCCAAAGCCATTGGTCAAAGCGGCGCAGGCAGCTGTCCAGCCTTTGAAGAAAAGCCCTGTCTTCTCCCATCAGGTAATACAGGTTCATGGCGTGGAGGGGGAAGCAAAAGCCCTGCAGCTTATTGAACTGAGGGGTGGTTTTTCCGTCAATCAGGGCAATGGAGCCGGGCAGACGGCCGTCGGGCCGCTGATAATCCATAAAAAGGGAAACATTATTGAAGGCAGCCTCAGGATCATGGGGGAAATACATTTCGCCGCCCATGGGCTGGGTTTCCAGCCATATTTTTTCATAGCCGCCCCCTTCCACCAGCACTTTTCTCGCTTCAAAGAAGCGCAGGTTATTCCGGGAAGCGGAAAGCGCCTTATCCCATAGGGTCTGCAGGCGATGGTCGGAACAGGAAAAATGCTGATATATCGGTTGGTGCATATACTGCTCCCCTTTCTTTTCTGTCTTTTATTGTACTGCTTTTTGTCCGAAAATGGAAGAGGGCTGTGCACTTTTCAGAACGATATATCTGTGGTAAAATGAAAGAAACATAAGGGAACGGCAGGCGATATTCATGAAAAGCAATCAGATCAACATTCGGGACCCTTTTGTGCTTTTGCATGAAGGGAAATATTATCTGTACGGCACCAGAGGGGAAACCTGCTGGGGGGAAGCGGACGGCTTTGACGTGTATGTGAGCGGGGATATGGAAAACTGGGAAGGGCCTATAGAATGCTTCCATAACGACGGCACCTTTTTTGCCACGAAAAATTACTGGGCGCCGGAAGTGTATTTTGTAAACGGCGCGTTTTATATGCTGGCCAGCTTCAAAGGGGAAGATATGTGCCGGGGCACGGCTGTCCTGAAAAGCGAAAGCCCGCTGGGCCCCTTCTTCCTCCATTCGGACGGGTGCGTTACGCCCGGTGAATGGGAATGCCTGGACGGCACCCTCTATCAGAGCCCGGCAGGAAAATACTACATGGTTTTCTGCCACGAGTGGGTGCAGGCGGGGGACGGAGAGATTTGCGCCATGGAGCTGACGGAGGATCTTTCCGCACCGGCAGGCAAGCCCTTTTTTCTGTTCCGGGCATCGGAGGCCCAATGGGCACAGCCGGTGCGCCATTCCAGCGGCAAGGTGGGCCATGTGACGGACGGGCCGTTTCTTTGGAGAACGGAAGATGGCACGCTGCTGCTGCTTTGGGCTTCCTTTTCTGACGGCGGCTACACTCAGGGGGTGGCCGTCAGCGACAACGGCGATATGGACGGGCATTTTGCTCAAATTTCGCCGCTGTTTGAAAAAGACGGGGGCCATGGCATGGTGTTCCGGGACAAAGGGGGAAAATTGTGGCTGACCCTTCACAGCCCGAACAAACATTTGCAGGAGAGGCCCCATTTCTTCCCCTTGCAGGAAGAAAAAGGAAAACTGGCACGGCTGTGATTTTTGTAAAAATTCAAAAAAACAGCGCAAATTTTCCGATTGTATGCTATAATAAAATTTGATGAATTATCGGAAAAGAGGAGGAAGGGAAAAACAATGAAAAAGCTGTTTTTTATGCTGATTGTTTTGCTGCTTCCTTTTTCCGCCCTGGCGCTGGAGGCGGAGGTTTCTTCCGCTGTGGTGGCGTTGGGGGATGCGGTGCAGGTGACCGTGACGGGCGCAGAGGGAAACCTGTGCAGCTACCGGCTGCTGCTGGGCAATAAAGAAGTGTTTTCGGGGGAAAGCGTGCCTTGCCATCAGGGCATTTTGCATCCCCGGCAGGAAGGAAATTACACCCTGATCGTTTCCTGCGGCGAAGAAGAAACCGATGTTTCCTTCACCGTTTCCCAAAAAGTGCATTTGAGTGAAACAGGCGTTGCCCTTACAGAGGGCAGCATTTCCGTGGAAGGGAAGCAGAGCACGGTGTTTATGCAGGGGGATATGCGCACCCTCACCGTTTTTGCCTCCGGGCCCTGGACGGCCCAAACCCATGACGATTTTATCACCCTTTTTGATACCTGCGGCCGCAGCGGCGACAGGCTCACCTTTTCCGTAAAGGAAACAGATGAAAACAGGCAAGGGGTGATCTATATTAAATCCGGGGCAGATACCCTGCCGCTGGATATCCGTCAGGTGGCCCGTTTGCAGGAAACGGTGGAAGAAGAACTGAGCCTGACAGAAGAAACAAGCCATATTTTTGTGGAAGGGCAGCCCTTCCTGATGACGAAATTAAACGGAGAAGAAACGGACGTAATTGTCTCTGCTTCCGGGGAATGGAACGCTGTTTCTGCAGATGATTTTCTTTCCTTCACCCAGACGGATGAGGGCCTTTCCCTTTATGCCGATGAGAATGACACGCCTTATGCCAGGCAGGGGAGCATTGCCCTTTCCTGCGGCAATGAACAGGCGCACATTTATGTTCTGCAGCCGCCCATGGTGCAGGGTGCCCGGGTGGAAAGCGTGCAGCTGAACATGGAAGAAGCCACCGCCTGGCAGGATACCTTGCTGGCCCGGGCGGAAACGTCTTTGGATGCGGAAAAGCTGGTGCTTTCCATGGATGGGCTGGAGGAAACCTATCCGGCGCAGGCGTATGCCCTGAAGGCAGATGATATGCTGCTGTGGCAGGTGGATATTCCCATTCGCAGCGCCGGGGAGAAAACGCTTTTGTTTGCAGCAGAGGATCAGGATGGCAACAGCGATCAAAAACAGCTGGCGTCCCTTTCTGTAAAGCAGGAAAAGGCGGCGCTGGTTCCGGGCACGGCAGTGCTCACCTCCGTGGGCAGCCGCCACAGCCTTTCCTTTGTTACCACCGCTTCGGCAAAGAACGCCGTGGTGCTGGATGGGCAGGGGCAGGAAATGGCCTCCTTTTCCGCTTCTGACGGAAAGCTTGCCTTTGCCGGTGAAGGGGCGGAAAAAGAACGCTATACCCAGTGGACGCTGGAAATGGGAAAGGACATGCAGCCCGCCTTTTTACAGGTGGGGGACAGCCGGGAACAGGTGCAGATGCGCACCGTGCTCACCCCCCGGGATATCGCCCTTTACAGCCAGACGGACGGCTGGTGGAGGGACAAAAAATATTCCATCAGCGAATTGGAAACATCGGGCTGTGCGGTGTTTTCCCTTGCCCATGCGCTGCAATTGCTTGGGTACACCGGGGAGGAAATCACCCCGGAAAAACTGGCAAAAACCTATGCCGTGGCCTTGATGAAGGACGGCAGCGGCACCATGAATTCCTCCCTTGTGGGAAGAGCAGGGGACGATTTTGGCTTCAGAACCCGGTACGAACTGTACGAAAACAAAAACACCATCCGGGACAAGGCGGCAGAAGGCGCTGTGTTCACGTTCTCGGTGGTGAACGGGCATATTGCCTGCGTGGCGGGCATTTCCGAAGATGGAGAAAAATGCCTCATCATTGATTCCGCTCCTTCGGCCACCTTTGAAAGAAAGGGCGAGGAGCCGGTGTATTTTCTGGGGACGGACGGGCAGTATCATACGGCCGCCACCCCGGCGGATATTCCCGGTACGGCATACTGCATTGAAACCAACAGCTATGGCTGTGCGGTGTACTATATGGAGATGGATTATGTGGCCCGGCGGGGCGTAAGGCTGATTCAGCCCAGATGAGGTAGATACGACAGAGGAGGCAGTGGCATGATCAAAAAAAATCAGCGTTTGCTGAACCAGCTGAATATGGTCGTTGACGGCATTCTGGTGGTGCTTTCCTATATATTGGGGTGCTACCTGTGGCTGGATGTGCTGCGCAAAGGCGTGATCAACATGGCGGACTGGTCCAACGGCCATGTGCTGCTGCTGGCGTGCCTGTATGCCGGCTTTGTGCTGATTGTGCTGATGCTGTTCGGGTTTTATAACACGACTCGCCGGCGGAAGCTGAAATGGAAAGTGAAAACGATTCTGTTTGGCATCACACTGAGCCTTTTGATCGGCACCACCATTTTGTTCCTTTTTGAGCTGCAGGAGTTTTCCCGGGGCGTATTGTTTCTGTTTTATGTGTTCAGCCTGCTGTTCCTGATCGGCAAATATTGGGTGATGCGCCATTTTCTGCGATATCTGCGCAAAAAAGGCTACAATATTAAGCATGTGCTGGTAATCGGTACGGGCCATCTGGCACAGCAGTATGTGGAGGATATCCGCAAGGAAAAATCTCTGGGCTTTCGGGTGAAGGGCTTTGTGGGGAAGGAACAGGAAGGGATTGAGCCTTACCTGGGGGATTTTGATCAGCTGGACGCCCTGCTGGCCGGCAGTGAAATTGACGAAGCGGTAATCGCTATCGAACCGGAAGAAAGCAAAAAAACGGTGCAGTTGATGCACGCCTGCGAAAAGAACGGCACCCCGTTTTATGTGGTTCCTTTTTATAACGACGTGATGCCTGCCCGGCCGGAGGTGGAAGTGATTGGCCGCACCAACCTGATCCGCATGCGTTCCATTCCGCTGGAAAACTACGGCCTGGCTGCGCTGAAAAGGCTGGTGGATATTTTTGCAAGCGGCGCAGGGATGCTGGTGCTCAGCCCGGTATTGCTGTTGGTGGCCCTTGGGGTAAAATTATCCAGCCCCGGCCCTGTCTTTTTTAAGCAGGAGCGTGTGGGCTATCATAAAAAGCCTTTTATGATGTACAAGTTCCGCTCCCTGCGGGTGGAGGAAGAACAAAAGGACGGCTGGAGCAATATCGATCAGGACCGGCGCACGCCCTTTGGCAATTTTATCCGCAAATTCAGCCTGGATGAATTTCCCCAGCTGTTCAATGTGTTCAAGGGGGATATGAGCCTGGTGGGCCCCCGGCCTGAATTGCCCAAGTTTGTGGAGGAATTCAAGGAAACCGTGCCCCTTTACATGGTGAAGCATCAGGTGCGCCCCGGCATGACGGGCTGGGCCCAGGTGAACGGCTACCGGGGGGATACCAGCATTACCAAGCGCGTGGAAATGGACATCTGGTATATTGAAAACTGGACTCCCGTACTGGATCTGAAAATCCTTGTGAAAACCTTCCTGGGCGGCATTGTGAACAGGGAAAAGCTGTACGTCAAGCGGGAACAGCAGGACAAAAATCAGGCAGTGTAAGGAGACGGCATGAAGATCACTTTGATGGTGGCATCGCACAAGCCCTATCCCGTGGCAGAGGATAAAATGTACCTGCCCCTGTTTGTGGGGGCAGAAGGCAAGGAAGATATCCCCGGCTTTACAAGGGATGATACCGGGGAAAATATCAGCGGCAAAAATGCCTCCTTCTGCGAACTGACGGGGCTGTACTGGCTGTGGAAAAATCAAAAAAATGCGGATGCATACGGCTTGTGCCATTACCGGCGGTATTTTGCCGGGGGACATTTCTTTCAGAAGAAAGAAAAACGCATCCTGACGGAAGAAAAGGCAAAAAAGCTGCTGGAAAAAGGGGATGCGGTGCTGCCGAAAAAGCGGCATTATGTGATCGAAACCCGGAAGGATCAGTATATCCACGCCCATCATGAGGAAGATCTTCTGGCCACGCAGCAGGTGCTCCGGGAAAAATACCCGGCCTATCTGCCTGCCTGGGAAAAGATGCTGGAAAGCCGCAGCGGGCACATTTTCAATATGTTCCTGATGAAAAAGGATGTGTTTGAACACTATTGTGCGTGGCTGTTTGAGGTGCTGTTTGCGGTGGAGGAAAGGCTGGATATATCGGAATACAGCGTTTCGGACAAAAGGGTGTTTGGTTATCTGGGGGAAAGGCTGATGGACGTGTATCTGGACACCCATCATATTCATTATACGGAATGCAAGGTGGTCAACCTGGAAAAGCAGCACTGGCTGCAAAAGGGATTCCGTTTTCTGAAAAGAAAATTTTCGAAAGCTTGAAACGAGGCATGGATACTTATGCGCATGCGAGTGAAAAAATGGGCCAAGCCGGAACTGGCGGCCTGCCCTTATTATGTGGATCTGCCGGAAGAAAAAAGGGGGAAGTGGCGCAGCTGCTTTGAAAAGGAAGCGCCTTTTTATGTGGAGCTGGGCTGCGGCAAATGCGTGGCCACAAGCCGGATGACCCTGGAGAACAGAAATATCAATTATCTGGCTGTGGATATTTCCCGGAACATCCTGGGGGTGGCCCGGCGGAATTTTGAAAGCGTGTACGGCGAAGAACGGGTGGATAACGTTACCCTGACCCACTTTGATATCATGTGGATCGATAAATATCTGTGTGAAGAAGACCGGGTGGAGCGCATCTATATTTCCTTCTGCAATCCCTGGAATCAGAAGCCTGCTCATCACAAACGCCGCCTGACCCATACACGGCAGCTGATGCAATACCGGCATTTCCTTGTGCCCGGGGCGCAGATTTATTTCAAGACCGACGACGATCCTCTGTTCAAGGCCTCTTTGCGTTACTTTGAAGAAGCCGGATTCAGGGTGATTTACCGCACGGACGATCTGCACGCATCCGGCTTTACTCCCAATTATGTCAGTGAACACGAACAGTTTTTTTCCGAGCAGGGCATCAAAATCAAGTTCTGCATAGCGCAAATGGAAGAGCTGAAACCAGATACTACAAACGCAGAAAATCAGGGCCCGGAAGCATGACTTCCGGCCTTCTTTTTTTGCCTTCATAAATCTTGTGGTGGGGAAAAGAGGGCACACAAGATGCTGTTTTTTGCTGTTGTCAAGCCCCCTTCAGAACAGCACAAAACAGAGAATTGCAAAAGCGTGACACGCCCGGAAGGGATGACAAAACATTTTTGGAAAAAGTGCGCAATTGCTGGATTTGCGGGAAAAGAAAGTGAAAAAAATTGCAAAAAAAGTTTGAAACAAGCATGAAAAATACTTGCATTTTTTGAAAATATCGTTTATAATGTGTCTGTTGTCTGTTTATGGGATGAAGCGGTAAGTTGCCGTTCCGGCCAGAACGGGTAATTATCGCGGACCAGCCGGGGCAAGACCCCGACGAACGGACTCGGGCCGCAGGAAAATCCTGCGGAAGGCGACGGGCTTTGCTGAGAGAAAACGCTCCCTGCGAAGCGCACTCCCCTCAGTTGAAAGACTCCCCCCGTTAGCCGTGAGTACGAAAACAATAGGAGGTAATCACATGGCCAGCCAGAAAATCCGCATCAAGCTCAAGGCGTACGAACACAACCTGATCGACCAGTCCGCCGAGCGCATTGTGGAAACCGCGAAGCGCACCGGTTCCCGTGTATCGGGCCCCATTCCGCTTCCCACCGAAAAGGAAATCGTTACGATTCTCCGCTCTCCGCACAAGTATAAGGACAGCCGCGAGCAGTTTGAACGCCGCACGCACAAGCGCCTCATCGACGTGCACAATCCCAACCCCCGCACCGTGGACGCCATGATGAAGCTCGATCTGCCCGCTGGCGTCGAGATCGAAATCAAGCTGTAAGGCAGGAGGGTAATTATGAAGAAGGCAATCGTTGGTAAGAAGCTGGGCATGACCCAGATCTTCCTGCAAGATGGCCGCCTGGTGCCCGTCACCGTAATCCAGGCCGGTCCCTGCACCGTGGTGCAGAAGAAGACCATCGAAAAGGATGGCTACGAAGCCGTGCAGTTCGGTTTTGACCAGATCCCCGAAAACCGGGTGGAAAAGCTGGTGAACAAGCCCGACGCCGGTCACTTCAAGAAAGCGGGCGTCGCTCCCATGCGTACCCTGCGCGAATTCCGTCTGGAAGACAGCGCTTCCTACGAAATCGGCCAGGAAGTGAAAGCTGACATCTTCGCCGAAGGCGAAAAGGTGGACATCAGCGGCATCACCAAGGGCCACGGTTTCACCGGCGCTATCTACCGCTGGAATCAGCACACCGGCCCCATGGCCCACGGCTCCAAGTATCACCGTGGCGTGGGTTCCATGAGCGCTAACTCCGATCCTTCCCGCGTTTTCAAGAACAAGCATATGGCCGGCCACTACGGTGTGGAAAAGGTCACCATCCAGAACCTTGAAATCGTGAAGGTTGATGCCGAACGCAGCCTGCTGCTGGTGCACGGTGCTGTTCCCGGCCCCAAGGAAGGCCTGCTGCTCATCCGTAACGCCTGCAAGGCCTGATTGAAGGAGGAACAAAATTATGCCTAACATCGACGTGCTCGACATGCAGGGCAAGAAAGTGGACAGCATGGAGCTGAGCGAAGAAATCTTCGCCGTAGAAGTGAATGTCCCCGCCATGCATCTGGTCGTTCGCTCTATCCTCGCTAACAAGCGCCAGGGCACCCAGAGCGCCCTCACCCGCGGTATGGTTCGTGGCGGCGGTCGCAAGATCTATCGCCAGAAGGGCACCGGTAATGCTCGCCACCATGGCAACCGTGCTCCCCAGTTCCGTCACGGCGGCGTGGTGTTCGCTCCCCAGCCCCGCGATTACGTGGTGAACGTGCCCAAGAAGGTGCGCCGTCTCGCCATGAAGAGCGCTCTCACTGCTCAGTTCAATGAAGGCAACATCATCGTGGTCGACCAGATCACCCTGGCTGATGCCAAGACCAAGCTGATGGCCGAAGTGCTCAAGAACCTGGGCGCCGAAAAGAAGGCCCTGCTGGTGCTTGATGGCCGTGACGAAACCGTCATCCGTGCCTCCAAGAACATCCCCACCGTGAAAGACGCTTATGTAAACACCATCAATGTGTATGACCTGCTCAACGCCGATAAGATCATCGTGCTGAAGGCGGCCATGGAAAGCATCCAGGAGGTGTACGCATGAAGAACCCTCATGACATCATCCTGCGCCCCGTGCTGACGGAAAAGGGCTACGACGGCATCGCTGACAAGCGTTACGTGTTCGAAGTGGCCATCGACGCCAACAAGATCGAAATCAAGAAGGCGCTGGAAACCGTATTTCCTTCCATTAAAGTAGCTCGCGTGAACACCCTGCGCACTCTGGGCAAAATGAAGCGCCAGGGCATGCACCAGGGCCGCACCCGGGAAATCAAAAAAGCTTACGTCACCCTGACTGAAGATTCCAAGCCCATCGAATTCTTCGAGGGTATGGTGTAAGGGAGGAGAAGAACAATGGCAATTCGTGTTTATAAGCCCACTTCGTCCGCCCGCCGCTTCATGAGCGTTCTCACCTTTGAGGAAATCACCAAGAAGACGCCTGAAAAGGCCCTGACCGAAGTCCTCAAGAAGAATGCCGGCCGCAACAAGCAGGGCAAGATCACCGTCCGTCATCAGGGCGGCGGCAACAAGGTTAAGTACCGCATCATCGACTTCAAGCGCAACAAGCTGGATGTGCCCGCCAAAGTGGCCGCCATCGAGTATGACCCCAACCGTACCGCTTTCATCGCCCTGCTGCACTATGCCGACGGCGAAAAGCGCTACATCCTGGCTCCCCTGGATCTGAAGGTTGGCGATACCGTCATGGCCGGTGCCAATGCCGACATCAAGCCCGGCAACGCCCTGCCCGTGGCCAACATCCCCGTTGGTACGCTGATCCACAACATCGAAATCAAGCCCGGCAAGGGCGGCCAGCTGGTTCGTTCCGCTGGTGCCTATGCTCAGCTGATGGGTAAGGAAGGCGCCTACGCTCAGGTGCGTATGCCCTCCGGCGAGTACCGCAAGGTTCCCATGAATGCCATGGCCACCATCGGCACCGTGGGCAACACCGACCACTCCAACGTTCGCATTGGTAAGGCCGGCCGTAAGCGTCACATGGGCGTGCGTCCCACCGTCCGCGGTGTGGTCATGAACCCCTGCGACCATCCCCATGGCGGCGGCGAAGGCAAGAGCCCCGTTGGTATGCCTGCCCCTGTTACTCCCTGGGGTAAGCCCGCTCTGGGTCTCAAGACTCGCAAGCATAAGAAGTATTCCAACCACTTGATCGTAAAACGTGCCAGCAAGAAGTAAGTCGGCGCAATAGGAAGGAGGCAACCTCATGAGCCGTTCCATTAAGAAGGGCCCGTTTGTACAGGAAGCCCTGTACAACCGCATCGAAGAAATGAATAAAACCGGCGCTAAGCAGGTTCTCAAGACCTGGAGCCGCGCCTCGACCATCTTCCCCCAGTTCGTCGGCCACACGATTGCCGTGCACGATGGCCGTAAGCATGTGCCGGTTTATGTCACTGAAGACATGGTAGGCCACAAGCTTGGCGAATTCGCCCCCACCCGCACTTTCCGCGGGCATGCCGGCGAAAAGGCCTCTGGCCGTAAGTAAGGGAAGGAGCGAATAGAAAAATGGCAACTCGTACCCGTGAAAAGGGCGCTGCCCGCGCTGAAAACCGCGACAAGCGTCCCCAGGCACACGCCAAGAATATCCGCCTGTCCTCCCGTAAGGCCAAGATCGTTCTTGACCTGATCCGGGGCAAGGATGCGGAACAGGCGCTGGCCATTCTGCAGTTTACCCCCAAGGCGGCTTCCCCCGTCATCTACAAAGTGCTCTCCAGCGCCATCGCCAATGCTGTGAACAACCAGGATATGGACCGCAGCCAGCTGTATGTCGCAGAGTGCTACGCGAACCCCGGCCCGACCCTCAAGCGCTATGTGGCCCGCAGCCGTGGTAGCGCGTCCCCCATGCTCAAGCGCACCTGCCATATCAGCGTGGTGCTCGACCAGAAGAAGTAAGAGGGAGGATCACACATGGGTCAGAAAGTTAATCCGCATGGCGCTCGTGTTGGCGTGATCTTTGACTGGAGCACCCGTTGGTACGCCGGTAAGAAGGATTTCTCCAACAACCTCATCGAAGACTACAAGCTGCGCCAGATGCTGAAAGAAAAGTATTACTCCACCGGCATTAGCCGCATTGATATCGAACGCAGTGCTTCCCGCATGACGGTCACCCTGTTCGCCGGCAAGCCCGGCATGATCATTGGCCGCAGCGGCAAGGGCATTGAAGAGCTGAAGGCTGAAGTGGAAAAGTTCTGCGGCCACGCCGTGAACATCCGCGTGTTCGATGTGAAAACCCCCGATGCTGATGCTCAGCTGATCGCTGAAAACATTGCCCAGCAGCTGGAAAAGCGCATCGCTTTCCGCCGGGCCATGAAGCAGTCCATCCAGCGCGCCATGAAGAGCGGCGCCAAGGGTGTGAAGGTCGCCATCAGCGGCCGTCTGGGCGGTGCCGATATCGCCCGTACCGAGCATTATCATGAAGGCTCCATTCCCCTGCAGACGCTGCGCGCCAACATTGACTATGGTTTCTCCGAAGCCAAGACCACCTATGGCCGTCTGGGCGTGAAGGTTTGGGTATACAAGGGACAGATCCTGCCCAAGGCCAAGAAGGCTCCGCAGTCTGCCGCTATCGAAGGAGGCAAGTAATCCTATGCTGATGCCTAAGAGAGTGAAGCACCGCAAGCAATTCCGCGGTCGCATGAAGGGTGCTGCCCACCGTGGCAATTTCCTCGCCTATGGCGATATTGGCCTGGTGGCAACCGAACCCTGCTGGGTCACCTCCCAGCAAATCGAAGCCGCCCGTATCGCGCTTACCCGTTACACCAAGCGCGGCGGTCAGGTTTGGATCAAGATTTTCCCCGACAAGCCCGTTACGGCGAAGCCCGCTGAAACCCGCATGGGTTCCGGTAAGGGTGCTCCCGAATACTGGGTGGCCGTGGTTAAGCCCGGCCGGGTGCTGTTCGAAGTAGGCGGCGTTGACGAAACCATCGCTCGCGAAGCCCTGCGTCTGGCTTCCGCCAAGCTGCCTCTCAAGACCAAGATTATCAAGCGTGAAAACAACGAAAATGAAGCGGGTGGTGAAAGCAAATGAAGGCAAAGGAATTCGCAGCCATGAAGCCTGAGGAATTGACCGCGAAGATCGCCGAGCTCAAGGAAGAGCTCTTCAACCTTCGTTTCCGGCTTGCCACCGGTCAGCTTGAAAACACCATGCAGATCACTGCCGTCAAGCGTGACATCGCCCGTGCGATGACCGTTTTGACCCAGCAGAGCAAGGCGTGACCGATAAGCCGTGAAAGGAGTCAATACCATGTCTGAAGTAAGAGGCATCCGCAAGACCCGCATTGGCGTGGTCGTTAGCGATAAGATGGATAAGACCGTCGTTGTCACTCTGTCCACCCGCGTGCGGCATCCGCTGTACGGTAAGTTCATCACCCGCACCAGCAAACTGAAGGTGCACGACGAACAGAACGAATGCGGCGTCGGCGACACCGTGGAAATCATGGAATGCCGTCCCCTGTCCAAGGATAAGCACTGGCGGCTGGTTCGCATCGTCGAAAAGGCGAAGTAATTTCACGATGGGCCGGGAAAATAGTAAGCATTTCTTCTACTATATATAGCCCGGCGCACAACAGTATCCGACCGCTCATGGAAGCTTAGGACTTACCATGATGCGGAACCTATAAAGGAGGAAACCCCTATGATTCAGCCGCAAACGCGACTCAAGGTAGCCGACAACTCCGGCGCCAAGGAAATCATGTGCATCCGCGTGCTGGGTGGTTCCTTCCGCCGCACCGGTTCGATCGGTGACGTGATCGTTGCATCCGTCAAGACCGCTACCCCCGGCGGGCAGGTAAAGAAGGGCGATGTGGTGAAGGCCGTTATCGTTCGTGTTCATCAGCCCCAGCGCCGTCCCGATGGCACCTACATCCGTTTCGATGACAACGCTGCCGTTATCATCGGTAACGACAAGATGCCCCGCGGCACCCGTATCTTTGGGCCGGTTGCCCGTGAACTGCGTGAGAAGGACTACATGAAGATTGTGTCCCTCGCTCCCGAAGTACTGTAAGGAGGACAATGAAATGTTTGTAAAGAGCAAGGATCAGGTCGTTGTCATCTCCGGCAAGGACAAGGGCGTGAAGGGCAAGGTAATCACCGCTGCCCCCAAGACCGGCAAGGTCATCGTGGAAGGCGTGGCCATGGTTACCAAGCACCAGAAATCCCGTGCCCAGGGCCAGCCCGGCGGCATCATCAAGAAGGAAGCCTTCATTGACGCTTCCAACGTGATGGTGATCTGCCCCAAGTGCGGCAAGGCCACCCGTGTTGCCCACAAGGCTGTGGAAGTAACCGGCAAGGATGGCAAGGTAAGCACCAAGAGCGTCCGCATTTGCAAGAAGTGCGGCGAACAGCTGGACTAATAAGTAAGGAGGAAACGAGCAATGGCTACCCGTATTAAGGAAAAGTACCTGGCCGAAGCTGTTCCTGCCTTGCAGCAGA
>JAFSBN010000216.1 GCA_017437265.1 Clostridia bacterium
AGCAGATAAGGAGGAAATGAACAAGTGAAAAAGAAACTCCCTGCATTTCTGGTATTGCTGGTGATCACCCTGATTGCTGGCCTGATACTGGGCGGCACATTCCAGATCACCAAGGACCCCATTGAGCAGCAAGCCATTCAGGCTGCTGAAAATGCCCGGAAGGCCGCCCTGCCCACCGCAGATAGCTTCACCGAGCTTTCCCTGCCCGAAGGCAGCAAGCTGTCCTGGCTGTATGAAGGCAAGCAGGGCGAAACCACGGTTGGCTATGTGGCCATGACCAAGGTGCAGGGCTTTGGCGGCGAAGTGGAAGTAATCGCCGGTGTGGATCAAAACCTTGTCATCACCGGTGTGAACGTTGGCGGCAGCAACTTCTCCGAAACGGCCGGTTTAGGCGCCAAGGCCAAGGAGGCGGATTTTACCAGCCGCTTCATTGGCAAAACGTCTCCCCTCCGGGTAATCAAGGCCGGGGATACCCCTGCCGATAACACCGTGGATGCCATCACCGCCGCCACCATCACCTCCAGCGCAGTCAACGGCGGCGTGAACAATATTTCCGCTTATGTGAAATCCCTTCTCTTCCCGGAAACGGAAACCAAGGCAGAAGCCCCTCATTATATCACTTTCGGCGCCTCCTCCAAGGGCTATAAGGGCCCGGTGTGGGTGGATGTGGCCTTTGATACCACGGGCAAAATCCTGTCCCTTTCCGTGGGCAATGAAAAGTTCCAGGAAACGGACGGCGTGGGCACCCAAGTGCTTGATGCTTCCTTTAAGGATCAGTTCATCGGCAAGCAGGCCCCGGTGGCCCTGGAAGATGTGGACGTAATCACCGGTGCCACCGTATCCTCCACCGCCGTGGTGAACGCCATCAACAAAGCCTATGATAAATACCTGGCTGCCGATGCCCCGGCCCAGGAAACCGCCCCGGCCCCTGCCCCCGAAGCGGCGGCCACCCCGGTAACCGGCAATGTGTTCGGCGCCTCCTCCAAGGGCTATAAGGGCCCGGTGTGGGTGGATGTCACTTTTGACGAAAGCGGCAAAATCACTTCCCTTTCCGTGGGCAATGATAAGTTCAAGGAAACGGAAGGTGTGGGCACCCAGGTGAAGGAATCCTTCTTTGTGGATCAGTTTATTGGCAAGCAGGCCCCGGTGGCCCTGGAAGATGTGGATACCATTACCGGTGCCACTGTTTCCTCCACCGCCGTGGTGAATGCCATTAACAAGGCATACGAAAAATCCCTTGGTCAGTAAGAGCGAATAAATTCAGGAAACGGAGGCGTGTTCCTTGCAAAAAAAGACGTTTAAGCGGGGCATCCATCCCCTGCATCATCAGGGCAGCGGCAAATTGCCCACCCGGGATTTGCCCATTGAAGTTTACGAATCCGACAGCGTGGTTATCATTATGGCCATGAACATCGGCGCACCAGCCACTCCCTGCGTAAAGAAGGGGGATTATGTAAAGGTGGGCCAGGTGATCGGCACGGCAAACGGCTTTATGAGCGTGCCCGTCCATGCCAGCATTTCCGGCGAAGTGACAGCCGTGGAGCAAATCCCCTATCTTGGCACCGGCACGGTGATGGCTGTTTCCATTAAGAATGACTTCACCAATACCTGGGAAGACGTGAAGCCCCTGGGTTCCGTGGAAAACGTGGATCCTGCCCTTGTAATTCCGGCCATACAGGCTGCCGGCATTTGCGGCATGGGCGGCGCTTCCTTCCCCACCCATGTGAAGCTCACCTTCCGGGAAGGGGCCACCTGCGATACCATCATTGTCAACGGCGCCGAATGCGAAACCCACCTGACGGCGGACCATCGCCTGATGATCGAAAACGGCGTGCGCATTGTGGACGGCCTGCGGGCTGTGATGCGTGCCCTGAACGTGGAACGGGGCGTCATCGCCATTGAGGATAACAAGCCCGAAGCCATTGCCGCCATGCAAAAAGCCGCCACCGGCTGGGAAGGCGTGCATGTGCAGGTGCTGAAAACCAAGTATCCCCAGGGCGGTGAAAAGCAGCTGATCGAAGCCGTAACCGGCCGTCAGGTGCCTTCCGGAAAACTGCCCATCGATTGCCACGTTGTGGTATTGAATGTGGGCACCTGCGCCGCCATTGCCGATGCGGTGATTGAC
This sequence comes from Clostridia bacterium, assembly GCA_017437265.1. Lineage (GTDB taxonomy): Bacteria > Bacillota > Clostridia > Christensenellales > Aristaeellaceae > RUG563. The sequence goes on from JAFSBN010000216.1 coordinate 2,126, forward strand.
GGAAAGCCGCTGGTGAGCCGCATTTGCACCGTTACCGGCTGCGTGAAATCCCCCAAGAACCTGCGCATTCCCATCGGCACCCGGGTGGAGGATATGATCGGTGCCTGCGGCGGTTTCTCCGAACAGCCCGGCAAGATTTTCTTCGGCGGCGCCATGACCGGCATTGCCATTCCCAATATCCAGACCCCCACCGCAAAATCCACCAACGGCGTGGTGGTGCTGAACGAACAGGATGCCAAATCCCTGGATGAAAGCGCCTGCATCCGTTGCGGCCGCTGCGTGGCTGCCTGCCCGGTGGGCCTGAACCCCTACAAGATCAAAGTGGCCGCCGATGCCAGCGATTTTGCCGCTGCAGAAAAACTGCATGTGATGGATTGCATGC
>JAFSBN010000217.1 GCA_017437265.1 Clostridia bacterium
CACGGTATCGCCGGGGTTCAGAAGGGCAAAGAACACCGCCAGGTTGGCATTGGCGCCGCTGTGAGGCTGCAGGTTGGCATATTCGGCGCCAAAGAGTTCTTTGGCGCGTTCACGGCCGATTTCTTCCACGATATCCACGCACTGGCAGCCGCCATAATAGCGCTTCCCGGGATAGCCTTCTGCATATTTGTTGGTCAGCACACCGCCGGCAGCCAGAAGCACGGCCTTGGAAACGATATTTTCGGAAGCAATCAGCTCAATATTATGCTGCTGCCGTTCCAGTTCCAGCTGGCAGGCATCTGCCACCTGGGCGTCATAATTTTTCAGTTCATCAAAGAAATTCATTTTTACTTTCCCCCGTCAAATCATTAATGATGGAACAGACGCATGCCGGTGAAGGCCATCACCATGTTGTGCTTGTCGGCGGCTTCGATTACGATGCCGTCACGGATGGATCCGCCGGGCTCGGCAATGTAATCCACGCCGGAGCGCCATGCACGTTCGATGTTGTCATCAAAGGGGAAGAATGCGTCGGAACCCAGAGCCACACCGCGGATGGTGGCAATATAGGCCTTCATTTCTTCCGTAGTGAAGGGTTCGGGGCGTTCGGTAAAGTACTTCTGCCAGTTGCCTTCGGCGCACACATCTTCTTCGTTCTTGTTGATATAGCCGTCGATCACGTTGTCGCGTTCGGGGCGGCCCAGGGTGGGCAGGAAGGGCAGGTTCAGCACCTTGTCATGCTGACGCAGCAGCCAGGTATCTGCCTTGGTGCCGGCAAGACGGGTGCAATGGATGCGGCTCTGCTGGCCGGCGCCTACACCGATGGCCTGGCCATCCACGGCATAGCACACGGAGTTGGACTGGGTATACTTGAGGGTAATCAGGGCCACGATCAGGTCACGCACGGCAGTTTCGGGCATATCCTTGTTGGCAGTCACAATGTTCTGCAGCAATTCGCGGTTGATTTCAAAGTTGTTCCGGCCCTGTTCGAAGGTGATGCCGAACACCTGCTTGTGTTCCACTTCGGTGGGCACATAGTTGGGATCGATCTTGACGATGTTGTAATTGCCCTTGCGCTTGGTCTTGAGGATTTCCAGGGCTTCGGGTTCGTAGCCGGGGGCGATCACGCCGTCGGACACTTCGCGCTGGATCATCTTGGCAGTAGTCACGTCGCACACATCACTGAGGGCCACCCAGTCGCCGAAGGAGCACATACGGTCAGTGCCGCGGGCACGGGCATAAGCGCAGGCCAGAGGAGATTCGTCCAGGCCTTCCACGTCGTCCACGAAGCAGGCTTTCTTCAGCTTATCAGAAAGCGGAATGCCCACAGCGGCGGAAGTGGGGCTGACGTGCTTGAAGGAAGTAACAGCGGGCAGGCCCAGGGCTTCCTTCAGTTCCTTCACCAGCTGCCAGCTGTTGAAAGCATCCAGGAAATTGATGAAACCGGGACGACCGGAAAGAATTTCGATGGGCAGATCGCTGCCGTCATGCATAAAAATCTTGGCGGGTTTCTGGTTGGGGTTGCAGCCGTACTTCAGTTCAAATTCTTTCATGGTTTTCTCTCCTCTTCTTATATGTTCAGTTCTGCTTTCACATCGTTGGAAGAATATTTGTTCATCATGGGCAGCGATACATTCTGCAGGAAATCTTCCACCTGAGATACGCAGCGGCCAATGTACCGTTCAGGTTCCATATAGGCCAGCAGCGTTTCCTTATCGCAGGGGATATTTTCATCGGCAGCCAGACGCTCAATCAGCGCTTCGACGGACTGGATATTCTGGCTCACGTGCCGGTATTCCTTGAAAATATCCGCATTTTCCGCATTATCCGTCAGCCGTTCGGCCGCCATCAGCGGCAGCTTCTGCATCACCCGGCTGTGCACCACATCCACATTGACGATCAGGCCCTGCGTGATGTTGATATACACATTCAGGATAGCATCCACTGCCAGGAAGGCTTCCGGAATGGCCAGGCGGCGGTTGGCGCTGTCATCCAGCGTACGCTCCAGCCACTGGCTGGACGCCGTAAAGGCGGGGTTCAGTGCATCCACCATCACATAACGGGAAAGGGCGCAAATGCGTTCTGCCCGGATGGGCGTATGCATGTAGGGAATGGAAGATGCGGCAATCTGTTCTTCTTCATACGGCTCTTCCATCTCGCCAAAGGCCTGCAAAAGCCGCAGGTCGTTGGCAAATTTGGAAGCGCTCTGCGCAAACCCGGACAATGCGGACAGGATATAGGCATCCGTTTTGCGGGAATAGGTCTGCCCGGCAACGGGCACGCAGGAGAGGAAGCCCATATCCAGTGCAATCTCCTGTTCCAGCCGTCTTACCTTGTCTTCATCGCCGTCAAACAGCCGCATGAAACTGGACTGGGTGCCGATATCGCCCTTACTGCCCAGCAGCTTCAGCTTGCTCAGCTGAAACTCCAGGTTTTCCATATCCATGCACAGCTCATACATCCAAAGCGTGGCACGCTTGCCGATGGTGGTCAGCTTGGTGGGCTGCAGGTGGGTATAGCCAAGGCAAGGCGTTGCCTTATACCGATCTGCAAAAGATGCCAGATTTTTAATCACTTCTGCCGCTTTTTTCAGCACCACTTTGCTGGCTTCCCGCAGAATGACAACATCTGCATTATCGCCTACAAAACTGCCGCTTGCCCCCAGATGAATAATGGGGGCTGCCGTGGGGCACTGGACGCCGTATGCATACACATGGCTCATCACGTCGTGGCGCACTACCCGCTCCCGGGCTTCTGCCACATCGTAATTGACGTCATTCACATGAGCTTCCATTTCGGCAATCTGCTCTTTTGTGATGTTCAGCCCCAGCATCCGCTCTGCTCTGGCCAGAGAAACCCACAGCCGCCGCCAGGTGCGGAATTTGAAATCCTCGGAAAACAAATTCTGCATTTCCCGGCTGGCATAGCGGCTGGAAAGCGGTGAAGTGTACGTTTCCTTATTCACTGCCATGCAAAAATCCTCTTACACGTTTTTATTGATGAGGCGTTCATCTTCAGCGCCGGTTTCCAGGTCGGTATAGCGCACGTAAAGGGAAATCTTGTTGTCCTGGTCCAGCGCATTCCACAGTTCCGTGGTGAAAGCGTCGATGTCGTTTACGATATTCACCCGTTCGGGTTCGCCCTGGAAGGTGGGGATGGGATTGCCGTCGCACACATAGGTGTGAATGAAGTGACCCAGGCCCTTCAGTGCGGGATAAGAGAAGGTGTAGCGGTTGCAGGCCGTTCCTTCCCTGTCAGCACTCTTGAGGATGCTCATTTCGTAAGTGAAATCATTTTTCCCAAAGGTGATCATGCCGCTGATACGGGGGGTGAAGTTGGGGCCGTCAGGCTCAAATTCACGGGTGGTGAGCGCCTGGGAGAAGCTTTCGCCCTTTTTCAGGCCTTCCCAGATGGTATCGGTCTGGTCGCCGTTGGTGACGATCAGCTTGTTTTCATAATTGCGCAGGGCAGCATAAATGATCAGGCTGGGATCTTCCACCTTGGAAGCATCATAGGGTTCGGTGTAGAGCACGCCGTCCCGCTTGACAAACACACGGTTGCGGCTGTTGGCACTGCGGCCCATAATGAAATAGGCAGACACAGCCTTCTTGCCGTCTTCGGTCTTACCGATTACAATGCCGCGGCCCACGTAGGAGTTGCCTTCGATCAAAGCGCCAATGTTTTCCTGCTTGTAGATGTCCATTACACTTTACCTCCTGCCATCATCATGTCCTTGCATACTTTTTCCACAGCGCGGGGAAGAATTTTCCATTCCGCCTGTTTCATCACACGTTTCTGAAGCGTTTCCGGGGTATCCTTATCCAGCACCTGCACGGCCTTCTGGAAAATGATCCGGCCGCCATCGGGAATTTCGTTCACAAAGTGCACCGTGGCACCGGTCACCTTCACACCCTTTTTCAATGCCTCTTCATGCACTTTCAGGCCGTAATAGCCCTTGCCGCAGAAGGAGGGAATCAGAGACGGATGCACGTTGATGATGCGTTCTTCATAGTGCTTCACAAAATTCTCGCTCAGAATGCTCATAAAGCCTGCCAGCACAATCAGGTCAATTTCCTTTTCCTGCAAAAGGCTGATCAGCTTTTCTTCAAATTCGGCCTGACAGCCGGGCTTTTTTTCGATAACGGCCGTTTCAATCCCAGCACGCTGTGCTCTTTCCAGCGCATAGGCATCCGGTTTGTTGGAAATCACAATTTCAATGCTGCCGGAGTGAATCACACCCATGTGCTGCGCATCAATCAGCGCCTGCAGGTTGGTACCGCCGCCGGAAACCAGCACGGCCACCCGTTTTTGCATCTGGCTCATGTTTTTCCTCCGTCAAACAATTTCAATTTTATGATCTGCTTCCACGATCTCACCGATCACATAAGCGTCTTCCCCATTGGCTTTGAGGATTTCCAGCGCCTTTTCGGCTTCTTCTGCCTTTACCACAACGCTCATGCCAACGCCCATATTGTAGGTGTTGAACATATCCCGTTCGGGAATGTTGCCTTCCCTGGCAATCACATCAAAGATGGGCAGCACCTTCACAGCATTGCGTTCGATCTTTGCGCACAGGCCGTCGGGAATGGAACGCGGAATGTTTTCATAGAAACCGCCGCCGGTGATATGAGAGATGCCCTTCACATCCACATCCTTGATCAATGCCAGAATGCTCTTGACGTAGATCCGGGTGGGCACCAGCAGCGCTTCAGCCACGGTTTTTCCGTTCAGTTCTTCCCGGGCCACATAAAGGTTGGGGTTGTTGTTATCAATGTCAAACACCTTGCGGCACAGGCTGAAGCCATTGGAGTGAATGCCGGTAGATGCCAGCGCAATCACCACATCGCCCTCTGCCATACGGGTGTTATCAATAATCTTCTTCTTATCAACCACGC
>JAFSBN010000218.1 GCA_017437265.1 Clostridia bacterium
CATCGGTAAAGGCCAGCACGGATACTTCCGGGCCTTCCATGAATTCTTCCACCACAATGCGGCTGCCACTTTCGCCAAACTGCTTGTCCAGCATCATGGATTTGACGGTATCCCTCGCTTCTTCCAGGCTGTTTACAATCACAGCACCCTTGCCAAGCGCCAGCCCGTCTGCTTTGATCACAGTGGGATAGCTGCTCTTTTCCAGATAAGAAAGGGCTTCATCTGCGTCGGTAAACACTTCGTATGCAGCAGTAGGAATACCATATTTTTTCATCAGGTTTTTGGAAAAAATCTTGCTGCCTTCAATGATGGCCGCATTGGCACGGGGGCCAAAGCACGCAAAGCCTTCTGCTTCCAGCGCATCCACACAGCCCTTCACCAGCGGATCATCAGGCGCAACAACCACATAATCCACCTTTTTTTCCTTGGCAAAGCGAACGATGTTTTCCACATCGTCAGCTGCAATGGGCTCGCAAATGGCCACATCCGCCATCCCGCCGTTACCGGGCAGCGCATACACCGTTTCAACTTCCTTGTTTTCACGCAGCTTGCAGATGATGGCATGCTCTCTGCCGCCGCCGCCTACAACCAGAATGTTCATCGGCTGTCTCCTTTGTTTACTGATAGATCGGGAATTTTTCGCAAAGCTCCTGCACTTCTTTGGTAATGCGTTCTTTGCTGTTTTCAAAGTCAACGATGGCATCCTTGATCCATCCGGCGATCTTCACCATTTCCGCTTCCTTGAAGCCACGGCTGGTAACGGCGGGGGTGCCGATGCGCAGGCCGCTGGTCACAAAGGGGCTCTGGGGATCGTTGGGGATGGTGTTCTTATTGGCAGTGATATGCACTTCATCCAACCGATGCTCCAGTTCCTTACCGGTGATGCCGAAATTGGTCAGGTTCAGCAGCATCAGATGGTTATCCGTCCCATCAGACACAATCTTCACGCCCAGCTTCTTCAGCTCATCGCACAGCACGGCGGCATTCTTCACAATCTGCTGCTGGTAAGCCTTGAATTCGTCCGTCATGGCTTCGCCAAGGGCAACTGCCTTGGCAGCGATGATGTGCATCAAGGGGCCGCCCTGCGTGCCGGGAAACACTGCCTTATCAATCTGCTTGCCATACTGTTCCTTGCACAGGATCATGCCGCCGCGGGGACCGCGAAGGGTTTTGTGGGTGGTGGTGGTCACCACATCGGCATAAGGCACGGGAGAGGGATGCACGCCGGCAGCCACAAGGCCTGCAATATGGGCCATATCCACCATCAGGTAGGCGCCCACTTCATCGGCGATCTCACGGCACTTTTTGAAATCAATGGTGCGGGAATAAGCGCTGGCGCCCACAACGATCAGCTTGGGCTTGCATTCCAGGGCGATGCGGCGCATTTCGTCGTAATCAATCATTTCCGTTTCGTCGTTCACGCCGTAGGGCACCACGTTGAAATACTTGCCGGAAATGTTTACGGGAGAACCATGGCTCAGATGGCCGCCCTGCTGCAGGTTCATGCCCATCACGGTATCGCCGGGGTTCAGAAGG
>JAFSBN010000018.1 GCA_017437265.1 Clostridia bacterium
GAGAAAAGGCATAATGCTTTCTCTGGGGCTGGATACCAGCAACTACACAACATCAGCCGCCCTTTGCTCCTCCCATGGGGAGATATGGCAAAGCAGGCGCTTGCTGCCCGTCAAAACGGGTGAACGCGGCCTTCGCCAAAGCGAGGCCGTGTTTGCGCATGTAAGACAACTTGCCCAGCAGGTGGAAAACGTGATGAAGGAGGCCAAGGAGCCTCTTTCCTGCGTCTGTGCATCCGTCTCTCCCCGGGACGGCAAGGATTCCTATATGCCTGTTTTTTCTGTGGGTGAAATGGCCGGCCGCGCCATTGCCGCCGCCCATCGGGTACCTTTTTTCACCACCACCCACCAGCGGGGCCATATCCGCGCCGCCAAAGTGGACAGCGGCCTGGATGCGGACAAATTCCTGGCGCTGCATCTGTCCGGCGGCACCACTGACGTTTTGTTCATGGACGGCGATGCCCTCACTCCCCTTGGCACCTCCATGGATCTGCACGCAGGCCAGCTGGTGGACCGGGTAGGCGTGGCCATGGGGCTTCCCTTTCCCAGCGGGCCCCATCTGGAAACGCTGGCGGTACGGGGCAGGGCTCAGGCCCTGGTGCCCGTCAGTATGGACGAGAAAAATCTGCAATGCCATCTTTCCGGCGCAGAGGCTCAGCTGCTGCGGATGGTGAAAGACGGTCATGCGCATGAAGATATTGCGGCAGAAGTGTACTCCATCCTCTGCCGCACCGTGCTGCGGCTTCTGAAAGCAGCGGCAGACCAGACCGGCACCCATCACATCCTGCTGGCAGGGGGCGTGGCCTCTTCCCGGCTGTTCCGTGAACTGGTGCAGGAAAGAAACGAAAAACGCAGGCTGCATCTGAAATTGCACTTCGGTATGCCGGAATATTCCGGCGATAACGCCGTGGGCGTGGCGCTCATTGGCCTTGAAAAATTACAGGGAGGTTGAGACACATGGCTCAATTGCTGGACGGAAAAATCATGGCTGCTGCCGTGATGGAAGAACTGAAAATTCGCGTGGATGCGCTGAAAGAAAAAGGCGTCATTCCCGGCCTGGCCGTCATCCTGGTGGGGGACGATCCCGCCAGCCAAGTGTACGTACGCAATAAGGGCCTGGCGTGTGAACAGCTGGGCATGACCAGCGAAACCATCCGTCTCCCCGGCGATACCGATCAGGAAACGCTGGAAAAGATCATTGATGATCTGAACCGGGACGACCGCTTCAACGGCATTCTGGTGCAGCTGCCCCTGCCCAAACATCTGGATGAAACGGCTGCGCTGGCAAAAATCCTGCCCGAAAAGGACGTGGACGGCTTCCACATCGAAAACGCCGGCAAGCTGTTTACCGGCCAGGACGGTGTAGTGGCCTGTACCCCCAAGGGCATCATGTACATGCTGGAAAAAGCCGGTGTGGAACTGACGGGCAAAAATGCCGTGGTGATCGGCCGCAGCAACATCGTGGGCAAGCCCATTGCCATGCTGCTATTGGATGCCAACTGCACCGTCACCATCTGCCATTCCCGCACAAAGAATCTGGCTGAACACACCCGCAATGCCGACGTGCTGGTGGCCGCTGTGGGCCGTCCCCGGTTCGTCACCGCCGATATGGTGAAGGAAGGCGCTGCCGTCATCGACGTGGGCATCAACCGGGTGGACGGAAAGCTGTGCGGCGACGTGGATTTTGATGCCGTTAAAGAAAAAGCCGGCTATATCACCCCCGTCCCCGGCGGCGTGGGCAAGATGACCATCTGCATGCTGATGGCAAACACGGTGGAAGCCGCTGAAAAGAAAGCGAAGTAAGTTTTATGGCCTGGACATTGACCGTCACACAATTGAATGAATATGTGAGCCGGTCACTGGCCGGAGATCCCGCCCTGCGTTTTTTATCCCTGCGGGGCGAGATCAGCGACCTGAAAAAGTACGCTTCCGGCCACTGGTATTTTATCCTGAAAGATGAAAACAGCCGCATTCAGTGCGTATGTTTCCGTCAGAAAAACATGCTCATTTCCTTCCCCGTGGAAAACGGCATGAAGGTGGTGCTCACCGGCGCTGTGGGGCTGTATACCGCATCCGGCAGCTACCAGTTCTATGCCGATACCATGAGTCTGGACGGCATGGGCGAACTGTATCTGAAATATGAGGCCATGAAGGCCCGGCTGATGAAGGAAGGATTATTCGATGTCAGCCGCAAAAAGCCCCTGCCCCTGCTGCCCCGGATGATCGGCGTGGTCACCAGCCGCTCCGGCGCTGTGATCCATGATATTGCCACCGTTACCCGCCGCCGATATCCCGGCATGCAGTTGGTGCTGCGGCCCTGCCTGGTGCAGGGAGAAAATGCAGCCCCGGATATTGCCGCCGGCATTGCGGAAATATCCCGGGTGCCCGGAATTGACGTGATCATTGTGGGCCGCGGCGGCGGCAGCATGGAGGATTTATGGGCCTTCAATGAAGAAATCGTGGTGCGGGCCATTGCCGCCTGCCCCATCCCCATCGTATCGGCCGTGGGCCATGAAGTGGACGTAACGCTGTCTGATCTGGCCGCCGATGAACGGGCCGCCACCCCCACCGAAGCCGCCGAAAAATGTGTGCCGGAATACCGGGCGGTGGTACAGGCCATAGAAAAATACAAAAATGCCCTGCTCCGGGCGGGGCAAACCCATCTTTTGCGGCAAAAAGCCCTTCTTTCCGCCCTGGAAAACCGTCTGAACCGGGAACACCCTGCCCTCCGGCTGAAAAAAGCAAGAGGCCAGGCCGAGCTGTACACCGCCCGGCTGCAGATGCTGCTGGAGAAAAAACTGTCGCTGAAAAAAGCGGATATCCAGCGGCTGACGGAGAAGATGAACGCCCTGGGGCCCCGGCAGGCCCTGCAGAGGGGCTATGCCTTTGTGCTGGCTGGGGGAAAGCCCGTCACCAGCGTGGATGACGCACAGGAAAAAATGACCCTGGTCATGCAGGACGGTACCATAAACGTGCATGTGGACAGTATCCGGAAGGAGGATCCCTTTGGCGAAGAAGCAGCTATCCTTTGAAGAAAAATTGCTGGCTATGGAAGCGCTGGTGGAAAAAATGGAAGGGGGCAATCTGCCCCTGGAAGAATCCCTGAAGGCCTATGAAGCCGGCATGCAATTGTCCCGGGAGCTTTCCGCTGCCCTCACCGATGCGGAAAAAAGAATGCTGGAATTATCCGGCGGAAACCTTCTTCCTATGGAGGATGCACCGTGAATTTCAAGCAGCAACTGAACGCATACAAGACCCAGGTGGAACATGCGCTGGCCGCCCTTCCCTTTGAAGGGGCACCGGACAAGCTGAAGGAAGCCATGCGCTACAGCCTGCTTTCCGGGGGCAAACGACTGCGGGGGTGCCTGGTGCTGGCGGCATGCGAGGCGGCCGGCGGCAACGTGCAATCTGCACTGCCCTTTGCCTGCGCCGTGGAAATGATCCATGCCTATTCCCTCATTCATGACGACCTGCCCAGCATGGATAACGATACCCTCAGACGGGGCAAGCCCACCAACCACATCGTCTTTGGCGAAGGGATGGCCATTCTGGCCGGGGACGGGCTTTTGAGCCACGCTTTTGAAGTGATGGCTGCCGTGCAAAACGAAAACGCCTTTGCCGCCCTTTCGATCATGGCCCGGGCCGCAGGGGTATCCGGCATGCTTTGCGGGCAAACGCTGGATATCACCCTGGAAGGCACGCAGCCGGATGCCCATACTGTCCGGAAAATCCATCTGGGCAAAACGGCGGCCCTGCTGACGGCTCCTGTCACTGCCGGGTTCACCCTGGCCGGGGCAGACAAAGACACCCTGACCGCCGGGCAGATATACGGCGAAAACCTGGGCCTTGCGTTCCAGATTGTGGATGATCTGCTGGATCTGGAAGGCGATGCCGCTCTCATGGGTAAAACCCTGGGCAAGGACGTGCAGGAGGGCAAGCTCACCTGGCCCGCCTGTGTGGGTGTGGAACAGGCGAGGCAGGATGCCGCCGCCTGCATTGATAAAGCGGTTCAGGCCCTGAAAACGCTGCCCATCAATACCGCATTTTTGCAGGAAATGGCTCTTTCCACCCTGCATCGCGTGCAATAAGGCCGGAGGAAGAAAAAGGTGGAACATCTACAGGCGTTTTTCCAAAACCGGATTGTGATGGCCAGTCTCCTTTCCTGGGCTGCTGCCCAGCTGATCAAGGTGCTGATCACCTGGTGGATGGATAAAAAATTCGACTGGCGCAGGTGCTTCGGCATGGGGGGCATGCCCTCCTCTCACTCCGCATTTGTCTTTTCTGCCGCACTGATGTGCGGCCTGCAGGAAGGATTTGCTTCGGCGGCATTTGCCGTTTCCTTCATCCTGATGACCGTGGTGATCTACGATGCATTGGGTGTGCGGGCCGAAACAGGAAAGCAGGGCGCTGTACTGAATCATATCATCCGGGAAATTCTCATTGAAGGCAAGCCGATCACGGAAGACCGTCTGAAAGAGCTGGTGGGGCATACACCCCTGGAAGTATTGGGCGGCATTATGGTTGGATTGATTGTAGTAATCATTATGGCATAAGGAGGATGTATTCAAATGATGGACAATTTTCGTGAAGAAAGCGTAAGCAGCCGCAAATCCGGGTTCGATTCCCTGGTGTATGCCTTTGCCAATGTGGTGTGGGTATTGCTTGGCATTTATGCGTTCATGGAACTGCAGAACCTGATCAATGTTATTGCCGTTTACGGTTTTTCCACCGGCCTGCTGGTAAACCTGGCGCTGGTTTTGGTTGCCGGCGGCATTGCCGTGCTCACCTTCCTCAATAAGGATAAAATCCGCACGGAATACGAATACACCTTCACCAACGGCCAGATGGACTTTGCCAAGGTGTTCAACAACAAAAAGCGCAAGAACCTGGGTACCATGAACGTGCGCAACGTGGAAGCCTGCGGCATGGTGGCCAGCGGCTCTTTCAACCGCTACATCAACATGCCCGGCATCAAGCGCACCAATTGGTTCCTCAACCGGGATGCCCAGCTTTTCTATTTCTACTTCCAGAAGGAAGAACAAAAGCGCATCATCATCATTGAGCCTTCCGAAGAAATGGTGGGCCTGATCAAAAGTACATCGGCCAGGGCGTCTGGCAGAACAACTGATATGAGCATTTATCTGGATAACAGCGCCACCACCCGCCCCTGTGAACAGGCTGTGGAGGCCATGATGCATGCCATGCGGGAGGATTTTTACAATCCTTCCGCTTTGTATGCCCCTGCCATGATTTCGGAAAAAATGATGAAAAAATGCCGGGAAATCATCCTGCAATCCGTCCATGCCCCTTCCGGCAGCCGGGTGGTGTTTGTGTCCGGCGGCACGGAAGCAGATAATCTGGTCATCCTGGGCCAGCAGAAAAAATGCCGGGGCAAGCGCATCCTCTATTCCGCCGGGGAGCATCCGGCGGTGAAGGAAGCCTGTCAGGCCATGGAGGGCGCAGAGGCCCTCCTGATCCCCTACACCCGGGATGGCCTGGTGGATTTACAGGCACTGGAAAGCTTGATAGACGAAAATGTGGCGCTCATCTGCGTCATGCAGGTGAACAACGAAACCGGCGCCATTCAGCCTCTGAAGGAAATCGGCGAAATGAAAAGGCGACTGTGCCCCCAGGCCCATTTCCACGTGGACGGGGTGCAGGGCTATCTGCGGGTGCCCTTTGATATGAAGGACACCGGGGCGGACAGCTATGCCCTTTCCGGCCACAAAATCCACGCCCCCAAGGGCATCGGTGCTCTGGTCATGGCACCGGGTGTGCAATTGCATGCACGGCAGGTGGGCGGCGGCCAGGAAAGCGCCATCCGCTCCGGCACGGAAAACACCGTGGGCATTGCAGGGCTGATGGCCGCCATTGAAGCTTTCCCCAAGGCACACCAGATGCAGCAGGTGAAAATGCACCTGTGGCAGGGCCTGCAGGAATTGATCCCCGTGGCAAAGGTCAACGGTCCCCGGCCGGACAGTGAACAGGCCGCCCCGCATATTCTGAACGTTTCCCTGCCCCCGGTGAGAAGCGAAACTATGCTTCATGCCCTGGAAGGGAAAAAAATCTATGTGGGCATCGGCAGCGCCTGCTCCTCCCATAAGCAAAAGGTGAGCGCCGTGCTGCGTGCCATGCATGTGGAGCAGCATTTGGCAGAAAGCGCCCTGCGGTTTTCCTTCTGCCCCGAAAACACCATCGAAGAAATGAACACCGTGCTGGAAGCCGTGAAGAGCCGATACAGCCTGCTTTCCCGGTTCCAGAGAAGATAAAGAGAGGTTTTTCATCATGCGTCAGTTACTGATGGTCCGCTACGGCGAAATATATCTCAAGGGTCTCAACCGCCCCTATTTCATGAAGGCGCTGGTAAAGCGTGTCCGGGAAGCCACGAAAGAATACAAGGCCAATGTGTGGCTGCATGACGCCCGCATTTTCGTCAGCGATATGACGGATGCAGATGCCTGCATGGAACGGGTGCGGAAAGTATTCGGCGTGCATTCCGTATGCCCCGCCGTGGAAATGGAAAAGGACGATTTTGACGCCATCTGCCAGGAAGCGGAAAAAATGATGCGGAATGTGAACGGCACCTTCAAAGTGGAAGCCCGCCGCTCCGACAAGCGCTATTTCATGGATTCCCCCATGATCAACCGCAAAATCGGCGAATATGTGCTGGAGAGGAATGAAGATCATCTCTCCGTAGACGTGAATAATCAGGAGCACATCCTGTCCGTGGAAATCCGGGACAAGGCCTATCTCTACTGCCAGGTATACATGGCCGTGGGCGGTATGCCCGTGGGCACCGGCGGCAAGGCAGCGCTGCTGCTTTCCGGCGGCATTGACAGCCCCGTGGCCGGATACATGATCGCCAAGCGCGGCGTGCAGCTGGTCTCCGTCCACTATCATTCCTTCCCCTACACCAGCGAACAGGCCAAGGAAAAGGTGCTGGATCTGGGCCGCATCCTCAGCCAGTACTGCTGCGGCATGAAAACCTACGTGGTGCCCTTCACCGAAATCCAGATGGAAATCCACGAAAAATGCCCCGAGGATTACACCACCCTCATCATGCGACGCTATATGATGCGCATTGCCGAAAAGATCGCCGAAAAGGAAGGGGCCATGGCCCTCATCACCGGCGAATCCATCGGCCAGGTGGCCAGCCAGACCATGGAAGCGCTGCAGACCACCAACGAAGTGGTAAAAATGCCCGTCTTCCGCCCCCTGATCGGCTTTGACAAGGTGGACATCATCGAATATGCCAAGAAGATCGGCACTTACGAAACCTCCTCCCTGCCCTACGAAGACTGCTGCACCGTCTTTACCCCCAAGCATCCCGCCACCAAGCCCAAGATGGCAAAAATTCTGGAAGGCGAAGAAAAGCTGGATCAGGAAGCGCTCATCGAAAAGGCCGTGAACGACGCAGAAATCATTCTGCTGTAAGGAGAATGTACCATGAAACAGCTTTCCGACAGCTTCCGGATGGGCCCTTTGACCATCAAAAACCGCATTGCCGTGCCTGCCATGGTGTGCTTTGACTGGGCCGGGGATGACGGCTTTGTTACCGACCGCCACATCGCCCATTACCGGGCCCTGGCCAAAGGCGGCGCAGGCGTCATTTTCTCCGAAGCCGTGTGCATCGCCAAGCGCGGCCGGCTGCACAACACCCAGCTGGGCCTGTGGGAAGATGCGCAGATTGAAGGCTGGAAAACGCTGGCGCAAGTGTGCCACGAAAGCGGCGTACCCCTGCTGGCCCAGATTCACCATGCCGGCATCAACGGCATTGACGATCTGGCCGACTGCCCCAGCGATTATGTTCCCACCCACCCCCACCATACCCCCGGCAAGGAAATGACGCTGGACCGCATTGTGTACATCCGCAATGCCTTCGTCAAGGCAGCCCTGCGGTGCAAGGCGGCCGGGCTGGACGGGGTGGAATTGCACGGCTGCCACGGATATCTGCTCAGCCAGTTTTTGAGCAGCAAAGTCAACCGCCGCACCGATGAATACGGCGAGGATGATACCCTGTTTGTTAAAGAAATTCTGGAATCCATCCGCATTGCCTGCGGCCCCGATTTCTGCGTGGGCATCCGGCTGGCGGCCTTTGAGCCCACCTTCCAGGACGGCCTGCGCCATGCCAGAGCCCTGGCCCCGTATGTGGATTTTCTGGATATTTCCTACGGCATTGACAGCGATGTGTCCGCATGCCCTGCCGATTTTCCCTATCGTCCCTCCTTCTGGGCCGCTATGAAAATCAAGGAAATGCTGCCGGATACGCCGGTTTTCTGCGTGGATATGATCACCAGCGGCGAAATGGCCAAAGGTGCCCTGGAAATGACCGGCATTGACGGCATAGACGTGGGCCGCGGACATCTGGTGAACTACAATTTCGCCAGCGATGCCCTGGCCGGCCGGGATACGGGCCGTTGCCTGCACTGCAAGGGCGGCTGCGCCTGTGGCCCCACCGGCAATCCCGAAAACCCCTGCCCCGGGAAAATTAGCTTCTTAAAGAGTAAGTGAAAAGGGAAACCATGCGGGGCTTCGCCCCTGCACCCCACCAGGGGCATTGCCCCTGGACCCAGCAGGGCCATCGGCCCTGCACCCAGTAGCGGAACTTACTCATCTTATCTGACAAACAATTTCCCGCTGAAACATAAGAAAAATGGCGCCCTTGTGTAAAGGGTGCTGGCCCGTAGGACCTGAGGGATTGTCGTCTCCCCTTCAAGAAACACGCAGAAACACCTTGGCAAAAGAAAATTGTAACTTTGCGAGTTGGATGCGCAACCGTACCACGCAGAAACACATTGGCAAGAGGACGTTCGAAATTTTGCGATTAGGGTGTGGCA
>JAFSBN010000219.1 GCA_017437265.1 Clostridia bacterium
AGCATCTACGGCAACCCTCCAGATCAGAAACAGCGGCAAGGGGAACAGGCGGTGAAGGTAACCTCTTCCTCCGTAGGATAGGCTTTTACGGGGCGGTGTGCTTCTTCCATACGGGCGATGCGCTTGGACATTTCATCCATGCGGATATGAACCTCTCTCATACAGTCATCCATACGTCGCTGTTCAAACACCGATTCACGGCCGTCCTGGAATGCCTTTTCGAGGTCTGCTTCATACTTCTTTCGGGAAATAAACATATTGCATCATCCTTTCAGATTATTAAAATACAGGTATCGTCTATATGTACGCCATTCCTCACGGGAACAGGTACGGGTTGCAATCTTGTATTCAAGCATTGCAATTTGGAACTTGCCAAGCTTATCAAAATACCGTTCGGATGCTTCACAGCTGGGGCGAATCGATTCCGTCAGCATCCGTGATGGACTGGCAATCCCGAAAAACCAATGCAAAAAACTGCTGCAAAGGCATCGGGGAAGCATTGGCGGCTTGGGTGGCTTCATTTCTTGCCTCCCTTGCAGCCCTGCCAGATCGCCACACCAATCAGGGCGGCGAATTCAATGGCAATGGTGGAAATCACACCACACCAAAATTCAGGAATGAACATTTTCGGGAACCTCCTTCACAAACTTAATACCGGAAACGCTTTCCGCGATTTCCACAATGTGTTCAATGGTGAATTCACCGTTCTGCACGGATTCATACCAGATCAGAACGTAATTCATAAAACGGTCAAAGCGGATTTTGCCAAAGCCGAATTTGTCATGCAGAACCATGACGGGGATGGACATGAACAGCATGAACGCGTCATGCACGGCCTTTGCCATGATTTCGGCTTTCCGTTTCATCAGGGTCAGGCGCAGCGCTTCATTTTCAGCCCGGAGCCGCTGAATCTCTGCGTTTGCTTCCCGAACGGCATCAGCCTTGATTTTTTCAATCTGAGCCTCCGTCAGGGTGTAAACCTTTGGCTTTTCGGTGATACCGGCTTGACGGCGCTGCTTCCGGTTCAGGTGGCTTTTCATAAATCACCTCTTTCGGCGGCGGCGCGTATACGCTTGCAAATAAACACCATTTTGGGACTTTGGAAAAATTCAATGTCTTTCGGGGTCAAGCCGGTGGCATTGAGCTTTTCAAGCTTGACCTCCAGATCGGCGATGCGTTCACCCTGGGCAATCAGAAGGGAAACGGCTTCCTCAACAGCACAGGCAAAGGTTGCGCCCAGCTTATAGGAAATCAAATCCGGGGTGACGGACTGAAGCGTTTCAACGATTTTCAGGATTTCCATAGCTTGTCCTCCGTGACAATGGGGTTACGGGTTCCCGTATCGATGATTTTGATGTTTGCAAGGAAACCGGCACGAAAATGCGGCCTATCATCAAACCGGGAGATGGAAACGAACGGCCATATCTGTTCCGAAAGTTTTTCCATAAGGCGGTATTGAACAAGTTCCCGAACGTAGGGTTCCGGGTTGTTCAATTCTTCATCATTCACGAAGCATTCACACCATACATTCCGCACGGCACCCGTTTCGGCTGAAACAAGGTTTATTTCATGCCGGGGTGGGTGAATCTGCTGAATTTCTTCAAGGGGGTCTTTGCCCACCTTAAAACAGGCCATGACAATCATGGTAATGGTGGCGCTGATAGCAGCGGCCAGAAAATAACCCAGCATATCAACCCTCCCGGTGGGATTTATACAGTTCTTCACCGCGCCGGGTGCGTTCTGCCCGGACAGCTTCACGGAATCGCAGCCAATCCTCTTCGTCACAGGCATCGCCGTAGCCGCCGGGGTAATATCTTGCCTCGGTTACATCCTGATCAAAGCAAGAAACCGTTTTCGAGGACAGCTTTGGCAACAGGGGTGTAATGAAGGAAATCACCAAACTGGGCATATATGTACGGCGGCCCAGGGCATAACGAACGGCACAGTTCAGCATAGTGCCAAAGTTATCGTCCTGCAGGTCAACGGGTGTGGGTACGGGAATACCCGGCAGAGAATAACCGTGCCGTGTCAGCAGTTCCACGAACTTATCCCAAAAGGCATGAAAGGCAGGTTCATCAACAGAAACGTTTATGCCGGCTTCATGCAGGGCAAGCCATGCAATGCCCTTCGGGGTCAGGGAATAGGACTTTTCACTTTTCTTTGCCATGATCAACCTCCAACGGTGATGATTTCAGAATAGGGCAGCTGTTCAATCCAGTCGCAGAAGGTGTGCCATTCGACAACCTTGTGGTTGCGGCGGCCATGGTAGATGTTGTGAAGAACTTCATAGTTCAGGGAAATGGTGGCTTTCATCATGTAGCCATGGGGCAGCAGTTCCAGAAGGGCGCGCCAATACTTCTTTTCCTGGGTTTCGTTGAACTTCTGACGGAGCCATTCAAGCCGCGCAATGGTGTCCTTCAGGGTTTCCATGGCTTCGGGGACTTCGTCACAACCTTCATGGGCAAAGTTGTCCAGGCTGAAGGGTTCCACATGGATTTTGTGCATCTTGGAACAGGAATTGCGGACGGTTCCCACCTTGTAGGTGTCAAATTCAATCCACCAGAATGTCGGGGCGGTGACGGTGAACATGACGGGAATCATGCGGCGGTATTTGCCATGGACGGGGCCACCCTTGGCAAGCCTCATCATGAGGTCATGGTCATTGGGGCCAATATCAACCCACGGCTCACACAGTTCGTTTTCAGAAGATATAAACATCCGAAACAAACTGTCAGACATTGCCCAACTGTTCATAGGGTTCCGCATACCTTCAATGATGATTTCCCACTGTTCGGGGGAAGGTAAGACGGTTTTGATAATCTCAAGCATTACGCATATTCCTCCTCAAGTTCACATAAAAAATCAGGGGCAACGGGTGGGGTGCATTCCCTTTTGTGTTTGGTAATACGATTTTCTAACCGTTCAACCTTTCTGTTGGTTTCGCGGTTGACAGCATCGTCAATTCCGAAAATGTACATAACCTGTTCCATCATAATCAGAACGTCTGCAACCTCTTCGGCAAGGTTGTCGGTATTGCCATTGCCGCGGATGAATTTGCAAAGTTCCTTTTGGCATTCGGCCATTTCTTCAATGGCAACCGTAAGCTGAAGGGCCTCACCATATTGGTCGATTGCCTTGCGGTATACTTGCTGTCGCTGATCGTGTGTCAATCACATTCCTCCTTACCCGTAAGTTCTCATAATTCGGTCATGGTACTTTTTGCGGATACGCTTTTTCTTATGGTACAAAGCCATGTGTACCCATTCAGGGTGTTCCAGTTCTGCACGGACATACGGCATATAGTCCCGGAAAGCCTCAGCAACAGAATTGATTAAGTTGGTCATAATTCTGGCACACTCAGCCACACATTCAGCGAAAGTCATTTCGGTTTTATCGTCCATATGCCGCCTCCTTCTGCTTTCTCAGCCGCTTTTCCCATTTCCGTTCCCGGCGGTCATCTTCGCCGTTGACGAAGTTCTGGCCCTTGAAAAAGGCTTTATCGCGGCGGCGCTTGTCAGCGTCCCGGTTGGGAACGCAAGCACGGGTCATGCCATATTTTCGCATGTTAGCCACCTGAAGCACCCCCGTCCATTTTTGCGCCGCAATGTGGGCAATAGTTGTCTTCGCTTCCCATCGCTGTACCACATGAGCAGCATTGTCTATCAACTGTAATCTGACAGGGTTCAATTTCTTCCATTTGGCCATGAACAACCGGCGCAACGTCAACCGTGGGGGTCATTTCAATGAGTTTCCTCAAGATTGCTTCAAACAGCGCCATGGTTTTTCCGTTGCGACTGCCGCCAATGATGCAAACTTTTCTTTTGAGTACACCCAGCAAGTCCTCTGCATATATCAGTCGCTTGCCTTTGTCGCTTGTTTTATCGCTTGTCGCTTGCTTTGTTTCCAAGCGAATACCTCCTTTCATGCCGGGGGCAGGATGAACCCACCCCCGTGCTTTGGTACTTAGCGGATAACAACAACGGAACCGGCTTCAATCAGATCCTTGAGGGCTTCCTCAAAGTAACCGGCAATGTTCCGGGTGGCTTCCAGCTTCCAAACACCGCCGTCAGCAGGATACACACCGATTTCACCGCGTTCGCTGATACGCAGCAGGAAATCAGATTCAGGCTGTTCCACTTCGACGAAGGTGCGGAAGGGGCGAAGGGAAACACGGGGCTTGACCTTTACCATGGAATTCAGGGCAATGCCGGACTTGGCTTCAACGGACTGGGTAACACCGTTGTCAGTGGAGGTAACCCGGCTTTCACTGGATACGGAAGAAATCAGGTTCAGCAGATAGGCATGATCATCGTTGGGGATGTACAGGCTCCGCAGTTCGATAATTGCCTTTTCATAGGGCATATAACTGCCCGTGGTGACGTTGGGGGTGTCGGCAACACAGGTGTACAGACGGAAGCGCTCCTCATCGCCGTCCAGGGTGGTGAATACGGCAACTTCCTTGAAATTCTTCACCTGCACAAACAGCTTTTTTCCGATGTGGTCGGCTTCATTGCGGACAAGCTTGCAAACGCTGTCCAGGCCGGTAACTTCGATGGACTTGGGGCGCTTCTTCAGGCCGTCCACATAGCACAGGGAATGGGAAGCATACACGGAACCATCGATTTCAAAGGTCTTGGGGGTTGCCAGTTCGGTGATACGGTCAACAAAAGATTTCAGCATAAAAATATCCTCCTTGAATTATCGTGCTGCCAGTTTCAGCAGCTTGGGTTTTTCCTGAATGTCACCGTCCATGGATACCTGTCCGGGAACCTGGGGGACGATTTCGGCAACCATGGGCTTGCCGTCACCGTCTGCAGTAATAACCAGACTGGACGCAATGGGAGTGGTGGCGGCGAGGGTGGACTTGGCGGAAGCACTCAGGGTGATAACCTGCCGCGCTTCATCGGGTTTCATTTCGATGGTAAGCACAACCTTGCGCTTTTCGGTGGGCTTGGTGTTGACATCCAGGATGTTGTCAATGACACGGGTCACCTCGTAGTCAACGCGTTCCTGAATGGCACCTTTTGCCATTTGCAGAATACTTCTTCTAATATCTTCCATTGTCATTTCCTTTCTCAAATGAATTTCATTTGCGCGGTATATTCTGAATAAGCATCCTCTTGCTTATCAAAATAGTCCTTGCGGATTTCACAGCCCACGAAATCGAGGTTGAAATCATGGGCGGCGCGGCGGCTGGCACCGCTGCCCAGGTGGGTGTCAAGCAGCTTGAAACCC
>JAFSBN010000220.1 GCA_017437265.1 Clostridia bacterium
GAAGCACTGTGGCATTTGATCCCGGGGGCAAAGCAGGTGAAAGGCGAAGTGACCCATGGGGAAAGCCGGTTGGATTTTTGCGTGGAAACGGATGAGGATACATGGTTTGTGGAAGTAAAGGGGGTCACGCTGGAAAAGGATGGCCATGCGCTGTTTCCCGATGCACCCACGGAAAGGGGCATCAAACACCTGCATACGTTGATCCAATGCGTGGAAGAGGGTCACAAGGCGGCCGCCCTGTTTGTAATCCAGATGAAAGGCGTGCACAGCTTTTCGCCCCATGATCTTATGCATCCGGCCTTTGGGGGCGCCCTGCGGGAAGCCGCTGCAAAGGGTGTTGAAATATGGGCGTATGATTGCCTTGCGACGGAAAAAGAAATGACCATCGACCAGCCTGTGCCTGTAAAATTATGAAGACAAACAACAAAGGACCATAGGGTCCTTTTTTATATTCAGGCTGCTCTTTTGTCTTCCATTGCAATACGCCTGCAGAACAAAACGCTCATCAGCACAAGGGCAAGGATGATGACGGCATACACCATCACATCGGGGAGGTTGGTTTTGTCCAGTGCAAAAACACCACCCACACAAACAATGACGCCCAGCAGCATCAGCCCTGCTTCGCGAAGGGCAGTACCCTTGGGCAGTGTTTCTTTATATGCCCGGTGCAGCAATGCAAACTGGCTGAGCACCATACAGGTGACCAGGCACAGCAGGGAAATGCTGGCAAAAACGAAGATGTAGAGCACATCATCCTGGCGGAACAATTCAAAAAACATCTGAGAGGGAGCAAACAGCGCCATGGCATACAGGTAAAGGCTGCCGGTGCGCTGAATTTTGCTGCGGTTGATCAGAAGCACCACAAGCACGGCAATGGCCAGAATTGCCTCAATGGAGCAGACGGACAGCATCCATTCATCCCACGCATTGCAGGTGGCAATGGGGTAGAAGCAAAGGAAAGGCTGTTCGATCAGCTCGCCGAAGCCCTGGCCGGACAGCGGCTCGATCAGGCGCATACCGGCATACAGGCACAAAACAGGCAGCACCGCGGCATCAAGAAGATTTGCGGTTTTTTCTTTGGTCAGCTTTGAGCTCAGCACGGCTGCCAGCAGAATGCCCAGCAGAATACCGCCCATATTCAGGCTGCCTGCAGCGAAATTGAAGAAGGGCAGCAGGCCGGCGTATTCGCCCAGCTCGTCATAGAACAGAAAATCGGAGCGCACCAGGCTGTAAAAAAGCCGGCCGATAAAAGCACCCAGTACCAGGGAAAGCAGGGCGAACACCGCCATATGGCTTTTCTTGTTCAGCCGCTTTGCGGTAAGGAAAGAAAGCACAAGGGCGGCAATAATACAAACAACACTGAGAATGCCATACAGCGTGACAGGCTGCTGCAGAAAAGGCAGATACAATAATACCGGTTCCATCAGATCACTTCCTGTTTATTCTTCCAACGTGGCGAAGTAGATGATATCGCTCAGGTCACGTTCGATTTCGGGGCAGTTATACTTTACATAGTTCAGTTTTCCGCTCTTTTCATCGATGCCCTTGAAAAGCAGGGTGGAGCTGTTGCCGCCGTCCATATTGAAGGCCAGCATGCAGCCGTTTTCACTGTGCTTTTTGCCCAGTTCTTCACACAGGGCAGCAAACTGATAGATGGTAAGGCCCACGGAATTTTCGCTCTGAGGGCCTTCACAGGTGATCATCAGGTATTCCAGCGGGCCGATCTGGGCGATGGCGGAACGCTGGGTGGGCTTGACGGCACCGATGTGGCGGTTGGTGTAATCTTCGGGAATGATGCTGACGCCGTCTTTGCACATTACCGGACCAAAGGAAAACACCTGATACAGGTTTTCTTTGTTGGCTTTATAGAAAGCAGCATAATCAGCTTTCTTGCAGCCCTGCAGAGCGGAGAAATTGCCTTCCTTATCCACGATGAGCAAATCCGGCCGACCGTCGGTCACGTTGCGGTACTGGTGGCCCTGACGCAGCAGCACCATGCAGTGGTCGGTCTTGGTATAGTAATCGCCGTTCATGGCAACCACAGCGTTGACAGCCCGGGCAATGTGGCGGCCGATGTAGGTGATCTGGGCGTGGAATTCGGCGTTGGGGGCGGTCACTTTGGCACCGGGAGCCGTACGCAGCTGGGAAGGATGGGAAATTTTGATGTGGGCGTAGGCGTAAGGGGTATCGCAATAGCGCCCGTCGTACATGTTTACCTCGATGGAGGAATCCTTGTACTGAGTGGCGGAAAGATAATTTTCATCCTTGGGCGCAGGGCCGAAGGAGCAATCGTCCATAGGCAGGCCCTCTGCAAAGGCAGTGCTGCAGCCGGTGAACAACATTGCCAGAATAACGAAAAAGAGAAGCGCTTTCTTTTGCATGATGCATAGATCCTTTCTGATACAATACACAGGAATTATACATGAAACCACATTCTTTGGCAAGCTATTTTGCCGGATGGTATCAAAAAGGAGCATACCGGCGGTATGCTCCTGAAAAGGTTGGTTATTCGTCTGCCGTCATGAAACGGTACTGGGCTTCGCACAGGCCTCTGTAATGGCCGCCGGGCAGTTTGATGAGCTCTTCGTGGTTGCCCTTTTCGGCGATCTTGCCGTCCTGCACCACAAAGATGCAGTCCGCATTGCGGATGGTGGACAGGCGGTGAGCGATGACAAAGGAAGTGCGGTTTTTCAGCAGCGCATCCAGCGCTTTCTGAATCAGCATTTCCGTCCGGGTATCGATGGAGGAGGTGGCCTCGTCCAGAATGAGGATCTTGGGGTCGTTGAGGAGCGCCCGGGCGAAGGAAATCAGCTGGCGCTGGCCTTGGGAGAGGGAGGAGCCGCGCTCGTTCACCTCCGTCTGGTAGCCCTTGGGCATGTTCATGATGAACTCATGGGCGCTGACGGTTTTGGCGGCTTCGATCACTTCTTCATCCGTGGCATCCAGCCGGCCGTAGCGGATATTATCCATGATGGTGCCGGAGAAAATGAAGGTATCCTGCATCATGACGGACATTTGCTTGCGCATGCTGGTCAATTGCATATCCCTCAAATCATGCCCGTCGATCAGGACCCTGCCTTCTGTGGGGTCATAGAAGCGGCTGAGCAGATTGACGATGGTGGTTTTGCCGGCGCCTGTGGGGCCGACCAATGCGATGGTGTTGCCGGGAGTAATATCGAAGGAAACGTTTTTGAGCACCGTCTTTTCCCGGTCATAGGAGAAAGTGACGTTTTCAAAGGTGACCCGGCCTTCGATGGGGGGCAGGGGCTTGGCGTCTTCCTTATCCTGAATATCGCTTTCGGTATCCATGATTTCGAAAATGCGTTCCATGGATGCGGTGGCGGTGAGCAGGCTGTTATAGAAATTGGAGAGGGTATTGAGGGGCTGCCAGAACCGGCCCAGATACCAGATCAGCAGCAGCAGGTCCGCCAGCACCAGCGCATCCATCTTCATGAATTCCACACCGAAAATATATACCAGCACCGTGCCGATATTGCCGGTCAAATCCAGCATGGGCCAGAAGAGGTTGTTGATATTGACGGCCTTCATCCAGTAGGAGCGGATGTCACTGTTGACGGCACGGAAGGTATCGGCGTTTTCGTCTTCACGGACGAAGGCTTCCGTCACCCGCATGCCGGTGAGAGATTCGTGGAGATAGCCGTTCATGGTGGAGTTTTTCACACGCACCCGCTGCCAGCGAAGGCGCATGATTCTTTTTACCTTGAACAGAATGAACAGCAAAAGGGGCAGGATGCACATGCCAATCAGCGTCAGTTTCCAGTTGACAGCCAGCATGATAACCACCAGCAGCACGATGGTCATACAATCGATGAGCACGTTTACGATACCGTTGGTGAAAAGGTCGTTGAGGGAATTGACGTCATTGATGACGCGCACCAGCAGTTTCCCGGCAGAGCGGGTGTCAAAAAAGGAGAAGGACATGCCCTGGATATGGTGGAACAGATCTTCGCGCAGCGTGGCCAGGGCACGGCGGCCGGCGGTATCCATCCAGCGGATACGGTAGCGGGTGCAGATGGAACCGATGATGGCAAGCAATACCATGCCGCCCAGGATCCAGGGCATATTTTCGGTGGCCTTCACCTGCAGTTCGCCGATGGCACGGCTCATGAGGTAAGGGTTGGCCAGGTTACAGGCCATGGCAATCACCATCAGCACCAGGGAAAAGCCTACTTGCTTTTTGTAGGGCTTCATGTAGCGCAGCAAACGGAAAAATTGGTCTTTATTAAACGGTTTTTCCAGGGCTTCATCGTCCAACTGGCGAATGACACGTGCCATTTTACTGCACCTCCTTTTCAACCTTCACGGCGGAGGACATCTGGTCCATCACCATCTGGTAGTAAATGCCGCCTTTTTCCATGAGGGATTTATGGTTGCCTCTTTCGGCAATTTCGCCGTTATCCAGCACGATGATCTGGTCGGCATTCTTGACGGAAGAAATGCGGTGGGCAATGATGAAGGTGGTGCGGTCCTTGAGCACTTCCTTCAATTCCTGCTGGATCTGGTATTCCGTTTCCATGTCCACGGCGGAGGTGGAGTC
>JAFSBN010000221.1 GCA_017437265.1 Clostridia bacterium
CATCGGGCCCCACGATCGCTCCATCGTAGCGGAAATGAGCCGGAAAAAAGTATATAAGCTGCTGGTGCTCAATAAGATTGATCTGGTGGAACCCAAGGATCTGCTGGGAATCATCGACAGCTTCAAGAATGCCGCCTATGACGGCATCATGCCCATCAGTGCCAAAACCGGCGATGGGGTGGCACAGATCCGGAAGGAACTGGAGGCCCATCTGCCCGTTGGCCCCAAGTATTTCCCCGACGATATGCTCACCGACCAGCCGGAGCGGGATATCTGCGCCGAGCTGATCCGGGAAAAAGCCCTGCGGAACCTGCGGGACGAAGTGCCCCACGGCGTGGGCGTGGAAATGATGGCCATGAAGAAGGAAAACGACAATTTCATGGAAATTGACGCCACCATCTATTGCGAACGTGCTTCCCATAAGGGCATCATTATTGGCAAGCAGGGCTCCATGCTGCAGAAGATTGGCCGGGAAGCCCGGCAGGATATTGAAGCGCTGCTGGGGCTGCATGTGAATCTGCAATTGTGGGTGAAGGTGCGTCCCGGCTGGCGGGACAGCGCCGATGACCTGAAAACCCTGGGCTATGTGCAAAACCGCTGAAAATATTGAAAATTCGGCGAAAAAACCCTTGACATTCCCGGGAAAAGGGAATATAATACATCTGTTTCAAGCAGAAGCTGCCCGCTTCTCTCCGCTGCGAATTTCGTTTTGCACGGGTATGGCATTTTGATTGTAATGCAATGGACGGGTGGCTTTACCCCGTCCATTTTTCATTTGGACAAAACCATTGTGGAGGTGCATCGACATAGCAACCGAACTGCTCATCAATGAAGAGATCCGTGACCGTGAAGTGCGCGTCATCGGCGCTGATGGCGCTCAGCTGGGCATCATGCCCACCAGGCAGGCGCTGGAAATGGCCGAAGAAGCCGAACTGGATCTGGTCAAGATCGTTCCCACCGCTCAGCCCCCTGTGTGCAAGCTGATGGATTATGACAAGCATCGCTTTGAACAGTCCAAGCGTGAAAGGGAAATGCGCAAGAACCAGAAGGTGATTGCTCTCAAGGAAGTGCAGCTTTCCGCCACCATCGAAGAAAACGATGTGAACATCAAGGCCAAAAACGCCATCCGCTTCTTGCAGGACGGCAACAAGGTGAAGGTTTCCATCCGCTTCCGTGGCCGTCAGATTGCCCATTCCGATATCGGCCTGAAGGTGATGCAGGATTTCATTGAACGCACCAAGGAATATTGCACCGTCGAACGCCGTCCCACCATCGAAGGGCGCAACATGCTGATGATCCTTGTGCCCAAGACTGAAAAAGCCATCAAGGCCGAAAAGGCTGCCGCTGCCAAGCAGCAGGCTGAAGCCAATAAGGCTTGACAGAACTACTTTCCGGAAGGAGGACATTTCCATGCCCAAGCAAAAGACTCACCGTGGCGCAGCGAAGCGCTTTTCCCTGACCAAGACGGGCAAGGTGAAGCACAAGAAGATGAATGCCAACCACATTCTCAACAAGAAGACCACCAAGCGTATCCGTCATCTGCGCGCTGGCGGCACCCTTCAGAACAAAGCTGAAGCTGCTACCATCCGTACGCTGATTCCCTACAAATAAGCTACGCCCGTCTGAAGGAGGAACAAAAACATGGCACGCATTAAGAGGGCTGTTACTGCCCATAAGAAACGCCGCAAGGTGTTTAAGCTGGCGAAGGGTTACTGGGGCTCCAAGAGCAAGCAGTACCGCACTGCCAGTGAACAGGTTCGCCGCTCCCTGCGCTACGCCTACACCGGCCGTAAACTGCGCAAGCGCGATTTCCGTCGTCTGTGGATCACCCGTATCAACGCTGCCTGCCGCCTGAATGGTATGAGCTACTCTACCTTCATCAACGGCCTGAAGAAGAAGGGCATCGAAGTGAACCGCAAGATGCTGGCCGACCTGGCCGTCACCGACGCTGCTGCTTTCGCTCAGCTGGTGGCCATCGCCAAGGAAGCCTAAGAATAAGGCAAACAAATAAACCGTCTGTCATTGGACAGGCGGTTTTTTGTGTTCAGAAGGGCAGGTTGATTACAGAATGTAGTCCGTGATGCAATCGTACCATTCCACATAGGTTTCGCCGTTGACGGTGAGGCAGGCATTGTGGGGTAGAAGCTCGGTCCAGGGTTTTCCGTAGCGGTCCATGGCCCAGTCGTTGCGGTTATAGCGGCGCCAGAGGATGGTGCGGCCGTTTTGATCCAGAAACTGCTCGGACACCACGCCGGCATCGTATGTGTTGATGTCCATCACGCAGACAGTATCATATACTTTGCCGTTGATTTCCACGGTATAGCGGCCCACAATATCCAGCAGGAACGGATTAGGGATGCTGGTAATGATGTTGCCTTCCCGCCGGATGTGGCCCTTGACAGACAGGTTCACTTCGTTGCCGCAGTTGTTTTCGCCAAAGCCCCAGTTGGGCATGAAAGCCTCTTCGTCCAGAAAGGTGATGTAGTTGCGCACGTCGCCGTCATTGCGCAGCGTGGCAAGGTAGCGGCAATGGGTGTCCGTCAGTTGGGCAACAAAGGTGCGGTACACCACATCGTTTTTATTGGAATAGCTGGCTTCACGGGCAGTCAATTCTACGCCTTCAATGCCGTGCACCATGGCCTTGCCGGTGACCTGCATATCATAAATGTGGTCGCACTTCCGGGATGGCAGATCGTACATGCCCCAGCTTAGCTTTTCACCCAGTTTCGGTACCAGAAACCAGCCCATGAGCTCCTCCCATTTGACGGAGAAGGGGGCTTCCTTGCTTTCGGTGATGGTATAGGCAGGCAATAAAGCAGGCAATTTCTTCATGATGGTTTCTTCCTTTCCTGAGGCGGGATATTGGGCTTTGAAGTGCTGCCGGGCAGCATGCAGACGGCTTTTGACTGTGCCCAGGGGAATATGCAGCATTTTGGCGATTTGCTGCTGGGGCAATTGCTGAAAATAGAAAAGCTCGAGCAGGCTGCTTTCTTCTTTTGAAAGGGCATCCAGCACATCGGAAACAAGCGTGGGTTCCGGAAGGCCAAAACGCAGGTCGGCAGGCTCGGGAATTGCATCCAGAGAAAGGGATGCGGGGGGAGCGCTTCTGAAATGATCGTTGCATTTGTTCCGGGCGATGGTGATGAGCCAGGGTTTGAAAGCGTTTTTGTCTTTTAGCTGACCAAAACGCTGATGGGCCGTCAGATAGGTTTCCTGCAGGATGTCCTCTGCATCCTTTGGACAGCGATAACGTACATATCGCTCCACTACCCTCTGGTGCCGGGAAAGCAGCTGTTCAAATTCGTCCATATCCTCACCTCCTTTTTGTGATTTGAAACCGGTTTCGTATAAATAGACGGAAAAAGAAGGGGAAAGGTTCATTTCAGAAAAAAGCTGCAAGAAAATTCTTGCAGCAGTAAATCATGTGTCCATGCGGATCAGTTCCTGAAGGGCCAGGTTGCGGTAGGCAAGATCGGTGCGCTGAGAAAAGCCCATCCTTTCCCAGAAAGCATTGCCGGTTTCGTTCCGCTGGAACACCACCAGCGCCACCTTGCTGATGCCTTCCTTTTTCAGGGCGGCAAGGGCGTGCTCCGCCAGCTGTTTGCCAATGCCCTGTCCCCGGCAGTCCGGGTGCACGGCTGTGTGGTGGATGAAGCCCCGCCTGCCGTCGTGGCCGGAGAGGATCACACCCAGGATCCGGTTTTCATCCTCTGCCACAAAGCAGGTGGCAGGGTTCCTGCGCAGGTATTTTTCAATGCCCTCCCGGGAATCGTCCACATCATTGAGCCCCATGCCTTTGCAGGAAAGCCACAGGGCATAGACGGCGTCATAGTCATGGATGGTCATAATCCGGATATGCATTTATACCTCCAGTGCCAGCATCACGGCACCGTGAGCGGGAACGGAGAAGGTGCGTTTGTCCGCAGGTTCTGTTTCCTGTGCCCACACGTTCATTATGGCTTTGATCTGCCTGTCCGTAATCTGCCTGCGGCAGAAGGCCACTTCTTCTTCCTTTTCGTTGGTGTTGAAAAGCCCAACAAAAATGCGGCCGTCTTCCCCTTCGCTCATCCACACGATATGGCCGCCGTCTTCCGATACGGGACGGGCGTTCCGGCCATGCTGGTTGGCATAGAGGGCGTCTTTATTGGTGAGGAGAGACAGGGTAAAGGCGTCGTTTTTGTTCATTTCGGCACCGATCATCAAAGGAGAGCGCATGATGCACCAAAGGGTCATCATGGTGTAGAGCTCGTTATTGGTGAAGCGGGTCCAGTCATCGCCGCCATAGCACTGGCGAAGGGCACCCATTGGCAGCATATCCGCATCAGGCCAATGACCGGGCCCGGCATGGATGCACCATTTTTCTGCCCGCTCAAACATGGCATGAAGCAGCTTCCAATCGTCCCAGAAATCGTCGGTAATGCGCCACATGTTGGCATATTTCTGCAAGTGCCGGGCCTGCTCCAAGGGGGCGGCGCCGGGGGAGAGGGACAGAACGATGTCCCTGCCGCATGTCCGGCAGGCGGTGGAGATCAGTTCGATTTCCCTGGCACAATGAGGGTATTCACGGGCAATGTCGTCGCATTTGACAAAGTCCACACCCCAGGAAGCATAAAGCTGGAAAATGCTGTTGTAATAGGCCTGAGCCTCCGGCAGATCGCACTTGAGGCCGTACATATCCGGGTTCCAGGCACAGATGGAATTGGGGTTGGCTACTTCGGCGCAGCCTTTGTCGCAGCCCAGAATGGGCAGGTGGTTGTGGGCCGCCATCCGGGGCATGCCGCGCATGATGTGGATGCCAAATTTCAGTCCCAGGGAATGCACATAATCGGCCAGCGGTTTGAAACCCTGTCCGTTTGCTGCACTGGGAAAGCGATTGACGGCAGGTGTCAGACGGCCCCATTCATCCATGGTGAGGGGGGCAAAGGGCTCGTAGGCATGGCTGGAGGCGGAGGGCTGATACCACTGGATATCCACCACGATATATTCCCAGCCGTATTCTTTCAGATGCTTTGCCATATAATCGGCATTGGCACGTACCTGCTGCTCGTTGACGGCAGCGCCGTAGCAGTCCCAGCTGTTCCAGCCCATGGGGGGACGGGGGGCGACGATGGATGTACAGGACATAATACGTCCTCCTTTATAACGAAATATGCATCTTCATTATATCAGAGAAAAGAAAAAATACAATCTGCACCCTGAAGTTTCTTGCCTTTGTACTGGAAAGTAGTATAATAATAAAAGAAAAAACGAAAAGGAGCATTGGTTATGCATCAGCTGGCTTTGGATTATATTCAGAAACTTTTGTCCATTCCCTCTCCTACCGGATTTACCGATATGGCAGCGGATTACCTGATGGAAACGCTGCAGGGGATGGGCTTTTCTCCTGTGAAGCACCGCAAGGGCGGTGTGTGGTGTGAACTGGGCGGCGAAGGCAAGGGCCTTTTGCTTTCTGCTCACGTGGATACGCTGGGGGCCATGGTGCGCTCCGTCAAGGGCAACGGCCGCATCCGCTATACCCATATCGGGGGCTGGGCGGACAGCACGGTGGAAACGGAAAACTGTCTGGTACACACAAGAGACGGCAAAACCTATTCCGGCACGGTGCAGTCCGTGAAGGCCAGCCAGCATGTGTTTGGCGATATGAACGGCGATACAAGGGGCGAAAATACCCTGGAAATTGTGCTGGACGAAGTGGTGAAGAGCAAGCAGGATGTGGAAAAGCTTGGCATTGAAACGGGCTGCTTTATTTCCTGGGATCCCCGGACGGTGCTGACCGAAACCGGATATCTCAAGAGCCGCCATCTGGATGATAAGGCCAGTGCCGGTATGCTGCTGGCCCTGGCCCAGTGGGTGGCAGAAGGGAAAGTGAAGCTGAATCGCCGGGTGGCCATTCTCTTTATGGTGTTTGAAGAAGTGGGCCACGGGGCTTCCATGCGGCTGCCGGAGGGCATTGAAGATATTCTGGCTGTGGATATGGGCTGTGTGGGGGATGACCTTGCCTGCGATGAAACCATGGTGTCCATCTGCGTGAAGGACTCCGCCGGCCCCTACCATTACGGCTTTACCAATGAACTGATCGCCCTGGCCAAGGAAAAGGGCATCCATTATGCGGCGGATGTGTATCCCAGCTATTCCTCCGATACCGCCACGGCGCTTCGTGCCGGGAACGATTGCCGCTTCGCCCTGATTGGCACCGGTGTGTTTGCCTCTCATGGCTATGAACGCACCCATGTGAAGGGAATTGAGAATACCTGCAGGCTCATTTTGTCCGTTCTGGAGAAATAAATTGTTTGTACGATCTGGAAAAAAACACAATAGATGTTGACAAATATATCCTGCACAGGTATAATGAAACAGACCGAAATCGTTTGCGGTGCTTTTGTGCACCAAAATAGGAAGGGAGAATCACTTATGAAGAACATGTATCGCATTCTTCTGATGGTGGCTGCTTTGGTTCTGGCGCTGAGCATGAGCATGACGGCCATGGCTGAAGAAATTGCCCCCGAAGGCGAAGAAGCTGCTGCCAGCACCATCGCCTACATCTTCTGGCAGGATCAGGACTGGTGGCCTGCTGTATGGTCTCAGGCTGATGATTACTGGACTCCCACCCCCGCTACTGTGACCGGCGAAGGCTGGTACACCGTGAAGGTGGATGCCCATATGCCCAGCTGGTTCTATTCCGGCGGCAACAGCAACATCGGCGCTCAGAAGCTGGCCATTGTTGTGAAGGACGGCCAGGATTTGTTCCCCGGTATGTACATGCAGATTGTTGATGTCCGTGTGGATGGCGTTTCCTATCCCTGCGGCGATGTGACCTATGGCCAGACCGGCTATGACAACATCAACAACGACGAAGGCGGTAAGGTGTATTGGGATGCCAACGATACCTACGCTCTGCTGTGGGATCAGTGGATGATCGATAACGGCGGCTCCGTCGAAACCGGCGCCACCTGGAACAGTGCCGGCGAAGCTCAGAAGTTTGACGTGTTTGATGTCAGCGTGCTGAACAACCCCAAATCCATCGAAATTGATTTCTTCCTCTCCGCCCAGCAGGATGTGAAGCCCGAAGGCGGCCCCGCTCTGCGCGTGCTGGGTGAAGGCCCCGATACCTTCACCACCAATGCTGTCCCCAGCAACTATGTGGAAGAAGTAAGCACGAATGCCTACATCTTCTGGCAGGATCAGGACTGGTGGCCTGCCGTTACCGATACACATAACGATTATTGGACGCCCACCACTGCTACCGTTACCGGCCCCGGTTTCTACACTGTTGGTGTGCAGGGCCATATGCCCAGCTGGTTCTATCCCGGAAACAGTAACATCGGCGCTCAGAAGCTGGCTGTTGTGGTGGATGGCGGCAGCTCCTTGTTCCCCGGGCTGTACATGAACATTACCGATGTGCGTATTGATGGCGTTTCTCACGAAGTGGGCGATGTAACTTACGGCCGTACCTGGTATGATAATATCAACGACGATGGTACTGTGTTCTGGACTAACGACGACACCTATGGCCTGATGTATGACCAATATCAGATTGATAACAACGGCACCATCGATGGCACCACTTGGGACAGCGCTGCTGCTTCTCAGAACTTCAACATCTTTGATGTCAGCAAGTTGAACAACCCTGGCAGCATCGAAATCGACTTCTTCCTCTCTGAAACGCAGGACGAAGAACCTGCTCCCGAAGAAGAATTTGTGCCTGAATATGAATTTACCTGGTATCCCAACAACACCATGGGTGTTGCCGGCTACAGCCTGCGTGATCTGGGCATAACCGACAAGTGGTATAATGTGTGCCCTGTGAACCTGTCCAAGGATGGTATCTATCAGATTCCGTTGATCGCCTCCAACAAGGTGAAAATCGGTAACGCTACCGTTACTGTGCATGGTGATGATGTAACGGTTGATTACAGCACCTATTATGCTTCCCCCAACCGTCTGACCATGAACAGCGAATGCGTGAAGTGGTTCAAGAGCATCGACGAAATCACTGCTGATTTCTGTGCTGCTCCCACCAGCGAAATTGCTTTCGGCGATACTGTCAGCAAGGCTGAACTGGGCGATGTGGCTTACCTGTTCATCTGCAACGGCGTCACCTATAGCCAGCCCATTACCGATGATGGTGTGTGCCTGCCCATTTATCACAGCACCCACCCCGATTGGAAGGCTTACCGCGCCAATCTGGATGCCATGGTAGCAGAACTGGCTCCCGCTGCTGAAGAAGCCCCCGCTGAAGAAGTGGCAGAAGAGGCTCCCGCTGAAGAAGTGGTGGAAGAAGTTCCTGCTGCTGAAGAAGTGGTGGAAGAAGTTCCTGCCGAATAATTCCTAAACAAACAAAGGGCCTGCAGTAATGCAGGCTCTTTTTTGATGTGCTATTTTTCCGAGGGTGATTGTATCGTAAATGGTTTTGAATGCTTCTTTACCTTTGCAGCCTTTTTACGGCTTTATCATACCAGGCGGGGCGCTTTCTTCTGCCCGTTTCCCAGCCGGTGATGTAGTTGATGAAAAAAAAACATTCCAGTTTGCGGCGTTTGCGTTTCAGGGCATCGTTGGGGGTGGGGCTTGGGATGCTTTTCACCCTCATGCCCATGGAGCGGGCCATGTGTGCCGCCCGGAAGGCGTGATAATCGCTGGTGACCAGGATTACCCGGGGCCGGTAAATGCCTTGCTCTTCCAGCATGGCTTTTGCATTCCGGATATTCTGGACGGTATAGAGAGAAGCGTTTTCCTGCACAATTTTTTCCGGCATCACGCCCAGCTTTTCCAATTCCCGTGCCATCACTTCAGACTCTGCAACGGGCGTATTTTCC
>JAFSBN010000222.1 GCA_017437265.1 Clostridia bacterium
AGCGCGCCCAGGGGCTCATCCAGCAGCAATACTTCCGGTTCATTCACCAGCGCGCGGGCGATGGCAATGCGCTGCTGCTGACCGCCGGAGAGGGAATCCACGCTGCGCTTGCCGTAGCCGGAGAGATTTACCAGATCCAGCATTTTATCCACTTTTTTTTCAATTTCGTCTTTGGGCGTTTTTTTCAGCTTCAGGCCAAAGGCGATATTGTCCTTCACGTTCAGGTGGGGGAACAGGGCGTATTTCTGGAACACCGTGTTCACCCGCCGCTTATAGGGGGGCAGGGCGGAAATATCCTTGCCGTCAAACATCACCCGGCCGCTGTCCGCCGTTTCGAAGCCGCCGATGATGCGAAGGGTGGTGGTTTTGCCGCAGCCGGAGGGGCCCAGCAGGGTCACAAATTCCTTCTTGCGGATGTAGAGATTGATGTTGGACAGGACGGTCACCCCGTCGTAGGCTTTACTGATGTTTTCCAGGGTAATGAGGCGTTGTTCTTCCATAGCTTATTCCTCCGAAAAATCAGAAATTGGGCGGGGTGGATACCCACAGAAATCTGGCGGTGCGTTTTCCGCTGTTAATGATCCGGTGCGGGGCATTGGGATGCAGGCAGAAGCTTTCACCGGTGTGCACCTTATAGTGCTTTGTGCCCACCAGCAGGGTAACGGTGCCGGAGAGGACATAGCCGAATTCTTCGCCTTCATGGGGCGGCATATCCTGGGTCTGGCCCTGTTCCCCCAGTTCCACCAATATGGGCTCCATATCATTTTTCTGGGCACTGGGAACAAGCCAGGTGATGCTGCCCCGAAGGGTTTCTTCGTCTTCCTTTACAAACATATCGTCCTGGGAAAAGACGGTTTTCTCGTTACCGGATTCGGAAAAGAATTCCTTCAGGTTGCTGCCCAGGCATTCCAGCATATCCGTCAGCGTGGCAATGGAGGGGGAAGCCAGATCCCTTTCCACCTGGGATATGAACCCCTTGCTCAGTTCACACCGGTCTGCCATTTCTTCCTGGGTCAGGTTTCGCTGCAGACGCAATTGCCTGAGCTTTTCGCCGATATTCACAGGGCCACACTCCTTTCCGAAAAAAGGGTTTACTTTTACTAAACCGCAAATCACACTTGTAAGTTTAGAAAAACTAAACTTCAAAACAGGAAACATTAAACCATACTATGACCCTCTTGTCAATATGTTTTCAAGAAAAATTTGCCGAAAGCAGGAGAAATACAAAACAGGATTTTCAAAAATCAACGTGTTTGGAAAACCGTGGAAAAACCATTGCAAAGCTGTGAAAAATGTGTTACCATATACATAGGTCAAAGAAAGACAGAAAATGAAAACAAGGAGGGGCACTATGCGCCTGAGCGATACCATCGAAGCGTTCATCAAGGAAATGATGGGGGAAGAGCAGTCAGAAGTGGAAATCAAAAGGAACGAGCTGGCGGAATTTTTCCACTGCGCCCCCAGCCAGATCAATTATGTATTATCCACCCGTTTTACGCCGGACCATGGCTATGTAACATCCAGCCAGCGGGGCGGCGGCGGATACATCCGCATTGTGCAGGTGCGCAGAAGCGCGCAGGATCAGCTTTCCTACCTGCTCAATGAGCGGATCGGTACGGCGATTGACGCCCAGTCGGCCCAGATTTTGTGCCGGCAGTTGGCCCAGAGCGGCGTGTTGTCCCTGGAGGATGCCCGGCTGATGGCGGCAGCAGTATCGCCTCCGGCGTTTTCGGTGCCGGTGCCGGAGCAGGCGAAGAATGCGCTGCGGGCCAAAGTGATGCGGGCTATGCTGCTTGCGGTTGCCCAGCGGGAAGAAGCATAACAAAGCGGCGATGAATAAATACGCCGCAGGGTTTATATAATATATTAATGTAGAAAAATGTGTTTTTATCGGTAACAGGAGGTAAGATATGGCAATTTTCGGTCGTTTTAATGAGCGGGCACAGCTGGTAATCGCATCTGCCCAGCGTGCTGCGGTGGAAATGGGGCACCGGTATGTGGGCAGCGAGCATATGCTGATCGGGCTTTTGCGTCAGGCAAGGAGCGATGCGCCGGCCCTGCCGGATCAGGTGATTGCAGAAACGGTAACGGAGGCCGTCAAGCAAATCTGCGGTAGCGGGGAAGGGACGCCTGCCCGGCTGGAGCTTTCCCCCAGCGTGAAAAAGCTGCTGGAAAACAGCATCCGGGAAGCCCAGCGGCTGGGCATGCCCTATGTGACGGCAGGGCATTTCTGGCTGGCGCTTCTGATGGATGAAGACAGCGTGGCCATGCGGGTAATGACCGGCATGGGCGCCGATACGGACAAGGTGAAAAAATCGGTGCTGGAGGGCATGGTGAAGGAAGCGCCGCAGGCTGCCGCCGGCAAGGAAGCGGATACCTGTCTGCAGAAATACGGCCGGGATCTGACGGAAGCGGCAAAACAGGGGAAACTGGATCCCGTTATCGGCCGACAGACGGAAATTGAACGGATCATCCAGATCCTGTCCCGGCGCACGAAAAACAACCCTGTGCTGATTGGCGAACCCGGGGTAGGAAAATCTGCCGTGGCGGAAGGGCTGGCCCAGAAGATTGTTCAGGGCAATATTCCGGAAAATCTGGAAAACAAGAAAATCATTTCTCTGGATATGGGGGCCATGGTGGCCGGCAGCAAATACCGGGGTGAATTTGAAGAAAGGCTGAAAAACACCCTGGACGAAGTGCGCAAGCGGGGGGATGTGATCCTCTTTATCGACGAACTGCAAAACATCGTGGGTGCCGGGAAGGTGGAGGGCAGCATGGATGCCGCCAATATTTTGAAGCCCGCCCTGGCCCGGGGGGAAATTCAGTGCATCGGTGCCACCACTCTGGACGAATACAGAAAGCATATCGAAAAGGACGCAGCCCTGGCCCGGCGTTTTCAGCCCGTTACAGTGAACGAACCCACCGACGAAGAAACCCTGGCCATCATGAAGGGCCTGCGGGACCGGTATGAAGCCCATCATAAGGTGCGCATCACCGATGAAGCGCTGGAGGCGGCAGTGAAGCTTTCCGGCCGCTATATCAGCGACCGTTTTCAGCCGGACAAGGCCATCGACCTGATGGACGAGGCTGCTTCCCGGGTGCGTATTCAGGCGTTCACCGCCCCTTCCGACGTGAAGGAAGTGGAAGTAGCGCTGGAGGGTGTGTTGCTGGAAAAATCCGAAGCCATCGACAAGCAGGATTATGAAAAGGCTGCCAGCCTGCGGGACCAGGAAAACACGCTGCGCAATGAACTGGAAGAAAAACGATCCGCCTGGGAACGCAGAAAATCCTCTGCCCGGGATGTGGTGGGGGAAGAGGATATTGCGCAGGTGGTGGCCGGGTGGACAGGCATTCCGGTAAAGAAAATGACGGAAGAAGAGTCCAGACGGCTGCTGAATCTGGAAAATATTCTCCATCAGCGGGTCATTGGCCAGGAAGAAGCGGTGAGCGCCGTCAGCCGGGCTATCCGCCGGGCCCGGGCCGGGCTGAAGGATCCCAAACGTCCCATTGGCAGCTTCATTTTTCTGGGGCCCACGGGCGTTGGCAAAACGGAGCTTTGCCGGGCGCTGGGTGAAGCCATGTTTGGCGACGAGAATGCGCTGATCCGTCTGGATATGAGCGAATACATGGAAAAACATACCGTATCCCGGATGGTGGGATCCCCGCCCGGCTATGTGGGCTTTGAAGAAGGGGGACAGCTGACGGAAAAGGTGCGCCGCAAGCCCTATGCGGTGGTGCTGTTTGATGAAAT
>JAFSBN010000223.1 GCA_017437265.1 Clostridia bacterium
GGGATTTCATCCCTGGACCCAGAAGCGGAACTTACTCATCTTATCTGACAAACATTTTTCCGCTGAAACAAGAAAAACCCGCTGATGTGAGTAGAAAAAGGCTCCCTTGTGTAAAGGGAGCTGGCCCGCAGGGCCTGAGGGATTGTTGTCTCCCCTCCCAGAAACACGCAGAAATCCCTTGGCAAAAGCAGATTGCAATATTGCGAATGGGCTGCGGCACTGCCGCACACACGGGCCGGCGGCGGAACGCCGCCAACCGGATGCAAAGCATCCGGGGAAAACAGCAAAAAAGGCACTGGCGGAAATTTATTTCCGGCCACGCCTTTTTTCTGTTTTTATTGTGCCCGTGGTGCTGTTTCCTTTCGGTTTCTCTATCAACATGCGGAAACAATCCGGTTCGATAAAACTGTCTGTCGCATTCTGGGTCCAGGGCCAATGGCCCTGGTGCGGGGTACAGGGGCCGCACAGGCCCCTGCCTTGCTTCTCCGCTCAGAACTTACCGCCGCGGCCGCCAAAGCTGCCGCCGGAAGAGGAGCGGAAAGTGCTGCTGCCGCCACGGCCGACGGAGGAGCCGGTATTGGTTTCGATTTTGCGGCGGGTAGTGCGGGTGTAGAGGTAGATATCCTGGGAGCGGGAAAGGTAGAAGCTGCCTCTTTGGATGTAAGAGGTGGCATTTTGCTGCTGGCGCACCGTTTTCAATTGCCGCTTCAGGCTGAAGGAAACGATGAGGGCGACGGCAAAGGAAACGATGAAGATGATAGGCACCATGCTCAGGAACCGTTCCTTGGGGTCCAGGGTGCGGGTTTGCCGGCCATAATCGTGGATGGTGCCGTTTTGCTGATAATCCTGCAGGTACTGTTCCACATAGGACAGGTACCGGTCGAATGCTTCGTAGTAATTCCCATAGGACAGATCGCTGACGATGCGGTTGTGGATATTATCCAGACCCCAGTCAGTAAAGACAGTGATGGCTTTTCCGTGGGTAGCAGTGAAATAATCCCGGTTGTTCATATCAATCAGGAAAATCAGGCCGTCTTTCGTGGGGCCCACGCCATAGCCTGCCGCTTCAAAATAATCGGCGGCATAGATATTGATAGAGCGGTAGCCGATGCCGTCTTTGGTAACGATGGCCACGTCCATATCATACAGGGCTGTAATCTTGTCGATTTTTTCCTGCAGCACATTTTCCTCAAAGTGGGAAAGCAGATTGGCCTCGTCCACCACCCTGTCTGTATCGGCCAGGGCAGGCAGCGCAGCAAAGCAAAGCACCAACAGGAGGATCAGGTATTTTTTCATCTCAGATCACCCCCATGGTCATCAGAACAAAGAGCAGCACGCATCCGCCGATGCCAAGGCCGAAGGTGAGCCCCAGCAGCCACTTCCAGAACTTGCCTTTGTCGGTGGGCAGATCGCCGATGAAACGGCCCGTTTGCCCGTTCATGGCGAAGGTGTACATCTGATCGTTCCATTTGGTATTGAGCAGCCACACCGGCATCAGAATCTGTTTCACCTTTGTGTTGTACAGGTTCACCTGGGTTTTGGCCGGTGTAACGGTATGGTAACCAGCCACCGTATCCCGGATGACCGACTGCACGCTTTGCCGGATGCGTGCATTGACCCGGGGTGCGCAGTTTTCAGCGGAAACATCGTGCCGCTGAGCCTGATAGCCGGACAGGTAGGCAATCTGGAAATCCTGAATTTTTTGGGCATCAAAGGGCTCGATAGATTCCATCATGGTATCATCCATTTTCAGGCTGCCGTCCACGGGCACCTGATCAAAGTTTATATGTCCGCCCCGATGGATCAGATAATGGCTGGTGCGGGTCACCATATACTGGCCTTCCCGGGTTACATGGGTGCGGGTGGCATTGAAGGTCATGTCCGATTCCGTTTCGCAGGAAAACAGCCAGAAGGGCACATAGACCCCGGTGATCTTTTCCAGCCGGGCATCGGTGTAAAAGCCGGAGGGCAACAGTTTTTTGCCTTTGCAGTGATTTTTGAAGGCGACCTGGGCCTCTTCCTTTGTTTTCTGGAAGGGGATTACGCCGTCGGGCTTATAGGCCCCTTCCAGCACTCCGGGCAGGATGGTGGGATTACCGCAATAGACGCATTCGGTGGCAGCGATTTCTTTTTCGGTAAGAATTTCAGCGCCGCAGGTGCTGCAGCGGAAAGCATGAAGAGAAGAGGCATCCTGCTGAGAAAGGGAGTCTGCGGTGGGCATATCCCAGTGCATTTGGGCATCGGTGGTGTCTTCCACGTGCAGATGGGATGCCTGTTCCACGCTTTCCAGGGGGAATGTGTTGTCACAGGAGGCGCAATGCATTTCCTGGCTGTCTGCGCCAAAGGTGAGGGAAGCACCGCAGCATGGGCAGCGATAAGAAGTAGCTTCCATGGGTCAGGCTCCTTTCCTTGTTAATTCAGCGCCAGCAGCTGCTGTACCAGTGCTTCATGGTCGGCAGAGCCCATTACCATTTCCCGGATCAGTTGCAGGCTTTCTTTGTCTGTTTTTCCGTTAAGCACAGCTTTGGCCTTTGCAGACGCCTGCATTTCTTCCTGAGTCAATACCAGCTCGCTTCTGCGGGCATGGCAGGAAGCGGCGTCCGGCACAAAGGAAACATCCTCATCTCCCGGCAGCAGGGCAGCGGAAAGATTGGCCGTGTTTTCCATTTCGGCGGCAATCACTTCATCCAGGGGATTTTTGCCGTTCACTTCCTGCAGGGCGATGATGGTGAGGCTGCCCCCTTCCCGGGTGTTCCGGGCAGCGGCAAAGAAACGCTTGGCCCGGGTGAGACCGCCGGATACCAGGCCATTGGGCAACAGACGGGCAGTCTGGGGGGCGGCGGTGTTGCAGGCACGGGCAAGCCGTGTGAGGCTGTTGACCAGCAAAATCACATCTTTTTTCTGTTCCACCTGACGCTGCGCCATTTCCAATACCATTTCGGCGGTTTTTACCGTCATTTCGGCAGGC
The DNA here is from genome assembly GCA_017437265.1 of Clostridia bacterium. Classification (GTDB taxonomy): domain Bacteria; phylum Bacillota; class Clostridia; order Christensenellales; family Aristaeellaceae; genus RUG563. Next base: position 2,969 of record JAFSBN010000223.1, read on the forward strand.
AGGTCGAAGGTGGCGGCATAGGTTTCACCCTTGATGGCTTCTGCGGCCTCCGTCACTTCTTCCGGGCGCTCGTCCAGCAAAAGGGTCATCACCCGCGCCTTGGGCGCAGCGGCGGAGACAGCATGGGACAGCCGGGAAAGCAGCAGATTGCCGTTCACCTGGGGCGATACGGAAAAGAGCGCACGCTGGCCCAGGGCAATGGGAGAAAGCAGATCCATGCTGCGAAGGAACACGTCGTCCTTGATGCGGGCAGACAGGTTCAATTTCCGTTTGGGGTAAATGGCGGTCAATTCTTCAAAGGCCGGCCGGGTGTTTTTTTCTTCCGGTTCCTGGCCGTTCACTTCGGTGATGTACAAAAGGGCGTTGTTGCGGTCCATATCCCGTTGAGGATGGGTTTTGCCGGCAATATAATCGCCGGTGCGCAGGCCGTAGCGCTTCACCTGCACATTGCCCACATACACATCGCTCTTGCCGGCAAGCAGGCCGTTCATGCGGATGAAGCCAAAGCCGTCGGGCAGCACTTCCAGAACGCCCTGGCAATCGCCGCATTCCCCGGTCATGAGGATTTCATTGGGCGCCGTTTCCCGCACCGGGGGCTGCTGCTGGGGGGCAGCATAATCTGCCCGATAGGCGCCCCAGTCGCCGCGGGGCTGAGCAGGCTGCTGCGGGGAGGTGTATTCCTGCCGGGGGGCAGCATAATCCTGCCGGGCATAGCTGCCGGCTTCGTTTTCCGGGCCAAAGCGCTGGTAGGAGGGCCGGGTTTGCTGAGGCCGGGGCTGCTGCTGGGGCGCAGCGGGGCGGGGGGCGTTATAGCCCGTCTGGCCGTAGGCATTCTGGGGCCGGGCTTCCTGGGGCTGCCGGGGCTGAGGCTGGTTCCAGCCGGGGGCGGCAGCAGGCCGCTGATAGGGGGTGTTATAGCTGCGGGGGTTATGCCAGGCGCGGGAGCCTTCCATGGTGAAGGCGGGAGCCTTGGCGGAAATGGTGGACAGGGAGGAAGCGCCATTCTGACCGGCAGGCCGGGGCATGGTGGGGCGCACGGGACGGCTGTAGGAAGCGGGGTTCACTTCGTTTTCTTCAAATTCGTCATCGGTAATAATAGAGGCATGGCGCACCGGCTGAGCAGGCTCCTGTGCCTCTTCCTGACGGTTCAGGGAAGAAACGGCGTTCAATTTATCCACAATGCCCTGCTTGGAAATGCCGGCACCCAGCTTGACATTCATATCCTTTGCTACTTTTCTCAGTTCCAGAACGGTCATTTTTTCGAAATCCATGTTCATTCCTCCAAAGTCCTTCGCTGCAATCAAAAAATAAGCGGCTACGCTCATTTCTTTTTTCGGCAAAACATTTATAGCTTTGCGTCACCCGGATATACATTTCAATACGGCTGTTCCGCACTTTCTCCGATCATGGTGTGACAATAAAAAAGAAAAGATCGTCTTCCTGCCCATATTATAGCAGACAGGAATGTGCAAATCAACGTTTTTTTGGAAAAATTGTTTTGCTTGGTTGAAAGCTTGTTTGGTTGAATATACAATTGTTTTCTTGTATACGAATTATGGGAAATTCTGCGGGAAAACCTTGACAAATATAGCTGAAACGGGGATAATGGTACGGATAACTGAAGGAAAGCGAGAGTGGATTTGAAATGGCTCCTTTGACCATGGATAAACTGAAGGCCCTGTGCCAGAACCGCGGCTTCATTTTCGCCGGCAGCGAAATTTACGGCGGCCTGGCCAACACCTGGGATTTCGGCCCCCTGGGCGTGGAATTCAAAAACAATATCAAAAAAGCCTGGTGGCAGAAGTTCGTCCAGGAAAGCAAATATAATATCGGCCTGGATTGCGGCATTCTGATGAATCGCGAAGTGTGGGTGGCCAGCGGCCATGTGGGCGGCTTCAATGACCCGCTGATGGACTGCAAGGCCTGCAAGGCCCGCTTCCGTGCCGATAAGCTGATCGAAGATTATACCAAGGGCGCCGAAACCGGCGACGGCTGGAAAAACGAAGAACTGGAAGCCTATATCAACGAGCATGACATCGTCTGCCCCGTGTGCGGCAAGAAGGATTTCACCGGCATCCGCCAGTTCAACCTCATGTTCAAGACCCATCAGGGCGTGAATGAGTCCAGCGCTGCCGAGGTGCTGCTGCGCCCCGAGACCGCGCAGGGCATCTTCGTCAACTTCCTCAAC
>JAFSBN010000019.1 GCA_017437265.1 Clostridia bacterium
AGTAAGTTCCGCTACTGGGTGCAGGGCCGATGGCCCTGCTGGGTCCAGGGATGAAATCCCTGGTGGGGGTTGAGGGGGCGAAGCCACTCATGGTTCCCCATGCATCAGCGGGAAAATGTTTGTTAGATACGCCAAGCAACATCCGCCACTGGGTCAAGGGATGAAATCCCTTGTGGGTGCAGGGCCCACTTGCGGATGGCGAAGGCCAGGCCGTTTTCGTCGTTGGATCGGGTGGTATAGCGGGCGGCCTGTTTGGCACTGGCGGTGCCGTTGCCCATAGCCACGCCGCAGCCTGCGCAGGACAGCATAGGGATATCGTTTTCATGGTCGCCAAGGGTCATGACTTGTGACAGGGGAATGCCGTAGTGCTGGGCCAGGGCGATGACGCCGGTGGCTTTATCCACCCCGGCGGGGATCACTTCGATATTGTTATCGCCGGACTGGGTGAGGGTGATGCCGGGAATCCGCTCCAGCTTTTGCCAGAGAGGGTCACCTTTTCTGCCTTCGCAGATATAGTATTTTTCCACCGGCATTTCCACGCAGGAAAGCATTTCCTGCCTGCCGTGATAATAGCGGAAGCCCAGGGACAGGATATCATCCGGCCGGGTGATTTCGCTGTGGTGGGGCAGGTTTTCATCAGAAGTGCAGATGCTGTGGTGGTTAAACATGAAAAAATCAGCCTTTGCCTGAAAGAGCGTATCCATCACCGCTTTGGCGGCCTGCGGGCTCATGGAAGCGGTATGGATAGTGTGCAGGTTTTCGTCGGTGATATGGCAGCCGTTCACGCCGATGATGGGGCACACGATGCCATAAGGCCGCATGCGCACATACACATTTTCCGGAAAACGGCCGGAGCAGATGGCAAAAATAATGCCCTTTTCCTGAGCGGCATGGATGGCGGCCACGCTTTCGGCGGTGATTTCACCCCGGCTGTTGAGCAGCGTGCCGTCCACGTCACTGGCGATCAGGCGGATGGGCAGGTTGTTGGACATGGAAATACTCCTTCTTAAAATGGCGGTTGTACGGTAAAGGTGCGCCCGGAAAGATAGGACATGCAGCCGGGCAGCTGCATGGTGAGAGATGTGGCGCACAGGTGCAGGGCGGTGGTTTTCATGCGTTTATTCAGGGCACGGTCGCCATATTTATCGTCCCCCAGCAGGGGATGGGACAAAAAAGCCATATGGGCCCGGATCTGATGGGTGCGGCCGGTGAGCAGCGTGACCCGAAGCCGGGAGAGGGTGCCGTCAAAGGACAGGGTTTCATACATGGTTTCAATGGGCAGGGCACCGGGGGTTTCGTGGGTGATTACCCGAACGGTGGCCCGGGCGGCGTCCTTCACAAGGTATGCCTTCACCGTGGCCTTTTCCGGCCGCATCTGCCCCCGCACCAGACATTCGTACACCTTGGTGAGGGAGTGATCTTTGAATGCGTTCAGCAGGATTTTTTCGCTTTCATCGTCCTTGGCCAGCACCAGAATGCCGCTGGTCTGGTTATCCAGCCGATGGCACAGCCGGGGTTGATAAGCGCCCCTGGCCTGCTGTTCCAGAAGGGACAGGACGGTCATGCCGCCCCGGCCGTCCGCATCACAGCTGATGCCGGCAGGCTTGCTGATGATCAGCACGTGCTCGTCTTCATAAACCACGGGCAGGGAAATGGCGTAGGACGTGTACAAAAGCACCTGTGCCCCGGGAGACAGCAAGGTGTCCCGGTTGGCACGAACGCCGGATAATTTTACGTCCTTTTTATTCAGTGCATCCCGGATTACGTGGCCGGGCAGCAAGGGAAAGGCGTGGGACAGATAAATTTCCAGCCGCTGCCGGGGGGCGTTTTCCGGGATATAAGCTTCGTATACGTGCATCAGTTCAGCACCGCCGATCTGATGCCCATCCAGCGCACCGTTTGCAGGTGCAACTGGTTCAGGGCGGAAAGCAGGGAAGGGGTGGGCAGCACGCACAGCATGCTTTCCAGCACTTCCTTCATTTCGGCATAGCTGGCCCCCTGTTTTGCCATCATTCGCAAATCTTCCAGTGCTTCTTCCTCTCCCATATCCGGCCGTACTGCCCCTTGCAGCATGCCCCGCATGTTTTCAGTGCTGGCTACTTCTTCTGGCAAAATGCCGTTCATGCCCCCCAGCATCATTTCTTCCGTCAGATGGATGCCAAAGGGGGAAAGGCCGGTGAGGCCGTGGAGCAGATGGGAGGGGTCCGCCAGACCGGGATGCAGCAGCAGCATTTCTCCGTTTTCCGTCTGGGTATAATCAAAAGTGGCCCGCAGATAGCGGTCGATAAAGGTTTCGGTATGCTCCATGGCGGCCATATTCAGCACGGAATTGCAAAAATGGCCGGCCGGAACAGTGGCATGCAAAAAGCCGGAAAGGTACAAAAGGCTGTGCAGCGTGGCGCTGAAGGAAAACAGCATGCGCCGGACGGTGTTGTATCGGTCGGAAAGCATAGCTTCCGTCAGGGGCTCAGCAAGGGATGGATGCAGGTGTAAAGAAGCAGTTTCATCGTCATGAATTTTCAGGGTGCACCACAGCCGCTGTACCAGTGCCTCAGCGGCGGAAATATCCGGCCATTGGGACAGGGGCACCTGGTTATCCTGAGCCAACATTCTTTTCAGCAGCGCATCCTCTTCCAAAGACAGCATGCACACTTCGTAGGGCAGGAAGGAAAGCACCTTTTCCTGCAGCTTTTTTGTGCCGGGAAAGCGATGGTGCATCTCCTGTGCATAGAAAGAAAATTGGAACAGCTTTTTTGCTTCTTCATCGGAAACAGCATCGAAAATATTGATTTGCGGGCAGCGCATCAGCCTTTCCTGACAGGCTTCCAGCTGCTTTTCCTGCAAAACGCTCATTGTTTTATCGCACCAGGGTTCCCGGTGGCAGGCATACGTCCTGAGCAAAGGCTTTTTCGCCCCTTTCTGTGATCATATAGTTTGATTATACAGGCAAATGGAGGGCTGTCAAGGCAGTTTCAACACATTACCGGGTCAGCCGTTTTCTGCCATGCGCAGCAGGTCTTCTTCGGTGATGACAGGAACGCCCAGTTTGTTGGCCTTATCCAGCTTGCTGCCGGCCTTTTCACCGGCCACCACGAAGCTGGTTTTTTTGCTGACGGAGGATGCGGCGTTGCCTCCGTTTTTGCGAATGAAGTCTTCCGCTTCCTGGCGGGATAGGGTGGGCAGCGTGCCGGTAACCACCAGCGTGAGCCCCTGGAAAACGCCGCCTTCCGTTTTCGCCTGGGCAGACTGGGGAACAACCCCTGCGGACAGCAGCCTGTCGATCATCTGCCGGTTTTGAGGAAGGGCAAAGAAATCCACCACGCTCTGG
>JAFSBN010000224.1 GCA_017437265.1 Clostridia bacterium
CTCAAAAGCGGTTCCCCCGCAGATTTCCCTTTGTTGGAGGTATTGCCATGGCCAAGAAGCCGCCGGAAGTATTGACACCCGATATTATCCAGACGCCGCTGGAAGAAGTGATGCATCAGAGCATGATGCCCTATGCCGAATACGTTATCCTGGAGCGTGCCATCCCCCGGGTGGAAGATGGCCTCAAGCCGGTGCAGCGGCGTATTTTGTATACCATGAACGAACTGGGGCTGACCCCCGATAAACCCCACCGCAAGTGCGCCCGCATCGTGGGCGACTGTCTGGGTAAATTCCATCCCCACGGCGACTCCAGCGTGTACGACGCCCTCACCCGTCTGGCCCAGCCCTACACCATGCGGGGCATACTGGTGGACGGCCACGGCAATTTCGGCTCCATCGACGGCGACAGCGCCGCCGCCATGCGTTATACCGAAGCCCGCATGGCCCCCCTGGCCATGGAAATGCTGCGGGACATCGAAAAAGACACCGTGCCCTTCCGGCTGAATTTTGATGACACTTTGAAAGAACCCGACCTGCTGCCTGCACGCTATCCCAATTTGCTGGTGAACGGCGCCAGCGGCATTGCCGTGGGCCTTGCCACCAACATTCCGCCTCATAATCTGCGGGAAGTGACCAAAGCCGTCTGCATGCAGATCGATAACCCGGACGTTTCACTGGACGAACTGATGAAGGCCGTGCCGGCCCCCGATTTTCCCACCGGCGGCGTGCTGATGAATACGCCGGAAATCCGCTCCGCCTATGAAACGGGAAGAGGTAAGCTGACCCTGCGTGCCAAGGTGGATATGGAACCGGGAAACGCCGGGCGCACATTGCTTGTCATTACCGAAGTGCCCTACGGCGTGCCCAAGGCGGCCATGCTGGAAAAAATCCTGAAGCTGAGTGAAGAAAAGAAAGCAACCCTTGGCTGCATTCACGATATCCGGGATGAAAGCGACCGTACCGGTCTGCGTGCCGTGATCGAACTGAAAAAGGATGCCGATCCCAAGAAGGTGCTGGCGTACCTGTATAAATACAGCGACCTGCAGGTAACCTTCGGCGTAAACATGGTGGCCGTGGCTGAAGGCAAGCCTGTGCAGATGGGCCTCAAAACCGTGATCGGCCATTTCATCCGTCATCAGAAGGAAGTGGTCACCCGGCGCACCCAGTACGAACTGGAACAGGCAAAGGCCCGGGCTCATATCCTGGAAGGCCTGATCGTGGCCGTGGACAACCTGGACGAAGTGATCGCCCTCATCCGTGCCAGCAAAAACGGCAAGGAAGCCAAACAGCGGCTGATGGAACGCTTCGGCTTTACCGATATTCAGGCCCAGGCCATTCTGGACTTGCGGCTGCAGCGGCTCACCAGCCTGGAAATCGAAGCCCTGCGCAAGGAATATGCCGATATCCTGAAGCTGATCAATACCCTGGAAGGCATCCTCAAGAGTGAAAAGAAGCTGCTTGCCGTTATCAAGAAAGAACTGAACGAAATTGCCGACGAGCACGGAGATGACCGGCGTACCGTGATCGTTACTGAAAAGGCGGAAGACGCCGTTTCCGTCACCGAAGAAGCCCCGCCGCCGGAAGAAGCCGTGGTATTCCTCACCCGGGGCGGCCAGCTGCGCCGCATGGCACCCCGGTTCTACGAAAAAATGGAACTGCCGGAAAAAGAAAGCGATATGCCCCGGTACCTGTTCCATACCCAGACAGACCATACCCTGCTCTTCTTCACCGACAAGGGCAATTGCTTCCCCCTGAGCGTGGGGGCACTGCCGGAAACCAACAAGCCCAGGGAACGGGGCGGCCTGCTCTCCGGCGTGCTGGCCGGACTGGAAACCGGCGAAAAATGCGTTTCCCTCATGCTCATCACCCCCGGCAGCCTCAACGCCATGGGCGATTTCCTCTTCTTCACCAAAGGCGGCCAGGTGAAGCGCACCGCTGCTTCGGAATATGATATCCGCCGCAGCAAATTTGCCGCCATCAACCTGAAGGGCGACGATACCCTCTTGTCCGTTTCCGTGGAAGAAGACGGAGCCGATCTCCTGCTGATGACGCGGCAGGGCATGTGCATCCGCTTTGCCATGGATTCTGTGCCCCAGATGGGCCGTGTCAGCGCCGGCGTGCGGGGCATGAAGCTGGAAGAAAACGACGAAGTGATCCTCGCCACCCCCATCACCAATACCGATCAGGTGCTCCTGTTCACAGAAAGGGGCTACGGCAAGCGGCTGATGGGCGCCATGTTTGACGTACAGGGCCGTGCCGGCAAGGGCGTCAAATGCGTCACCTTCAACAAATCCGGCTCCACCGGCACTTACGTTGCCGCCCTTTGCCGCATCACCACCTCCCGGGCCTTCACCGTGCTGCAAACCGGCGGCCTGACGACCCCCATGATCAGCGATATGCTGCCCTGCCAGAACCTTAGCGACAAGGGCAAGCCCGTAGTGATGGCCGTGCTGGATGATGTGGTGGAAGACTTGATTCTGTGACCTGAAAAGGACGAAGCAGGGGCCTGTGCAGTGCGAGGCTAACCGAGGCAGGGGCTTACGCAGCCCCTGTACCCCGCGCCAGGGCCATCGGCCCTGGACTCAGAGTGCGACAAGCTTATCTTCGCTATCATTCGTTGTTGCGCATGAAGGTTGAGGAGACGAAAAGAAACAGCACCACGGGCACAATGAAAACGATAAAAATAGCGGCTGGGAAAATACATTTTCCCACCGCTTATTTTTTCGTTTTCCCCGGATGCAAAGCATCCGGCTGGCGGCAATATCATTGCCGCCGTGCCTGTGGTGCGGCAGTGCCGCCGCCAACTCGCAATGTTACAATTTTCTTTTGCCAA
>JAFSBN010000225.1 GCA_017437265.1 Clostridia bacterium
CCACGCTGGGCTGGCCGGATCAGACGGAAGACCTTTCCTACTTCTTCCCCACCAACACCCTGGTCACCGGCTATGACATCATCGGCTTCTGGGTATCCCGCATGATCTTCTCCTCCCTGGAAAATATGGGCCAGGTGCCCTTTGACACCGTGGTCATCCACGGCCTGGTGCGCGACGCCCTGGGCCGGAAGATGTCAAAGTCCCTTGGCAACGGCGTGGATCCTCTGGAAATCATTGACCAGTACGGCGCCGACGCCCTGCGCTTCTCTCTGGTCATGGGCATCAGCCCCGGCAACGACACCCGCTTCTCCACCGAAAAGGTGGAAATGGCCCGGAACTTTGCCAACAAGGTGTGGAACGCCAGCCGCTTCGTGCTGATGAACCTGGACGGCGAAGAAACCCTGGAAGGAAAGCAGCTGCTGCTCCCCGACCAGTGGATCCTGTCCAAGTACAACGAAGCCGTGGCCCAGATCTCCGCATACTTTGAAGATGCGGATTACGGCCTGGCTGCCCAGAAGATTTACGATTTCATCTGGAGCGAATTCTGCGACTGGTACATCGAATTGGCCAAGGGCGGTCTGCTTGGCGAAGATATGGAACGGAAGGCTGCCGTCCGCGCAGTTCTCCAGCATGTGCTCAGCGGTCTTTTGCGTCTGCTCCATCCCTTCATGCCCTTCCTCACCGAAGAAGTGTACAAGAACCTGCCCGGCAAGCAGGATGCTTCCTGCATGCTGGCCGATTGGCCCACGGTCAATGATGCCTACACCTTCGCTGCCGAAAGCGCCCAGATGGAAGGCATCATGGAAATGATCCGCGCCATCCGCAACATCCGCGCCAACATGAACGTGCAGCCCTCCATGCGTGCCCGCCTGATGGTGAAGGCCAACGAAGGCTGGCAGGATGCCATTCAGGGCGCCGAAGTGTACTTCAACCGCATGGCCGGCGTTTCCGCCCTGGAAATGCTCACTGCCGATCAGAAGATCGAAGAAAGGACGGTCAGCGCTGTGTGCCAGACCGGCGAATTCTTCATTCCCCTGGGCGAGCTGGTGGACTTTGCCAAGGAAAAGGCCCGCCTCACCAAGGAACGCAACAACGTGGCCAACGAAATTGCCCGGGCTGAAGGCAAGCTGAATAACCAGGGCTTCCTCAGCAAGGCTCCCGCCAACCTGGTGGCCGCCGAAAAGGAAAAACTGGAAAAGAATAAGCAAATGCTCATTTCCCTGGATGCACGAATTGCTGAATTGGGATAAGGTGAGTTTATCTGGGGGAACCGTTCTTTGAAGCCAAAGAACGGTTCCCCCAGACCTCCTCCAAGAAAGCTGATCCGGAAACATACCGAATCCTTTCTGAAGAAACTGTATGTCCGTGATACTTTCCTTCTTTGAAGCCAAAGAACGCATTCTCCAGACCCCTCCAAGAAAGCATATCCGGAAACATACCGAATCCTTTCTGAAGAAACTGTATGTCCGTGATACTTTCCTTCTTTGAAGCCAAAGAACGCATTCTCCAGACCCCCTCCAAGAAAGCTGATCCGGAATATGGCACGTCATCTTTTTCTGTCTTGTTTCTCCGTGGTGCGTGTGAGGAGGCAGTATGATCAAAGCCGTTATCTTTGACCTGTATGAAACGCTCATCACCGAATGGGTGAGCCGCAAATACCTTTCTTCCCAGTGCGCCGGGGAGCTGGGTATCGATCATGCCCTGTTTAGGGAAATGTGGAACAGTCATCACCACGCCATGGATACCGGCCGCCTCACCTACCGTCAGGTGCTGGCAGAAATGATGATCGCCGCCGGAAAAACACCGGATAATGTCCTGATTGCAGCCTGCAAGCAAAAGCGCATCACCGGTAAAAACGATTGTTTTGCAAAGATCGACGAAGGCATTCTGCAAATGCTCTCCACCCTGAAACAACAGGGGCTGAGGCTGTGCCTTTGCAGCAACTGCTCCGCCGACGAAGTGGAAGGGTTATTCACATCCTCCCTTCTACCCTGTTTTGATGCTGTCGTCTTGTCATACCAGGTTGGCCTGATAAAGCCGGACAAGCAAATTTATCTCCATTGCGCCAACGCCCTTTCTGTATTGCCGGAAGAATGCCTGTTTGTGGGCGACGGCGGCAGCAAGGAATTGTTTGGCGCAGGGGACGCCGGCATGCATCCCTTGCGTGCCCTGTGGTTCCCGGAAAAATACCAATCCTCCATTCAGGACATGCCCTTTCCTGCCGCCCATACGCCAGCAGAAGTTATGAACTACATTACCACATTCTGACCTTGTCTTTTCCTATGCACCCATCAAGTGCAAGTGTACATACATTCTCCCTTCCGCATCAGGAAGGGGTCAGGGGCAATGCCCCCGGTTCGGGGGTATGGGGCTTGAACAAGCCCCCGCATAATTTCCAAACAATCCACACACCAAAGGAGAACACGTCATGGAATTCCATCATGTTCCGGTTTTGCTGAAGGAAGTACTGCACTATCTGGATCCCCAGCCGGGCCAGATCTTTGCCGACGGCACATTGGGCGGCGGCGGCCACAGCGGTGAAATCCTCAAAGCCATGGGCGAAGGCACCCTCTACGGCATCGACCGGGATCTTTCCGCCATTGCCGCCGCTTCTGAGCGCCTTAGCGTTTATCCGGGCTTTCATGCGGTGCACGGAAATTTCCATGATGTAAAGGCCCTGCTGGGAGACGTGCAGCTGGATGGCGGATTGCTGGACCTGGGGGTTTCCTCCCATCAGATCGACACCAAGGAGCGTGGCTTTTCCTACCATGATAATGCCCCTCTGGATATGCGAATGGACCGCACCAAGGGCATCACCGCCGCCGAATATGTGAACACCGTTCCGGAAGCGGAATTTGTGCGCATTCTCCGGGAATACGGCGATGAGAAGTGGGCTGTGCGCATCGCCCAGATGCTCATGGAAAAGCGGGCAGAAAAGCCGCTGGAAACCACCTTTGATCTGGTAAAGGTGGTGGATGCTGCCATCCCCAAGGCCGTCCGCCGCAAGGATGAAGGCCATCCTGCCCGGCGCACCTTCCAGGCCGTGCGCATTGCCGTCAATGACGAGTTGGCGCCCCTGGAGCAGGCCATCCGGGATTGGGTGGACATGCTCAGGCCCGGCGGAAAGCTGTGCGTGATCACTTTCCATTCCGTGGAAGACCGCATTGTGAAAAACACCTTCCGCTCCCTGCAAAATCCCTGCACCTGCCCGCCCAAGGCCCCCATCTGCATCTGCGGCAAAAAGTCCCTGGGCCGTGCCACCGGCGGCGCCATCAAGGCCGGTAAGGATGAACTTTCTGACAATTCCCGCTCCCACAGCGCCACGCTGCGTGTATTTGTAAAGGGCGAAAACCATGCGTAAAACCATGCTGCGGATCACCGGCATTCTGTGCATCCTGTTTATACTGCTGCTATTATTCCATCTGCTGGCTCCGGCCAAATGGCTGCTTTCCCTGCTGATCACCTGCGGAACCTTCCTGTATCATTTTCTGATGCGGCTGGCGGTTGGCAATCTGATTCCAAACAAATTCAGCGGAAGAGAAAACTGGTTCCGGCAAAAGAAATGGGAACCCAGGCTGTACGAAAAGCTGAACGTGCAGGCATGGAAACAGCACATGCCCACCTTCGATCCGGATTCCTTCGATCTGACCAAACACACTCTGAACGACGTGATCGCCACCATGTGCAAATCCGAAGTGGTGCACGAAGTGATCATCCTGTTCAGCTTCCTTCCCCTTTTTGCCGCCATTCCCTTCGGCGAATTCCCTGTATTTCTGCTCACATCCCTTTTTGCCGCTTTGGTTGACACAATGTTTGTCATCATGCAGCGGTACAACCGTCCCCGGCTGATGGAACTTCGCGATCGCCGGGAAGCACGTGCCAAACGACACAAAACGGAGGAATGAACCATGCTTTATGTGGTGGCCACCCCCATCGGCAACCTGTCCGATATGAGCCCCCGTGCCATTGAAACCCTGAAAAACGTGGATCTCATCTGCGCTGAGGATACCCGGGTCACCAAGAAACTCACCAATCATTTCGGCATTGATACCCCCCTCATTTCCTGCCATCAGCACAACGAAAAAAGCCGGAGCGATGAAATCACAGACCGGATGCTGCAGGAAGGCATTGATGTAGCCGTGGTGACGGACGCCGGCACCCCTGCCATTTCTGACCCCGGCACCGAAATTGTCCGGCTGGCTGCCCAGAAGGGCATCCCGGTGGTGGCGGTAGCCGGGCCCAGCGCCTGCATCGCCGCCGTGTCCGTCAGCGGGTTTGATTTTTCCGCCTTCACCTTCTACGGCTTCCTGCCAAGGGAGAACAAGCCCTTGAAAGAAAAGCTTCTGCAGATCGGAAGATGCGGCGAAGGCGCCGTCTTTCACGAATCTCCCCATCGGGTAAAGGCTCTGGTACAGGCCATCGCCGACACCCTGCCCGGTGCCATGCTTTCCGTCAGCTGCGATCTGACCAAGCTGCATGAGCTTACCCTCCGCGGTACGCCGGAAGAAATTCTTGCTGCCCTGAACGCCAACGAAAAGAGCGAAAAAGGAGAATACTGTCTGGTAGCGGATTTGCGCAATGTACAACTGCCGGAAGAAAAGCCGGTGTCCGCTGCTTCCCTGGAAGCCCAGCTGTTTGACCTGCTTTTGCAAGGATGCGACCTGAGAAGCGCCATTGATACGCTGGTGGAAAACGGCGAAAAGAAAAACGCCGTGAAGGCGGCTGCCCTGCACCTGAAGGAATATGTGGACGCCTGATTCCGCATCAGATCATCATACCGCATAGCCACGACAGTTTGCTGCCGTGGCTTGCATTTTTATGTGCCGCATGATACTATTGCATTATATATTACAGACCGACATGTGAGGGAACAGGATGGCAAAGAACGATCATGCACATTCCGTCAGGCTGACAGAAAGCATCAAACGAAACATCGGAAACGAAGCGGCCGAAAAGTTTTCGAAAGAATATCCGCTGTCAAAATCCGCCGGTATTGATAAAAAGTATGAATGGGCCAAAAATGCCTGCGATTTTCTTGAAGCGCATTATGATCCTGAAACACTCATCACCATCAGAAAAGAATGCCGCTGCAACGACGGAAAATCCATCGCAAGCAAGATCATCAAATATCTGACCAAAGCAAACAGCACGGAGCAATTTGTGCATGCCTTTAACGAACATGAAACCTTTGCAACGTTGGAATATATATCGGAGAATCATATCCGCTTTTGCTATCCGCAATGCTATTGCGCCTGCATAAAAAGGGTGCCGGGCGCAGTATCCAAAACCTGGTGCTATTGCACTTTGGGAAATGCAGAAAGCATCTTCAAAGAAGTATTCAAGCGGGATGATGTAAATGTTACGCTGCTTGAAAGCATCAAAACGGGCGGAAGCAAATGTGTGATGGAAGTAACGTGGCCCTCCTCCTCCTGATATCATCCTCCCCTTCGCCGCAATGGATTGTAATCAAAATAGCCTCCGCATGATCACACATCATGCGAAGGCTTTTTTGCTTTTTTATTCCGCAGTTTCCTGCGCAGGCGCTTCTTCAGCAGGCACTTCTTCCTGCACAGCGCCTTCCAGCCGGGCATCCGGGCCCTTGCCTTCCATGGAAAGCAGCTCGGTCACGGTAACCACCTTCAGGCCCAGCTCTTCCTGGTAATAGGGCAGCACTTCCGCCAGCACTTCCGGCGTCCAGAAGCCGTCCAGATGGAAGAGGATAATGGTGCCGGGCCCCACATCCTTAGTAACCCGCTTCACCACGTCTTCGTGCTTATCATCCCAGCCCCAGTCGTGGCTGTCGATGGTCCACATGATCACTTCCTGGCCTTCCGCACGGGCCATGGCGATCACGTTCTTGTCCACATCCCCAAAAGGCGGACGCATGAGGGTAGTTTCCTTTCCGAACATGGCCATGATATCTTCCGCCACTTCGCAGGCATAGCCCACATTGGCATTGCCGCTTTCGCCCACAAAGGACAGCTGTACGTTTTCTGCGCAGGCAGCCGTCATTCCCAGCGTCAGCAAGCAAATCAACGCCAGCAGCACACAAATCTTTTTCTTTGGTATCCTCTCTTTTCTCACTTGTTCAGGTAGGATTTATCCTGGGTATACACCCATTCCTCCCCGCCGTCGGTACGCGCATAGATGGTGCCGGCAGGCGTGGTACGGTATTCCAGCTTTTCCCTTTCCAGCTGCCTGATGCTTTCCGCCGCCCCGGTTTTGGAATTGGTCACCACGCACAGATCCGGCGAAATGGCCTCCAGCAAGGTGGCATCCTGACGGCTGTAGCCATGGTGGCCCAGCTTAAAAATATCGGCATCCCAGGGGATGGTGTCCAGCTGCTCTGCTGCCAGCGCTTTCTGGGCCTTGCCCGTCACGTCCGCCATCAGGAACACGCTGCGTTCCTTGTAGGTCACTTTGCACATCATGGAAGAGTAATTGGCATTCGTGCTGCCCGTCCAGCGGAAAAACTGCAGCAGTGCGCCGTCTTCGCCCCCCAGCATAATGGTATCACCGTGATACATGGTGCGGTAAGGAATGCCCCGGCTGTCCACAGTGGCCTGCATTTTCTTTTGCCGGTCCACATTATAATCCCGTTCATAAGGCGTCAGGAATACACCGGCGTTCAGCATTTCCTTGCGCACCAGATATTCCTGGGCTTCAATATGGTCATCATGATGGTGGGTGTTAAACAGGTAGTCCACTTCCGTGATACCCAGCTTATCCAGCAGCACCTGTGTTGCACCACGGTGCCCCAGCGTGCCGCCATCCACCATCATGGTTTCGCCGTTACAGCGAATCACAAAACAATCGCATACGTTCACCCGGCCAAACCAGATTTCCAGCAAACCTTCCCTCTGATCCTCTTCCGTGAAAGGAATGGGACCGTTTTCCGCCCAGGTACCCTCTTCCGTTTTCACAGGAAAGGCGCTCAGGGTTTCATCAAAACGTACTTCAGCAGCAGCACCGGCGCAGAAAAGCACTGCCGCCAGCGTCAGAATCAAAATGCGGAAAAACTTCATCAGTAACTCTCTTTCTCTTTTCAGCACGAAAGGCTGCATGGAGCAAAAACGCCCATGCAGCCTGCAAAAACAGGGTTATTTCAGCAGCAGATGAATGGCAAAGCCGCCGAATTCTTCGTTCAGATAGATGAACTTCATCCGGCCGTCAGCGGTAAAGGTGGCAGTGGAATCATCAAAGGTGAAGCCACGCTGTTCCATATGCCAGCGTGCCCGTTCCACATTGCTGGTAGCCACGGCGATATGACCGTGAGTGCCCCGGATGGGGGATTTCAGCATTTCAAAGCTTTCGCCCACAAACAGACCCTTTTCGCTTTCCTTCTGGATTTTCCATCCCAGCAGACGGGCCAGCTTTTCTCCTTCAGCAGCGGCGGTTTCCGCATTTTCCAGGTTCACGCCGATGTGCTTCACTTCAAAGCCCAGCATCACCTGCACCGCTTCCCGGGCCAGTTTTTCGATCTTGTCCCAATCCTTGGCGGCAATAGCGTCTTCGGGCACCATCCAGCTGCCGCCGCAGGCAGCAATCTTGGGGAAGGCCAGGTATTCGGGCAGGTTCTTTTCGGTGATACCGCCGGTGGGCACAAAGCGCACATTGCCGTAGGGGGCGCTCATGGCTTTAATCATCTTCAATCCGCCCAGCGCTTCGGAGGGGAAGAACTTCACCGTGGTCAGCCCCAGAGACAGGGCCAGCTCGATATCGGAGGGGTTGGCGCAGCCGGGCAGCACGGGATAGCCCTTTTCCATGCAGTGCTTCACCACCACAGGGTTCAGACCGGGTGCCACGATATAGCCGGCGCCGGCGTTCCAGGCACGGTCCGCCTGTTCGCAGGTGAGCACAGTGCCTGCACCCAGCAGCACTTCGGGCAGCGCTTCGTGCACCAGACGGATGGCTTCTTCGGCCGCATCGGTACGGAAGGTGATTTCGGCCACGGGCAGGCCGCCGTTTTTCAGCGCCCGGCAAAGGGGCACAGCATCTTCAGCATTTTTTACCTTGATCACAGGCACCAGACCCGCCAGAGACAATTGCTTGAGCATATCCATGATCGTTTCCTCCTTCTTCCTTACAGGCCAAAGTAATTCTTTGCATTATTGTAGCTGATATCCCGCACCAGCTTTTTCAGCATTTCCATATCAGCGGGATACTCGCCGTTTTCCACCCAGGTGCCGATCACGTTGCACAGGATACGGCGGAAATATTCATGCCGGGGATAGCTGATAAAGGAACGGCTGTCCGTCAGCATGCCCACAAAGGTGCCCAGCACGCCCAGCGCACCGAAGGTCTTCAGCTGTTCTTCCATGCCGTCCCGCTGATCCATGAACCACCAGGCGGAGCCAAACTGAATTTTGCCCTTCACGCCGCTCTGCTGGAAATTGCCCAGCATGGTGCCCAGCACATGGTTGGCAGCGGGGTTGAGGGTGTAGAGAATGGTTTTGGGCAGCTGGCCCTGGGCATCCTGCAAATCCATCAGCCGGGACAGGTTATGGGCCACAGGAGCATCGATGATGGAGTCAAAGCCCACGTCCGGCCCATAGCGGCGGAACATGCCGGTATTATTATTGCGCATAGCGCCGATATGATACTGCTGCACCCAGCCCCGCTGGGCGTACATGGCGCCCAGGCCGCACAGCAGCACGGTCTTGAAGCTGTTCACATGCTTTTCCTTGATTTCCTCCCCTTCCATGGCGGCATGGAAAGCCTTATCCGCCTGCTTGAAGGAAGGTTCGCCAAAGGGCACGGTATCCAGCGCATGGTCGGAAATGCGGGCGCCGCAGGCGTGGAAATATTCCACCCGGCGTTCCAGCGCTTCCAATACATCCGCTGTGCACTTGATTTCCATATTGGCCGCCTTGCTGAGCTTATCCATATATTCGGCAAAGCCGGCCCTGTCCACATTGATGGCCTTGTCCGGACGGAAAGCCGGGAACACCTTGGCCTTCATGCTGTTTTCGGATGCAATGGCCTTGTGATAGGACAGATCGTCAATGGGATCGTCGGTGGTGCACAGGTAATCCACCCCAAATTTATCCACCAGCTTCTGTGCCCGGAAATCATCCTGCTGCAGCATTTCGCTGGCCTTTTCGTAAATAGCCGGAGCGGTTTCCTTGTTCAGCACATCATAAATGCCAAACACCCGCTGCAATTCCAGATGGGTCCAGTGGTAAAGAGGATTGCCAATGGCGTGGGACAGGGCTTCTGCAAAGGCGATGAACTTTTCTTTAGGGTCGCCGTCGCCGCGGATCAGGTTTTCATCCACGCCGTAAGACAGCATGGCGCGCCACTTATAATGGTCGCCCCCCAGCATCAGCTCGGTAATATTCTGAAAGCGACGGTTTTCAGCAATCTCCTTGGGAGAGAGATGGCAATGATAGTCGATAATGGGCATTTCTTTGGCGGCTTCGTGATACAGCACCCGGGCCGTTTCAGTGCTCAGCAGGAAATTTTCATCCATGAAAGGCTTCATAAAGGGTTCCTCCTGTTTTTTCATTCCTTATTTGTAAGCAGGTTTTGTACATACCCTGCCAAAATGCCAACGATCTTTGCGTTCTTTCCGCCCTGCATCACGATCACATCCGCATCGTCTGCATAGTGGCGGATATGCTTTTCATACATGGGCTTTACGGTGTTCAGGTATTGCTTGTAGATGTTTTCGATGTGCCGTCCCCTGTCCCGCATATCCCGTTTGATGCGCCGCAAAAGGCACACATCCGGGTCCACCTGCACATAGATCTTCAGCAGCATCTTTTCGCACAGGCGCTGGTCGTGAAAGGTGTGGATGCCTTCGATGATCAATACATCCGGCGGATCCATCATCTCATCCGGGTCGCTGCGGCGGTGATGGGTGAAATCATATCCCCGCCGGGGCGTGGGCTGCCCTGCCATCAGGCTTTCCACATCGGAAAGGATCAGGTCGTGATCGAAGCTGGCAGGCTCGTCGTAATTGAAGTTTTCTCTCTCCTCATCCGTCATATCCGGATGATCGAAATAGTAGGCATCCTGGTTCATCACCAGACACCTTGCCCCAATATTCTTCACCAGTTCCCGGGCCAGCGTGGATTTGCCGGAGCCGCTTGCCCCACAGATACCAATAAATATCATATTGACCGGGCCCCCTTTTTCTTCTGTTTACAAAATAACACATTTGTCCCTTTTATTCAAGAGAATTTGCGTTTTTCCCCGCTTTTGTGTATATCTCAAACGCATTTTGACAGGTGATCCGGGCCATTTCTTCTTCCGTAATGCCCTTGAGCTCTGCCAGTTTCTGGTTGACGAAACGTACGTTGGCCGGCTCGTTCCTTTTGCCCCGCATGGGTACCGGTGCCAGGTAGGGGCTGTCCGTTTCGCACAGCAGCCTCTCCAGCGGCACATGCTCCGCCGCACGCTGCAGATTCTGGGCATTTTTGAAGGTTACCGGCCCGGCAAAGGAAATGAAAAAGCCCATCTTCACATATTCCATGGCCGTTTCGGCGCTGCCGGAAAAGCAATGAATAATACCCCGGGGCAGCTTTTCCTGCGCACGGAAAAAGTCGATCATATCGCCGTGGGCGTCCCGGATGTGGAAAATCACCGGCATATCCATTTCTATTGCCAGCGCCATCTGCTCCGCCATCACCTTTTTCTGCACATCCCGGGGAGACAGGTCGTAGTAATAATCCAGCCCGATCTCCCCCAGCGCCACACACTTTTCATTCTGCAGCATCTGCCGCAGTCTGTCCAGATACCCTTCCCCGGCATCCTTGGCTTCATGGGGGTGCACCCCGCAGGCAGCAAACACGCCTTCATGGCTGTTGGCAATATCAAGACACCTTTGGGAAGAAGCAAGATCGCTGCCCACGCATACGCAATGCTTTACGTTATTCTCCAGCATCCGCCGGTATGCATCTTCCCTGTCTTCCTGAAAACGCTCATCATCCAGATGGCAGTGGGTATCAAAAATCAAAGCGCAAACCCTTCTTTCTTCAGACATTCCAAAGCGGCCTGGCGAATTTTCCTTTCCACATCCCAGCACACTTCCACATCGCATTTGCATTCAATGCGGATGGTGGCGGCAAAGCGGTCACAGGCAGTGATTCCCACCACCTTGGGCACCTCTTCCAGATCCTTTTCCTGTTCATCCAATACCGCCATGGCTTGCTGCAGCGCCGTGATAGCCGCCTGATAATTCTGGTTGTGGGCAACAGTCACATCCACCAGCGCAAAGCGGAAATCTCTTGTCATATTCACCACCGTGCGGATATCGCCGTTGGGGATGGTGTAGAGATTGCCGTTGGTGGCACGCAAAGTGGTGGTACGAAGGGACATGCGTTCCACAGTGCCCGTCAGGCCGCCCACCGTCACCACGTCGCCCACCTTCAGATGCCCTTCCAGCCACAAAAACAGGCCGGACACAAAGTCCTTCACCAGCGTCTGGCAGCCAAAGCCAACGGCCACGCCGCCCACCCCTGCTACCGCCAGCAGGCTTTCCACATTCACGCCCAGGGCACTGAGTGCCATGCAGATCATGGCAAAATACACGGAAAAGCTGAGCAGGCTGGAAAGCAGGGTATGCAATGTTTTGCGCTGGCTTTCGCTTTGACCATCGTCGCACTTTCTTTTGAAAATGCGGTTCAGCACTTTTCTCAAAAGCCACAATATCACAATCCCCGCTGCCACAATCAGCGCCGCCACGGCGATTCTCGTCAGCAGCGCCGGCCAGCTGACCGTTTTCACCGCATCACCAAATACATGGGTGGCATCGTCCAGGGATTGATTGACCGTGGTAATCACTTCGTCCATTTTCTTCTTCCTTTATCTTACGTTCTTTGCCAGCAAAAGAGAGCCGATCAGGCCGCTGTCGGGAAAGCAATCCGGCGGCACAATCAGCCGCTCCGCATCTTCAATGCAGGCCACATAGCCGTTCAATAGCCGGATGGTTTCCTGCCGGATCAGGGGGAACAGATGACTCCGGCTCATCACGCCGCCCCCCAGAATAATCTTTTCCGGGCTCACCGTCATGATCAGATTCATGCACATTTGGGCCAGATAATGAGCCTCCAGTGCCCAGGCGGGATGATCGGGCGGCAATTCCTTTGCACTTTTGCCCCAGCGTTTTTCCATGGCCGGCCCGCTGGCCACCCCCTCCAGACAGCCCCTGTGATAGGGGCAAAATCCATCGGGATGAGGATCATCGGGATGGGCACGCAGCAGCATATGCCCCACTTCCGGGTGCATCAGACCGTGCACCAGCTTCCCTTCGCAATACACGCCGCCGCCAATGCCGGTGCCCACAGTGACATACACGCAGTTTTTCAGGCCTTTTCCGGCACCTATTTGGGCTTCGCACAGGGCTGCTGCATTCACATCCGTATCCAGTACACAGGGCACCCCCAGCGCCTTTTCAAAGGCAGGCACCAAAGGAAAATCCCGCCAGGACAGCTTTGGCGTTTTTGTTATATA
>JAFSBN010000020.1 GCA_017437265.1 Clostridia bacterium
ACGAATGCCCTTTTAATGTACCCAATTCCCGGAAGGATTTTGCATCCCAGATCTTTGCTGTTCCATCATCCGATGCCGTCACGATCCGTTTTCCATCCAGGCTGTATGCGGCTACGTTCACAGAATCCGTATGCCCATCCAATGTGCCCAGTTCCTGGAAGGTCTTTGCATCCCATATCTTGGCTGTTTCATCCCACGATGCCGTCACGATGCGTTTTCCGTCCGGGCTGTATGCGGCGAAGTTCGGGAGAAACCACCCCCCTTTCAATGTTCCCAGTTCCAAAAGTGTTTCCGCATCCCAGATTTTTGCTGTACCATCATCTGATGCCGTCACGATCCTTTTCCCGTCAGGGCTGAATACGGCTGAATGTACTGTATCCGCATGCCCCATTGGCATGAAAAGTTCCCTTTGCAGTTTGGCGCCGGTAAAGTTCGCGGTGCAGCCCCGCTTGCCTGGGTGATGTTTGTTCAGGCGGATCATGGTCAGGTCCAGCCGGGAAAAATCCTCGCCGCACAGGTCCTGGCGCACTTCCTTCAGCACCTGGATCAGGTTCCACAGGGCATAGCTGTTTCGCTCGTCAAAATGCCCTCTGTACACATCCATGGCCAGGGGGATCAGGTTCCGGTTGTGGGGCTTTGTTTTGTCAGGCACATTATAGTGCCAGTTGCCCTCTTCGTCCTGCCAGGGCTTATTGTGATGTTCTCCCGCAGCTTCACCCAGCATCTGCCGCACCGTGAAGCCAAGGGGCTTTTCGGCCAGCTCGCTGTTCAAAAAGGCATAAGCCGCTTCCCGGTTCGTCCAGCTGCAGACCACGCCGATCCACAGGGCATTCATCACATGCAGCGCAGCAAAATAATCGCGTACATGCTGGTGAATGAAGCTGTAATTATATTTGCCGTCATCCACCAGAATGCCCAGCACGGAAGAGGCCAGCAGGCAGAATTGCCGGGCTGCCCCGTTGCCGGTGCCAATAAGAGCCTTCAGCTGTTCCGCAACAGATGAGGTGCTGGAGAGGGAACCCTTTTTCTTGTATTTGGGAAATGCCTGCTCTCCGAATCGGCCGCAGACGGAGGTGGGAGCCGTGTCTTCCAGAATGGGGCGAATCACCTCTTCCACCTGATGGGAGGTAACGCTGAACAGGTTGTTTTTTTCCATGTACCGACCCAGCGCAGCCAGCAGAAAATCAATCATGAAAAACTGCATGGGTGCAGTCAGCCGAAGATTGGGCTTTCCCTTTGCGCTGCGGTCCAGCTCCTTCTCCACCTGCCCCAACCGGTTTCGCATGCTGTAAGGAAGATCATAGTCCCCCAGCTGCTTTCCTTTTTCGGAAAAGAAAGTATGCAAAATTTCACCCTGGGTGGTGATGCCCGCCTTTTCCTTCAGGCGAATATACATAGTCAGGAACAAGGGAATGCGCAGGGTGTCCAGCAGCACCCTGTTGCCCATGATCGCTTCTATTTCATTTTGGGGCACTTTGCCGCCCAGATATGTTCTGATGGATTCATCGTCAATACCGGTCAGCTGCCAGCGGGTGATGTTTTTCCCCTGCACCGCCCCATCATCCGCACGGCCGGTCAGCACGATCTGCACATTGGGACAGGTTTTCATGATATCGTTAATTTCTTCAACGATCATATCGTAAACCGTTTTATGAATATCCGGTTCGCCTGTTTCCTTTCCATTTTCTGTAGGCTTAATCACCAGTTCCGTCCGGCTCACTTCATTCAGCCCATCCAGAAGCAGCAGATACTGGGGCGGCTTGTTCCAATTGGCCAGCAAGGCCTTGACAGGAGTCACTGCTGTCTGCGGGTCCGCAATGAAAGCTTCTTCTGTTTCCTCCACTTCTGCTCCCGTCACCTGTTTCACCGTCCGGTCCTGACGAATCAGCCGGTAAATGGCGCGGTAAATGAAGGTGGATTTTCCATTGGCATACAGCCGTCCGGCGGTATCCGGGGCTTTGGATAGCTCCACAAACAGCGGGACCTGCGCCTCTTCGGAATATGCGCGGTTCTGATAGGCCCTTTCCATGATGTGGATCAGGCTGGTGGTTTTGCCGATGCCGCCTTCACCCACCAGATAGATGTGGTTTTCCGTTTTTGTCAGTGCATCAAAAAGCGGCAGTTTTTCTCCTTCCGGCTTGGCAGAAGGATCCTGCTGCGCCTGCACCATAGAAGGGAATTCTTCGTCTTCCTCATCTTCCTGCACATCCATCGATAGCGCATGGGGGAAGATGGTTTTTGAAATATCCAGCGAGGCAAACCGACGTCCCGGCTGACGGTTTTCCTGCAGCCAGCGATGGCCGGCATTCCACATGTTATGATGGGTGACCCGGGTGACAGATTCAAGAATCTCTCTGAGTTCCTTTTCGTCCGGAAGATTGCTTTTTAGTTGAATTCGATTTGGTTTGGACAGATCAAATACCTCCGCCGGCCATGTTTCTGCCTTGGGAAGCGCAACGGGCACCTGCCGTTTGCCTTTGGGTGGATCATTCCTGTCCACATCCCGGTACACATGCTGGGGCACCACCAGCGTGAACATTCTGTTTTTGTCCAGGTTATGGGCATAGTTCTCGCAGGCGATTTTCATTTCCTCCAGAACCCAGTCTTTTTCGTTCGTGCGAAACTTGAACACATCCGGCGTGGCAATCAAAAGATAATTGGGGGCCTGCCGCAAGGCGTTTTCAATCCGCAGGGTAAAGTCTTCCCCGCTCTTGATCTCTTCCGTATCAAAAAAGACAGAAAGCCCTTTGACACGCAGAGCGTTTGCTACAACCGCTGCCAGTTCCGCACCGTCAGACCGGCGATAGGAGATAAAAACATCATAAATCGGCATTTGAAAATCCTCCCGCTTCTGAAACTGATTTATCTGTAACACAATCGAGATTTCGCAAGTATTCATGAAACATTCACATTTTATGAACAATTGGTTCTGCTGATCGTTGATGCAACGGAAACCGATGATTCATTCTGATAGCTGTTGATCTTTGTATTCATTATATGATTTTTGGAAAATTTGTCAATCAATCCTTGTTTTGATTAAATGCATATATACCAAGCCAATCCATTTCACTGCTTGCAGGTTTTGGATTATCCAGTCAGATGCAGAGATACATGTGTCGTTTCATTGTTTATGTGCAACAATCCTCTTTCCGCCATGCGCTGCAACACAGTTTTTTTCATACATATTTGATGTGATCGCAATAGCATGTGAAATGAATGGTCTAATTTTGCTTTCGGGCATCCTGTTCAATTGTCTGTTTCGTGGTCGGTGTTGCCGTCAGGTTATCGACGTTTTGTTTTCAAAAGAAGAAGCACCCGGTTTTACCGAAGTGCTTTCTGCGCTTTTTCTTTTTTCAATTCTTCTATTCTCTTCAGAATATAGTCCCAATTCAATATTTCTTCCTCGTCCATCTGTTCCTGAGTCAGCGGATATATTTTCTGTTCCGACAAGGAAGATTGGGGATTGTCCGAAGGAAACGCCGTTTGAGAATCTGGAATAGCCATCCAACAAGCCCTCTTCACTGATTATGAGAATATTTTGTTTGTGTAAAGTTCTATAAAAAACACTCGCTTTTCAGCGAGTGTTTGAAATATATTTATTTGTCGTAATTGACCACCAGAGAGAAGTCTTCAGCCTTCAGGGAAGCGCCTCCGATGAGGCCGCCGTCGATTTCGGGCTGAGCCATCAGGCCCTTGACGTTCTTGGGGTTCATGCTGCCGCCGTACTGGATGCGGATGGCATCGGACACTTCCTTGCCGTACTTACGTTCGATGGCGGCACGGATGACACCGATGGTTTCGTTGGCCTGTTCGTCGGTGGCGGTGAGGCCGGTGCCGATGGCCCAGACGGGTTCGTAGGCGATAACGGCGTTTTTGATTTCGTCATCGGTGAGGCCGTTGAGGGCGATGAGCGTCTGATATTCCACCAGGGCGTTGGTGTAGCCGGCTTCACGTTCTTCCTTGCGTTCGCCCACGCAGATGATGGGGGTCAGGCCGGCTTTCACGGCGGCGATGGTGCGCAGGTTCACGGTGGCATCGGTTTCACCGAAGTACTGGCGGCGTTCGCTGTGGCCGATCACCACATATTCCACGCCCAGTTCCTTCAGCATGGCGGCGGAAATTTCGCCGGTGTAAGCGCCGGATTCCTTGAAATGCACGTTCTGGGCACCCACGTGGATGTTGGTGCCTTCCACGGCCTTCAAAACGGGGCACAGGTCCACAAAGGGGACGCACACCACAACCGTGGCATTGGCATCGGCTACCAGGGGCTTCAGTTCGTTCACCAGGGCCTTGGCTTCGGCGGGGGTCTTGTTCATTTTCCAGTTGCCGGCAATGATGGGAGTACGCATAACAGATTTACCTCCAGTTTGAAATGCAGAGGGGAACCGCTTTTGAAGCCAAAAGCGGTTCCCCTCTGCACTCCCTTCCGAAAAGCTACTCGGGATGGGGGAGGGCTGCTTTTGACATCAGATTTCCCCGTGATGATTCTTTGTTACACGGAACAGGCGTCTGGCGAATGCACACCATGTCCTTTCCGAGGTGGTTTTCTTGGGGTGGGTACGGGAGGGGGATTCTTTGGCCTTCCAAAGAATCCCCCTCCCGATATATCCGAATGAATTACTTATTGTTCAGCGCAGCAACGCCGGGCAGTTCGATGCCTTCCAGGAATTCCAGGGAAGCGCCGCCGCCGGTGGACACGTGGGACACCTTGTCGGCGAAGCCCAGCTTCTGGATAGCAGCAGCACTGTCGCCGCCACCGATGATGGTGATGCCGGGGTTGTTGGCCACAGCTTCAGCCACAGCGCGGGTACCTTCGGCGAACACGGGGAATTCGGAAACGCCCATGGGGCCGTTCCAGATGATGGTGCGGGCACGGCGAACTTCGTTGACGAACAGTTCACGGGTCACAGGACCGATGTCCATGCCTTCGAAGCCTTCGGGGATTTCCTGAGAATGGACGGTGATGTGCAGGCAGTCGTTGCTGAAAGCGTTGCCGGCTTCGTTGTCCACGGGCAGCACGATGCGCTTGCCCTTGTAAGCAGCCTTGGCCAGCAGTTCCTTGGCCAGTTCCATCTTGTCGTCTTCGCACAGGGAGTTGCCGATGTGGCCGCCCATGGCCTTCTGGAAGGTGTAGGCCATGCCGCCGCCGATGATCAGCACGTCAACCTTTTCCAGCAGGTTGTTGATTACGCCGATCTTGTCGGAAACCTTGGCGCCGCCCAGGATGGCCAGGAAGGGACGTTCGGGATTTTCCAGAGCGCCGCCCATGATGCGCAGTTCCTTTTCGATCAGGTAGCCGCAAACGGCGGGCAGGTAGTGGGCCACGCCTTCGGTGGAGGCATGAGCGCGGTGAGCGGTGCCGAAAGCATCGTTCACATAGATTTCGCCGTAGGAAGCCAGTTCCTTGGCAAATTCGGGATCGTTCTTTTCTTCTTCAGCGTGGAAGCGCAGGTTTTCCAGCAGCATCACTTCGCCGTTCTTGAGGGAAGCGGCCTTTTTCTTGGTTTCTTCGCCGATAACATCCTTGGCCATGAACACTTCCTGGCCCAGGTGTTCGGAAAGACGCTTGGCAACGGGGGCCAGGCTCAGCTTGGTGATGTCACCCTTGGCCTTTTCCAGGGCAGCGGCGGTGGCAGCTTCCTGTTCTTCGGCGGGCAGGGCTTCGATCTTGGCCTTTTCCTTCTTGTTCAGCTTGATGGTTTCGTTGAAAACATTGTGGGGCTTGCCCATATGGCTGCACAGGACCACCTTGGCTTCATTCTTGAGCAGATACTTGATGGTGGGCAGGGCACCAACGATGCGGTTTTCATCGGTGATGTTCTTGTCGGCATCCATGGGAACGTTGAAGTCTACACGAACCAGAACGCGCTTGCCTTTTACATTGACGTCTTCGATGGTCTTCTTGTTCATGACGGGCACTCCTTCAAAATATCATTTTTATATGCCAAAGCCTGAAAAGGCTCAGGTATCAGGATGGGGTTTCTTCCAGCAGGGCGATGATGCGCCTTGCGGCGCCTTCGTCGGTGATGAGGGTATCATGGGTGTCATGCCGGGTGGAAGCGATGATGGCCTCTGCCTTTTTTTCGCCGGCAGCCACGGCCACCATTTTGCAGTTGGGGTTCTGATGGGCGAAAGCGGCGGAGAATGTGCCGGCCTGCCAGACTGTCTGGCCGTTAAAGTCGAAAAAATCGCCGAAGGCTTCGCCCACTGCCTTTTTGCGCCGGAGGGTTTCCAGTGCTTCCGGGTTCAGCCTGCGCTGCTGGGCCATGATATCGGCCCTTCCTACGCCGTGGACGATGATGCCGCTGTTTTGCATGAGGGACAGGGCTTCGGCAATTTCCGGCACCCGCATCATTTCCTGCAGTGCCGTGGCATCCAGGTTATCAGGCAGGTGAATGCTCTGATGGCGGCCGCCCAGTTTCCCGGCAATTTCGGCAGCGATGGTGTTGGCCTGGGTTTCCACGCTGGAGCCCATGCCGCCGCGGGCGGGCAATACCATCACATCCATATTCGGGGCCGTCTGCATGCCACGGGCCACTTCGCGCATGGTGCTGCCACCAGCCACGGCCATGGTGATGCCGTTTTGCAAAAGCTTGTGAATGCGGTGGGCAGCGGCGCGGCCCACATCCCGCAGGGCCTGAGAATCCTGATCCGCATTGCCGGAAACCACCACCACATGGGGGACGTTCAGCAGGGCGGATAAGGTTTGTTCCAGTTTGGAAAGGCCGGCCATGGCACGGCTGAGCTCCCGTGCCCCGGGCAGCACTTCCACGGCCTGTTCCGTCAGCTGCATGCCGGCGGCATCCATGGTGATCAGCCCCTGGTCTTTCAAAATGGCGGCGGCGGCGCGCACTTCCCTTTCGGGCAGGTTCAGCCGGGCTGCCAATGCCCGCCTTCCCACAGGCTGCATGCTTTCGATGCCGGAAAGCACCTGGGCGCGCCTGCCGATATCGGCCAGCAGGTCGGGTGCGATGATGCTGAGAACCTTCAGTTCGTTCTGCATGGGGCACCCCTCCTTTAATGGTCAAACTTTGCCCAGCGGGCAAAAACTGACCCACCCCTATAGTATACCACATTTTCCCCGGAATGTAAAGCGGTATTTCGGTTTATTTCTGTTTTTCCGGTGTTGTTCGGGGGTGCATATAAAATTGCAAGAAAGCAGCATCTTTTTCGAAATAATGTTGTAATCATTCGGCAAAATGTGGTATGATAAATAAGATGGGCCGCAAAAGGAATATCAGCAGAATGCGGCCGAAGGAAAGAGAAGGAACATTTTTTATGAAAGCGATCATCGGCCTTGGCAATCCCGGCAGCGAATACGCCCGCACCCGGCATAATGTGGGCTTTGACGTGGTGGAGCTGCTGGCGGAAAAAATGAACGTACAGGTGAAGAAGATCAAGTGCCGGGCGCTGATTGGCGATTGTATGATCGGCGGGGAAAAGGTGCTGCTGGTGAAGCCTCAGACGTTTATGAACCACAGCGGTTTTTCAGTGCTGGATGTGATGCAGTTTTACAAGATCGAGCCCAAAGACGTGCTTTTGATCGTGGATGATATTGACCTGCCCCAGGGCCAGGTGCGGCTGCGTGCCAAGGGCGGCCCCGGCACCCACAACGGCCTGCGCCACATTGTGCAGTGCACCGGCACGGGGGATTTCCCCCGGGTGCGGGTGGGGGTAGGGGCGCCGCCGCCGGAATGGGATCTGGTGGATTGGGTGCTGGGCACCTACCGCAATGAAGAAGAGAGAAAAATTGCCTTTGACGCTTACAAGCTGGCCGTGGATGCGGCCCTGTGCTGGGCGGAGCACGGAATCGACCTTGCTATGAACCGCTACAATAAACGCAATGCTGAATAAATTATTGAAAAAACTGACAGCCTCCCCGCATGTCCGGGAGGCTTTTGAAGCGCCGGAAAAAGGCGTTACCTGCCTGTATGACATGGCGGAGGGTCAGCGGGCATTCTTTGCGGCTGCCCTGGCACAAAAAAGCGGCAGGCCCATTTTGTATGTTTCCCCCAGTGATGCCCAGGCCATGCGTGCGGCGGATGATATTTCCGCATGGATGCAGGGTGGGGCGGCTTATATGCCCGCCGGAGAAATGAATTTCACCCGGGGCACTGCCAGTCGGGAAGGGGCGTTCCGCCGCCTGTCCGTTTTGCAGAGCGCATACCGGGGTGAAACGAAGGTGTTGTGCGTTTCGGCGGATGCCCTGCTGATGCGCTTTCAGAAGCCGGAAACGTATGAAGCCCATGCCGTTTCCCTCAAAGTGGGGGACGTGATGCAGCCCATGGCGCTGATGGAAAAGCTGGTCAGGATGGGCTATGAGCGGGTGGACATGGTGGAAGGCCGCGGGCAGTGTGCCCTGCGCGGGTTCATTGTGGACGTGTTTTCTCCTGCGGAAAACGGTGCCACCCGTATTGAATTTTTTGACGATGAAGTGGATTCCATCCGCTTTTTTGACCCTATTTCCCAGCGCAGCCTGGAGCAGGCGGAACAGGCGGATTTTTATCCGGCGGTGGAATGGATTCTGGACAAGGCATATGCCGAAAAAATCCGGGAAATGGTAAGGCGGCAGCAGGGAAGGCTGGAAGGCACGGGGCTGGATAAAACCCTGCCTCCCATGCCGGATGCCGACGAAACGGAAGAAAACCCCGAAGAAAACTATGTGCCCGCCTTCCGGGTGTATGATACCGGCATTTCAAGGCTTTATCAGGATGCGGACAGGCTGGAGGAAAATCTGCAAAGCCCATCCCTTTCCCTGTGGGCCGGCGCATTGAAGCTGCCCTGCGC
Organism: Clostridia bacterium; assembly: GCA_017437265.1. GTDB lineage: Bacteria > Bacillota > Clostridia > Christensenellales > Aristaeellaceae > RUG563. Next base: position 8,788 of record JAFSBN010000020.1, read on the forward strand.
CGGGCTGTGGGATTATCTGAAAAACCCCATTCTGGTATTGGATGAACCGGAAAGGGTGAAGGGCCGGTGCGAGGATCGGCAGGCAGGATTCAAAGAAGATTTCAAGCTGTCCCTGGAAAGGCAGGAAGCGGTGCCGGAGCAGGAAACGCTTTTGAAAACCTGGGACGATGTGGCCGGCGAAATGGCTGCCCTGCCTATCTACACCATGCAGAATTTCCTGCGGGGCATGGGCGACATGCAGCCGGACAGGCTGATTCAGTTTGCAGGGGTGAATGCGCCCAAGTATATTTCCCGGTTCAAGGAACTGGCAAACGATCTGCAGGGCTGGCAAAAGGAGGGAGGAGAAGTGATTCTCCTTTCCGGCGGCGAAAGCCGTGGCCAACGGCTGCAGACGGCGCTTTCCGAGCTGGGCGTGCAGGTGAAAATGGCAAGGGATGGGGGCAATGTGTATCCCGTCACCCTTTCCTGCGGTTTTCTGATGGCGGAAGAAAAGATTTTCGTCATTGCCGACAGTGATATTTTCGGCGCAGGCTATAAAAAGACCCGCAGCCGCAAAACCGCCGGTGAAAAAATTGAAGCCTTTACCGACCTGAAGGTGGGAGATTATGTGGTGCACGAGGCACACGGCGTGGGCATTTTCCAGGGCACCACCCGCATCCAGACCGAAGGTACCTGGCGGGATTATCTTTTGATCCAGTATCAGGGCACGGATAAATTGTATGTGCCCACGGATCAGTTTGACCGGGTGCAGAAATTCATCGGCGGGCAGGACAAGGCGCCTTCTCTCAATTCTCTCAGCGGAAACGATTGGGAAAGGCAGAAAACGAAGGTCAAAAAGGGCCTGAAAAAGCTGGCCTTTGACCTGGTGCAGCTCTATGCCGCCCGTCAGAATACCCCCGGCCATGCCTTTGGCCCCGATACCCCCTGGCAGCGGCAGTTTGAGGATGCGTTCCCTTATCAGCTGACCCCGGATCAGGAAAAGGCAGTGGCGGATATCAGCCGGGATATGGAATCGCAGAATAATATGGACCGGCTGGTGTGCGGCGATGTGGGCTACGGCAAAACGGAAGTGGCCCTGCGTGCCGTGATGAAAGCGGTGATGGACGGCAAGCAGGTGGCTTTCCTGGCCCCCACCACCATTCTGGTGCAGCAGCATTATTACACCATGCTCAAGCGCTTTAGCGATTTCCCGGTGGAGATCCGGGCCCTTTCCCGTTTCCGCAGTGCAAAAGAGCAAAAGCAGACCCTGCAGGAAGTGCGGGATGGCAAATGTGATATTGTGGTGGGCACCCACCGGCTGCTTTCCAAGGACGTACAGTTTAAGGATCTGGGGTTGCTTGTGGTGGACGAAGAGCAGCGCTTTGGCGTGGCCCACAAGGAAGCCATCAAGAACATGAAAAACAAGGTGGACGTGCTGACGCTGTCCGCAACGCCCATTCCCAGAACCCTGCACATGAGCATGATGGGCGTGCGGGACATGAGCCTGCTGGAAACCCCGCCGGAAGAACGCTACCCGGTGCAGACCTATGTGCTGGATTATAACGATGCGGTGATCCGGGACGCCATCATGCGGGAAATCAACCGGGGCGGTCAGGTGTATTTCCTGTACAACCAGGTGCGGCACATTGATGCCTTTGCGTCCCGGCTGCGGGCGCTGGTGCCGGAAGCCCGGATCGGCGTGGGCCATGGGCAGATGAAGGAAAGCGTGCTGGAGGATGTGATGCACGATTTCTTTGAGCATAAGTTTGACGTGCTTTTGTGCTCCACCATTATTGAAAACGGGCTGGATGTTTCCGCCGCCAATACCATCATCATTTTTGATGCGGATAAGTTTGGCCTTTCTCAGCTGTATCAGCTGCGGGGCCGGGTGGGCCGCTCCACCCGGATCGCCTATGCCTATTTCACCGTGCGTCCGGATAAGAGCCTTTCTGAAACAGCCCAGCAGCGGCTGGCGGCCATCCGGGAATTCACTGCTTTCGGTTCCGGTTTCCGCATTGCCATGCGGGATCTGGAAATCCGGGGGGCGGGCAATATTTTCGGCCCGGAACAGAGCGGCAATGTGGCTGTGGTGGGCTATGATATGTATTGCAGGCTGATTGAAGAGGCTGTGCTGGAGGCCCGGGGCGAGCAGGGAGAAACCATCAAACGCAAAGTGGATTGTCAGGTGGAACTGAAGATCGACGCCTACCTGCCCGGCGAATATGTACGGGGCGAAGTGCAGCGGATGGAAGTGTACAAGCGCATTGCACTCATCCGCAACAGGCAGGACAGGGAAGACGTGATCGAGGAGATGATCGACCGCTTTGGCGATATCCCGGACAGCGTGATGAACCTGATCGAAATTGCGCACCTGCGGGGCATTCTCAGCGGTATGGGGGTGCACCGGGTGAACCATATGGCCGGTACCCTTATCATGCGCATGATCCCTGCCGCTGCGCCTGAACCTATGAAGCTTTACAGTGCTTTGGAAAAGGCGGATAAGCGTCTGCTCCTTTCCGCCACCAAGGATCCTTCCATTCTGTTCAGGGATGCCAAGCTTGCGCCGGAAAAACTGCTGGCCCAGGCCGTGAAGGTGATGGAAAAAGTGGCGCAGTACGTGGAAGAAGAACAATAAGCAGGGGCGAAATTTCTTGTCTTATCCAACCGACAGCGTGCCGCTGTGGTTTGAGGAACCATGAGGGGCGTTGCCCCCTCAACCCCCACCAGGGGTATCACCCCTGGACCCAGTGGCGGAAGTTTCTCGTCTTATCTGACAAACAATTCCCCGCTGGCACAATATCCCGCTGGGGCAAGAGAATTCCGTTGATGCGTGTAGAAAAAGGCTCCCTTGTGTAAAGAGAGCTGGCCCGTAGGGCCTGAGGGATTGAAGTTTCCCCTCCAAGAAACACGCAAAAATTCTTTGCAAAAGAAGATTGTAACTTTGCGAGTTGGCTGCGGCACTGCCGCACCACGGGCCGGCGGCAGAACGCCGCCAACCGGATGCAAAGCATCCGGGGAAAACGATAAAAAGAAGCGGTGAGAGAATTTATTCTCTCAACCGCTCATTTTTCGTTTTCATTAAGCCCGTGGTGCTGTTTTTCGTTTCCTCACGCTTCATGCGGAAACAATTCCGTTCGATAAAATTGTCTGTCGCACACCGGGTGCAGGGGTGATACCCCTGCCGTGG
>JAFSBN010000226.1 GCA_017437265.1 Clostridia bacterium
CGTTCCAAAATCGGGTCAAAGTCAATTTTGACAGCACGGGCAGACGCGTTTACATTCATCCGGGGGAATACCACAGAAACGGTATCACCCAACAGAACCCGTTCCAGAAGCGCCGCGCCTTTATACTCCTCGGTTTGTTCCAGCTGAACGAACTTCACTGTCCACGAAATATCAGGAACACCGATGTTGTTGTTGACAATGTAGTTTTCAGCGGCTTCCCGAAGCTGTTCCTCCGTGGGTGCCACATCAAACCGTTGGGAAAGGTCAAGCGGATAAATACGGGTGAAATTGTAGGTGCCAGCAGCGTGAATGATTTTTTCGGGCAGCATGATAACATCGCCCTCGTATGGTTTCCAAAACGGGAAAACGCCCGTGTAAACAGTGGCACAATTCCTGTCCTGTTCCAAGGTGCTGAGATTCTTTCCGTAGCGAATGGAAACACCACGGTCAGTACCAAGCCGGGTATACAGGGCAATCCGGAACATATCGAAGTCATATTCACCGCCATACCTGTCCAGAATGGAACCGGCTGAACCGCCCATGATGTTCCAGATGGATTTCGGAACGTCCACTGTCAGGTTGCCGGAAACTGTTTTATCCGTAGAAAAAACGAATGGGCAATCAGTGGCGGCATTCACAGAAAGGTTCCTGACGGCGTCCGCACAGCTTGCAGCGGTGAACGGCGCACAGGGTATACCCATGGTGTCGTATGCAATATGACGGGCGTATGCGGTGATGGTGCCTTTGCTGACAGGGTTCACGCGGTAAATTCGGAACGGCTGTGGATCCGTAACAGGGTCAGGCTTTGCCATAATAATACAACGGTCAGTAATGAACGCAGCGTGCAAACCCGTGTCAGGGTATTTCAGCATTAGTTCATACTGACCGTTCAATTCGCGCACAACCTTTGAGGTAATGGCATCGGCCAGAACACCGATGCCATTGTTTTCAAACGTCGTGGCGGTATCAGGATGTAAAACCAGATTCATAACATCCACCCCCGTGGTGTGATATCAACCTGTGTGATACCACCCGTCCAGCTGATAAGGTTTTTACCCAGGCCCAATTCTGGGAAATCCGGGGCATAGATATCAGCGTTCTTGTTTTCTGCTGCAGCGTCACCAACTTGACGGTATGCGGTCATCAGGTCACAGTCAATTGTGATAAAATCGGTCAAAGCCAGAATCTTCACAGTGACAGTTCCAATTGTCAGCGTGCCGGGGGCGGTTCCATATACAGTGATAAGGGGCCGCGCAGGTTGGCCGCTTGTATTCCAGAAGGAAGCGGCGCCCGTTTCAGCATCGATGTTGTCGGCGGTCAGCGTGGTGGGGTAGGTATCCTCCACAAGGAACCGCTGCGGCTTGCAGTTAAAGACAACGTCAAACTTGCCTGTCCTGTTCAGCCGCATGGTTTCAGGTGTAATGGCCTTTTGCACAACACCCATGCGGAAAACATCGGGGTAAATGGTATCAGAAAGTCGCTGATACCCGGTTTGCTGCAACAGGTCATTTTTGAACCTGTCAAACCTTTCTGCAAAGTCGGTTGCAATGGCGCAATGATATGTAATGTCAATATTTTTCCAACGCTTGTTGTCAATTAACAAATCACCATTGCGCCCTGCAACGGACATATACGAAAGATCCCTTTCAGGTGTGCCGCCGATGGAAATGCCGGTCAGATAAATGCCATAATCCAGGCTGCGAACATCACCAAAACGAAAACTTTCGTTGTTATGGTTCCGGTGCATGTCGTAGCTGAACAAGCCATCTGTGAATCGGGTTTCAGTTTTCATTATGCAAAGCACACCTCCCTCTGACTTACTGCAAACTGGATTTTCTGCATAACAGTTTCGGCCAGTTCGTCCACATCCATGTTATCGGATGCAAAAACGTTGATGGTGAAAGTGCTGTTTCCGTAAACGTTGCCGGTATTGGAAACAGGCACGCCGGTGGTTGCGGTGCCCCTGGACAAATCACCCTGAATGGTGCTTGTGGTCAGGTCGGACAGGTCGTGCATGGCATCCTGCAGGGGCTTGGTATTGGCTTCGATACCGATAGCCATGCCCTCGGGTATGAATTTACCAACCTGATCACGCATGACCTTGGAAGGGGACGCAATGCCCAAAAATCGTTTTGCGGCGTTCAGCGCGGCGCGTGCTGCAGACTGGGCAGCAGAAACGATGGCACTTGCACCGGAAGAAATACCACGGGCAATACCGCTGATAATATTGGAACCGATGGAACCCCAACTGAAATTTTGGAATATGCTGGAAATCTTTCCCGGAATGCTTGTGACGCCAGTGACAAGCGTATTGATTGCATTGGGTACAGTTCCCGTGAAGAATCCAACAAGGGCGTCAACAACTGCAGAAACAGTGCTTTTGACGTTTTCCCATGCGCTGGTGACTGCGCTTCGGAATCCTTCGTTTGTATTCCACAACGTGATGACGGCAGCTGTTACACCGGCCAGAAGCGTGGCAATCAGAACAAAGGGGTTTGCATTCATCACCGCATTCAGCAAGGTTTGTGCAATGGTCTGCCCTTCGGTTGCTGCCCGTAAAGCATCGATCACACTGGAAATTGCGGTTGCGGCCTTGTATGCTACCATTGCGGCAGTCAGGGAAATAACAACGGTTTCAAGGTTTTCAAAGATGAAAGCCAGTTCAGGAACCTTTGCAGACAGTTCCGCGCCAATGAGGTCGGCGGCAGTGCTGAAGGAGGTGCCAATCAGTTCAGGAAGCGCGGCAAAGATATTGCCAACCGCAGGAATGAAGTTGTCAACAAGGAAAACCTTGGTTGTGTCAGCCAAATCCTGCAGGGACTGGGAAATATCACGGCCCAATGCAAGGTTTGCAATCAGATTGCTTGCGGCGGCTTGCATTGCGTTGAAAGAACCGGTGATGGTGGTGGCAGCTTCGTCAGCTGTGGCACCGGCAATGCCAAGTTCTTCCTGAATGACATGAATTGCAGAATAGACGTCAGAAAGGTTTGAAATGTCGTACTTTATGCCTGACAGCCTTTCAGCGTCGGCAAGGAGCCGTTCCATTTCAGCTTTGGTGCCGCCGTATCCCAATTTCAAATTATCCAACATGGTATAGTTTTGCTTTGCAAAGCCCTGATACGCATTTTGGATATCCTGCATTTGGGTGCCCATTTTATTGGCATTGTCGGCCATGTCCACCAAAGCGCTGTTTGCTGCTTCAGCAGCGGCGGCGGTATCACCGCCAAGGCTGGAAATCAGACTTGCCGAAAAGCTTGTGACGGTTTCCATGTACCTGTTTGCAGACAAACCGGCGCTTGAAAACGCCTGATCTGCATATTGGGTTACGATGGACGCACTATCCTTGAATAGCGTTTCAATACCGCCAAGGCTTTGCTGCAGGTCTGCACCGGAAGAAATAGCGTCACCGATTGCCTTGCCAATGCCGGCAGTTGCAACCATGGTTTTCACACGGCTGACAAGGTTGGTGCCGAATATATTGCCGGAACTGTTACCAGCTTCAGAAAATGCACTGCGTACTTTTGTGGCAACACCTTCCATGGAGGGGACAACCTGCACATACGCAGTTGCAATTTGGTTTTTAGCCATGTTTCACCCCCGTGATGCGTTCCCACGCAGATTCAAATTCATCGCCGCTTTCAAAAGCTTCCACATTGTTGCTTTCCTGAATCTCAGGATCCCCGACAAGGATGGAAAGCATGGATTTCGGGCGGTTCGCATTGTTGCGCCCGTCCTCAGTCTTTGCCCACCAAAGCATGGAAAGCCGGTCAACGGCTGCGGCCAGAAGCGTTTCGGTCCGGGAAATTTTCGTGCCGTGCATTTTCATTTTGATACGGGAATCATCCCTCAAACCGACTGCGAGCGTTGCCAGCGTGGAAACCGGCAACGCCCTAAAATCGTATATCCCGTACGTTTCTGCAAAATCGCAAAGCAACGCGTCACGATCTGCAGAAATCATGCCGGCGAGGGCAATCAGTTTTTTCCCTGATTGTTTGCGGACAGAATTTCCACAAAGGCGGCGCTGATAACATCAACGGGAACTTTGCCGTTCTCGTTGCGGTAATGTTCATAGAATGCCTTTTTCTGGTCATCACCCAGAACGGTACGGATTACCTTGGGCAGCAGAGTGGGGTTGCTCCCGACGTCTGCAATGTTTTCCATCAGTTCCATATCGTTCAGGGCATCGGGGTCAACTTCAAACGCAAAACCGGCAGCGGTCTTGCCCTTAATCAGTTCAGCCATTATTCAGCGCCCTCCTCGGTGGTATCGGGGTCAGCCGCGGCAGGTTCGCCCTCCTCATGAGAAACGGAAGCAGCGGAAGCGCCGGCGGCGGTGGAAATGATATATTCATGGTGGTAATCGCCGCCCTCATCAGGAACAGCGGAAATGGTGGTGTTGTAGCCAACGGGCGCGTTGTCCTTGTAGACAATTTCCTCCACGTTGGTTACGGAAGCACAGGGAACAACGATGCGCTTGGCAACGCCGTTTTTCAGCACCATATCAAACACCCAGCTACAGTCAACCTGTTCGTCACTGTTGGCCCTGATATGAATGCCGGCGGTCAGGTCACCGGTAACATTGGCGTCACCGTATACGGCTTTCAGAACGTCAATGTTCAGGGCTTCAATCATGTTGAACTTGAAAGTATCGGGCTTTTCGGTCTGGAAGTTCAGAACCGTATCACCGCCCCATGCTTTCAGCTTTTCGGAGGTGGGGCTGTTGGCGTTGGTCAGACCGTCCTCGGAAAAATAGCCCAGGCTTTTGAAAGCGGTGTCAAGCGTTTCGGTTGCGCTGGTGGGCAGTTTGGTGCCAAGGGGCGCACGATACGCATGGCCGCCCTTTTTGGGCTTACCGGCGGTCACGTTGGTTGCGGTATTTGCCATTCGGGTACTCCTTTCAGTAATAAGTCACAACGCATACCGCCTGATAACGATAGCGTTTGTTTTGGGTATCGGGAACATTGTAGTCACCGCCACGCTTTGAACTGCTGACAGTATCCAAATCGGTCAAGCTATCAAATGCGGCAACAACCTGTTCATTCAGCTTGGCAGTTTCAAACATGGATTCAGCGTAAGAATCAGCAACAAAGGTGGCAGAATCAAGGAGGTTTTCCCGTGTGCCACCTGATTTGCGTAATACTACAAAGCGCCTGTGCGGTTCCTTTGGGTATTCCATAAAAACCGGAACAGGGAGGCATGATTCCATGAAATCTTTCACAACGGTTTCAATCATTCGTCATTTCCTCCGATCTGAAAGCCGCCAGCCCTTACACGGTTTCTGCCAATGTAAACATCCGGAACGTATTCAACGCCGGTTGCAATTGTCATGCGTTCCGCTTCAGCTTCACACACTGCGGAAATCTCCGGGGAACGCAGCATCAAATTGCCGGCAGCTTCAAAGTCCCATTCAAAGTCCTTTTTAGCCATACCGTTCCACCATCACTTTCAGATTCCACGAAAGCGGTACATTTTCATCAATCCACCGCTGCGGAAATCCGAAAGTGCGCCATTTCTGTCCGAAGAACTCAACGGTTTTATCTTCCCAATCGTGGGAATCTTCTTTGGGAATACAAAGTTCATAAACAGCGTGCTTTCCATATAACTGGACGCCGCTGACAATGGCCTCTGTATTGGCAGGGCAAACAAGAACGTTTTCAACGGTGACAGGATCCTCAGAATAAACCGGGGCATTGAAAGCATCAACGCCGGTTTTGACCGTCTGGTACAGGATAACGGGGATGCCCTGAATCATGCTTGCAATCATCGGTACAACCCTCCGAAACTGTCGTGCCTGGGGTCATAGAAATTGATAATCCCCATGCGCTGCCGCCGCAAACCCAAACGGGCAAGTTCGCTTTTCTTGATGAAAAGGCCACCGCCCGGCACAAGAAAAGTGCCGGTGGCACTATAGCCACCGGCGCTTTGTGTCATTTGAGTCATCGGCTCATGGTCAGTTGATGTCATAAGGGTACGGGCAACCACATCCACGGTCACGGATTTGGCAACATCACGCACATACGGACTGGTATTGCACATGGTGTCCAGATCCTTGCCAACCTTCCGGGCTTCATACCGCAGTGAATTACTGACCACTTTCAGCAACGCTTCGGCGCGGGGCACCTCCTCGGCGGTAAGCTCCCGCCAAAGTGTGTAGACATCGATAAGCGTTGCAAATGGCTCCATTTTTAGTCAGGCTCCTTTTCATCCTTGGGGGCCGCAGCTTTTGCTTTGGCCTTTTTCTCAACCTGCACCCAGTTGCCGCCGGTAACCTTGCCAAAAGTGGTGATGGTTACGCCGGTAACGGAATTCTTGTAAGTATACACGAATTATGCCCCCTTCAGGATACGGGCAAAGGCGGCCTTGGCCAGAATGCCCCAGCCGATCCATGCTTCAGCACGCAGAACGACTTCGTTGGTGCGCTTCAGGTCACCCTGACCGTCGGGGTCACCATACTGAATGACCTCCATGGGAATCTGATCTGCATAACCCCAACGGAAAGCGTTGGCGAAGTCACCGACATAACCCATGGCGTTGGCGTTGCCCTTGCTGACGGTGGAGTTGACGTCTGCGGCAGTCTTGCCCAGGGTGCCAGGGTTGCCGCCCAGCTTGTACTCGGGATACTGGGCAACGCCGTTCACCTTGCAGTTGCCCAGGGCGGTACCCATTGCCTTGGACAGTGCATAACCGGTAACATCAAAGTCACCAATCAGGGAGACGGCATCATTCAGGGCTTCTTCGGGCTTGTCGTCGGTGTAGGTGACGGAAGCGACGGTATCCAGGTGGTTGGTGCCGATGACATCAGAAGCGGTCAGGGTGGCAGGATTCAGGCCATGGAAAGCCATGATGTCAAAGCCGCTTGCGATTTTCTTGGCGAAACCGTCCTTGAATGCGGCCAGCATGGACAGGGCCTTTTCATCGGAAGCGCGCAGGAACTCGTCAGACAGGCGGTGCTGATAAATGACCTTGATGGGCTTCACAGACACAGGCGCCAGAACAGCAGAACCGGCAGGCTTCTGACCACCCTCGCCGACGATGGAAACCTCGCCATCCAGGTTGAAAGTGAAAATATCGTTGCCGCTGAAAGCGACGGGCATCTGCTTTGCCAGCTTGATGATGGTGGAATGGCCGTTGACAAGGGAGAAAATCTCCTTGACCACGGTCGCAGGGAACATACCGTTCATAGTAGACTTGTTTGCCATAATAAATTATTCTCCTCTCAAAGAATGAAGCATTTCAGCCATGGCGGCATCATTGTTGTTTGCCGGGGGCTGAGTGTTGGGATTGTACAGGGGCGCGGCGCCCTGTGCGGTTTTGAAAATGTTGGCCACAGCTTCGGCATCCTTGCGAATGTCCTCCTCGGTTTCACCGGTCAGACGGTCGGCCATGGAAGTGGGAATGTTCAGTTCCTGGGCAATCCGCATTTTTACCGCAGCGGTGGCGTGGCCCTTTACCTGCTTTTCCAAAGCTTCCTTTTCGCCGGTCAGGGTGGTAACCTGATTTTTCAAGGTGCCATTTTCGGCCTTGATGGAATCATAGTCAGCGTATTTCTCCCGTTCGCGGCGCAGACGGTCGGCAATAGCTGCATTGAATTCCTCTTGAGTGTTAATAGGTACAAATTCTGCCATATAAAATCCTTTCCCCACTTACCCGGTGGTATCGGTTTTGTATTTACTACGGGCGAACCCGTTAGTATCTGATTTTTTGCTTTTGCTTTACCTTCTTTTCGCTGCACTTCCAGAAAGCAAGAATCATGCTTTCCATAAGTTCGATTTTGGCACCATCCAAAATGGACTTATATCCAAAACCGCCATTGGAGCCAATGGCGCGTTTTTCGCAGTTGCTTACGATCTGCACAAGGGACGGCTGTCCCATGTGGCACAAATGCTTTTTTGTCATGCCCTCCATTACAAACGTGGAATTGGCAAGAATGATTTGATTGACTGTTGGCAAAAGCGGTGCTTTCAGTTTCAGCCGCTTCATGCTGTCAGCAAGCAACTGCTGTCCGTTGGCACCGTCAACCACAACGGTGTCAATGTCGGCCTTGGCCAAAAAATCAAGCAACCAACCATCGCCGGCGCTAACCGGGCGGCAGTCGATTGCCTCAACGAAAATGTTGCCATCTGTGGTTCGGACTGCAATGGACATTGCAACGCCGTCACCATCTTTGGCGTATTTAATTCCAACGGTCAGCTTTCCCGTCAGTTTGGGAAGGGTTTTAATCTGCAGTTCTTCCCATTCTGCTTTACTGATAGCCGACTTTTGGTTATATCTCAGCCATAAACCCAAACGCTGAATATTGAAATCAACAGGGTCGGAACCGACTTCATCCAGAACGGAACGTTCTGTGAAGATGGTACCCAATGACGGGTTTGTTTCGTACCATGCCTCTTTATCCCTGGGGTCGGTCATGGTATCAACAGACCATTCAGCCCAACCGGTGTTGACCGTTTCGCCCTGCAGGGCATTGTTACGCATTTTCAGGAACACCGTACCGGACGAAACCGTGGTGGGGGGTGTTCCACAAAACAGGGTTTGGGGGTTGCGGCTGTCCGTAACCACATATTTCAGGGCGCTTTCCTGATCATCCGTATATTCCTGGGCTTCGTCTATAACAAGGAGGTCAAAACCTTCGCCAAGGCCGCCCTTTGAGGAACGGGTACGGAAATCAATGGTGCCGCCACCTTCGCCAAGCAGAACAATCCTTTCAAGGCCCAGCTGCTTGGAATAGGTGTAATGTTTATCGTACTTTTCGCCCTTTTTGATGCGCGTGACTTCGATATAACCGGCAGCATCAAGAAGCGCCGCCAAACGTCTGGACGCGGCGGCGCTGGTGGTTGTTCTGTGGGCGGTATGCAGGATCCTTTCACCATGTTCAAGGCCATAGAATTCCCGGATTGCAACGATTTCGTTTTTACCGTTACGCCGTGGAACTGCATAGCCATATTTGGTGTGAACCCACAACCCGTCCTCGTTGACGGCAAGAATATCGAACATCAATAATTCCTGCCATTCCTGGGCAATTCTGCCGGTGGAATTATACAGGTCAATTGCTTCCTGTCCGTAGCTTAAGGAATAAGGTAAAACAACCGACTGGGTGGGGGTTTGGCGGCCTTTGCGCGGCTCGTCCATAAAAACCCTCCCTTATTATCTCCATTGTTTTGTGTGTACGTTCTGCCGCCGTCCGCTGCCGGGGTCATAATCGACGGTACACCGGCAGTTTTCATGCCGGCGGTAAATATCATCCGGAACATCCGGGTAATCATATTCACCTGCCAGGGAATTACACCATTCACAGCATTTCCGTTCAGCCTTGCGGATGATCTTGGGCCGCAAACCTGCCTTACCCTGAAAATCCACATTCGCTTTCAGAACGGATTCAACAACCGACTGCGAAAAATTCACAACCGGGTCACGAAGAACCCACGCAACATCATCGAAATTATCAGCAGCGGAAAGCTTGTTGATGAATCCCTCGATTCTGTCAATGTCCACCTTGGCGGTCTGTGCCTTGATGCGGATACCGGCTTTCAGATTCAGCGCAGTTTGCACCTGTGTTGCGACTTCGGACACCATTTTGTGGTCATCCTCAAACATTGGGCGCAAAACCTTTTCGGCGATATTGAAATGCAGTTTTCCTTCAGGAAGAACACTTGCTGACAGGTGAAGGGAAAAAGCTTCAGACAGGGCAACGCCAACCTCATACGCTAATTCCTCTGCTTCGATGTATGTGGCGGTACCGGACTGAATGGCTTGCCGCAAATGGGCAATGGTGGCGTTCTTGCTGATTAAGTCAGTGAACGCCGCCCGTATTTTTTCCAGCAGACCGGGGGAAATATCATCCATATTGGCCCCCCTTAATTACCGGATTGAATACCGGTCAACACACTGAGGTTGCGTTCATTGAAATAACCGGGAACCGCCTGGTTGATCTTGCCAACACCATCGCCAATGCTGGACAGCATGGCGGCATCAGGTTCAAAGACAGGCTCCCAGACAGGCGCGGTCAGATAGAACTGTTCACGTTTATACGGGAAATTGTCACGAACGCACGCGGCAACATATCCCACATTCAGGAAACCGCTGCCGAAGGTCTTTTGCGCTTTCCGGGCAGTCAAACGGAGGCTTTCATGCGCGGCCTTGATTGCTTCGGCACTGGAAGGGTTGTCCGTCACAAAGCCCAGGTCATCAAGGGTCAGGCCGGTTTCACCAGAGAACAACGCGGCGAACGTTCTCAGCTGATCCATGTACGGGGTCATGCTCTGCTGACTGAACTGGCCAAGGTGGGGGCTGCCGCCGTCCTCGTCCTTTGTGAATGCGATAAAACTGGACATGGTTGCTTTCCATGCTTCAAAAGCATCAGCACCATCGTCAGTATCGTTTGAAAGTCCAGTTATATACCGCTGTGGGAAGCTGTAAAATTCTGCACTGACTTCAGACCGTAACAGGGTACGCAATGCGCCCTGCATGATGGACATGCAAGCACGGGAAATCCGGGAATGGCCAAAAGGCCGTTTTGCATCAGGCCGGTACACGATGGGTACAAGCAGCGGATACGGGCTTTTGTGGTGGTCTTGCCTGAGCAAACGCCCGTTCTGGTAGTATTCAGTCACGAAGGGCAGGAAATATGCCTCAATGTCAGGTTCCTTGTTTGCCTTGCGACTGATAACCGCATAACCCTCAGAAAGCAAACCCGTTATAGGGTCGCTGATACCGGTGGCGTCGCTGCCGTCCACGATCTGCAGACGGGGAAAGCCATCAATGTCCGGGGAAATGTAAACGAAAGAGCATGAAGCAATCAGCGCGCCCAGAATGCCGCTGTCATACAGGATATCGCTGTTGTTCATCCTGAATATTGTGTTCATGTCAAAGTTATCGTTTTCAAATTCCCGGAAGCATAGCCGGTCTGCCAGGCTGTCAACCGCTTTGCCACACCATCCCAGAACTTCACTCATATACATGAATTCGGCTGGAATCAGGGTGCGGAAGTAATCAACCCCGTTTTTCATTTCATAGTATTTGTACCGCTTCTGAATCCGTAACCGCTTCATTGAAAGCTGATTCCGAAGGTACAAAAGCCCTTTATACTGCGCCATGTTTCCTCCTTTGGTTTACATAAAAAGTTCTCAGCGAGAAATATTCCCAGTACGTCCGGGGAAGGTCAGAAGCACCCCGGGGAGGGGGGCTGGCCCCCTTCAGCTGCTGCGGTACGCCGCCCAATCGCAAGCAAGGGGAAGAACCCTGTTTGAAAGCGTTTGTTCCTCCTGCGCCTTGCTGGTGGGTTTCAACAGCTTGTCGGATTTCTGTCTGTTACAAGTCCAGTGCGCCAGCTGCAGATTGTCTATGTCACTAGGGTGGCCGCCTTTTGCCACAGGAATGATGTGGTCAATACATGGGGACAATGGGTGTGGATACCTCTTGTCGAAATCAACAGGCTTGCCGCAGATGCCACAACACGTTTGCGTTGCGTATATCTTCTTTTTGTTCCGGTCAAAGGCAAGGCGGTGGGTGCCGTCTTTGTCTGGCCTGTTGCGCTTGGTTGCCATGCAATAACACCCCCCCGGGCATAAAAATAACCACCCGGGGAATAATCCTCGGGTGGTTTGCTGTGCTTGTCCATTTGGGCCATGATACCACAGATTTGGTATATTACAACCCAATCAATTCTCAACTTTCAACGCAACCATACATTGCAATGGTGAACTTCCGGAGGGCACGGTCTTTGCGATGATATACGGTTTTCACATCACAAGACAATTCCGTTGCCAGACGGTCAGCGGCTCCCTTTTCAGGTGTGATATAAAACCGTGTCAGCAGCTTCATTTCTTCTTCATTCAGGGAAGAAAGGCCGCGTTCCATCCGGGCAACCCAACGCTTTACCTCGCGGAGGTTGGTTTGCAGCCGTTCCAACCGTACCATGCTGTTGATCATGGCATCCTCCCGGCCATTGCCACCGCCCTTGACGGGTGTAGCGTCACCGGTTGCACTTCGGATACCATTCTTTCGTGCGGTCAGTTCGGCAATCTCGTCCTGCAGGTTATGGACGCTTATGTTCTTTGCGTTGTAGTCTTTCAGACATTCAATAGCATCGCGTTTCCAATACAATCAGCAACACCTCCAGAATCAGAAGGGCAACTGTGCATCATCATCGTCCAGCAGGGCAAAGTCACCAGAATCAGGCTGAACGGGTGGTACATAGTTGTTGGCAGGGGTGGCGGTGTGGCCGACATTATTGTCGGTTGCATCCTTTTTGGAATCGCCGAAATAAACATTGTCGGCAACGATTTCGGCGCTGTATCGGTTGTTTCCTTCCTTGTCCTGCCATTTGCGAATCTGCAGACGGCCAGACACAACAGCCATGCGGCCTTTGGTGAAATACTTGGAAACAAATTCACCGGTATTGCGCCATGCAACGCAATCAATGAAGTCGGTTTCTTTTTCGCTGCCGTCCTTCGGTCCGAAATCACGGTCAACTGCCAGGGTGAAGGAAGCAACCGCAATGCCGCTGCCGGTGTGCCGCAACTCAGGATCGCGGACAAAGCGGCCCATGATGGTGATGTGATTCAGCATCTACGGCAACCCTCCAGATCAGAAACAGCGGCAAGGGGAACAGGCGGTGAAGGTAACCTCTTCTTCCGTGGGGCAGACTTTAACGGGGCGGTGTGCTTCTTCCATACGGGAAAGGCGCTTGCACACTTCATCCATGCGGATATGAACCTCTCTCATGCAGTCATCCATACGCCGCTGTTCAAACACCGATTCACGGCCGTCCTGGAATGCCTTTTCGAGGTCTGCTTCATACTTCTTACGGGAAATAAACATATTGCATCATCCTTTCAGATTATTATAAACTCAGGTGGTTTACAGTGAAAACGATACCAACGCAGTACAATTCACCGTTTTCAAAGACATCAAATGTGCTGTGGGGAATGTCCGTTTCGTATGTCCAGCAAGGGCCACCATCGTCATGCCAAATGGCCTTGATGGATTTGCTTGCTTCCTTTGCGGCAAGAAAATGCGGACAAGTTTCTTCGTCGCAATATGGTTTCGGAAGCAGTGCGCCGCTTTTCGTGATAAGAACCGCACCGCCGCCGTATGCACCGATTTCATCATCGATGGCACCGCGCAATTCAATGCAATCATCAGAATATCCGAAAACCACAACAAGGCCGTTTTTCTTCGCCTCGTCCTCGAGGTATGCGCTGATTTCCTTGCCATACTCGTTCCGGGTAATCAGCGCGGCAAGGGTTTCGTGCGTCATTTCTTACCTCCCATGCCCTGCCAGATCACCACGCCAATCAACGCGACGAACTCAAGGGCAACGGTGGCAATCACACCGCACCAGAATTCAGGAATGAACATTTTCAGGAACCTCCTTCACGAACTTAATACCGGAAACGCTTTCAGCGATTTCCACAATGTGTTCAATGGTGAATTCACCGTTCTGCACCGATTCATACCAGATCAGAACGTAATTCATAAAGCGGTCAAAGCGGATTTTACCAAAGCCGAACTTGTCATGCAGAACCATGACGGGGATGGACATGAACAGCATGAACGCGTCATGCACAGCCTTTGCCATGATTTCCGCTTTCCGCTTCATCAGAGCCAAGCGCAGGGATTCATTTTCAGCCCGGAGCCGCTGAATTTCCGCGTTGGCTTCCCGGACGGCATCAGCCTTGATTTTCTCAATCTGAGCCTCCGTCATGTTGTAAGTCTTGGGCTTTTCGGTGATACCGGCCTTTCGGCGCTGCTTCCTGTTCAGATGGCTTTTCATAAAGCACCTCTTTCGGCAGCGGCGCGGATACGTTTGCAAATATCCACCATTTTGGGACTCTGGAAAAATGCAATATCTTCCGGGGTCAATCCGGTGGCATTGAGCTTGTCAAGCTTGTCCTCCAGATCGGCGATGCGTTCACCCTGGGCAACCAGAAGGGAAACCGCTTCATTGATGGCCTCGGCATAGGGCGCGCCCATCTTATAGGAAACCATTTCAAAGCTTGGCTCCTGCAGGGTCGCAACGATTTTCAGGATTTCCACAGGAATCAGCCCTCCGCAAAGTGGGATTTATAAAGTTCTTCACCGCGCCGGGTGCGTTCTGCCCGGACAGCAGCAAGGAACCGCAACCAATCATTGGTATCACAGGGGTCACCATAACCGCCGGTATATCGTGCATCGGTTACATCCTGATCAAAGCACCAAACGGTTTTCGAGGACAGCTTGGGCAACAGGGGTGTAATGAAACCAATAACCAAACTGGGCATATATGTACGGCGGCCCAGGGCATAGCGAACGGCACAGTTCAGCATAGTGCCAAAGTTATCGTCCTGCAGGTCAACGGGGGTTGGGGCAGGAATACCGGGCAGAGAATAGCCGTGCCGGGTCAGCAGTTCAACGAACTTGTCCCAAAAGGTGTCAACCAAGGGGTCAGAAGTGGAAGCGATTATGCCGGCTTCCTTCATGGCAAGGCATGCAATGCCCTTCGGGGTCACAACACTGGACTTTTTGCTTTTCCTTGCCATGATCAACCTCCAATGGTGATGATTTCGGAATAGGGCAGCTGTTCAATCCAGTCGCAGAAGGTGTGCCATTCATCCAGCTTGTGATTCTTCCGGCTGTGGTAGATGTTGTGAAGAACTTCATAGTTCAGCATGACGGTTCGTTTCTGGTTGTAGGAACTGGGCAACAGCTGAATCATCTGCCACCACCATGTTTTGTCCTTTGTGGCAAGGAACATTTCACGGCACCCATTCAGTGCGTTCCTCATTCCACGCATAAACTCTGCAGGGGAAAGCACGGTTCCCGGCACACCCACATCAGAAATCAGATGTTCACCACTGAAATCATCCTCGGTGAACTCCTTTGCCTGAATCTTGTGCATGGTAGAACAGGAATTTGCAACGGTTCCCACCTTGTAGGTATCGAATTCTTTCCACCAGTACAGGGGCGCATTGATGGTCAGGAATACGGGAATCATGCGGCGGTATTTACCATGGACGGGGCCACCCTTGGCAAGCTGCATCATCAGGCCATTGTCATTCGGGCCGATGCAGAAAATGGCATCATCAAAATCATCGCTCTTTCGGGGACAGGTGGCGGCATCGGATAGGCAGTCATTGAAAGCAGAACCGCAGGGGCAAATGCCGCTGTCCATGTTGCCCCAACTGTTCATAGGGTTCCGCATACCTTCAATGATGATTTCCCACTGTTCGGGGGAAGGTAAAACGGTTTTGGTAATCTCAAGCATTATTCATTTTCCTCCTCGTATTCTCCCATAAGGGTATCAGGGTCAAAATCAGGTGTGCCGGTGAAAACCCGGCAATGGGGGCAGTTGTTTTCACCATCAGGAATGACGGTGCCACAGACAGGACAAACCTTCTGCCCGTACTCGTTCAATTCCGGTTTGTGCTTACAAGTCCAGATCGCACACAGGATATTCCAACAGAATGCCCGGTCATGCCGTTCGTCAGAATCTTCCCGGAGGAATTTCAGGTAATGGCGGACGGCGCTGTTGATATAGCACTTGACGGGGAGGCCCTTCTGCCAGTTGTTTTCACCGTACTTTTCTGCACCTTCTTCAAAGTGCATGGATACTTCCAACAGCATGTTTGACCAACTGCCAAATGCCACGGGGATGAAGTCACCCAGGGTATTGAACAGGTGGGAAACCTCACCGTCACCGGTAAAGCGGTGGAGCCGGTCAAATATAATGGCGGCAGGTTCTTCGGTGCCGAAGTCAACGCGGTACATATCAGATACCACATCCAGCGGCAGCAGATCACACCGGCCTTTTCCTTTCTGGATGTCACGAACGGCACCGGTGGGGAATTCCTGACGGGTGCCGCTGTCCTTGATGGTGGGGTTGGTGGGTTCAGGAACGGGACATTCACGGCTCCAACACTTTGCACAGGCAGTTTCATCAAATTCGCAATAATCAGGGTCAGGAATATCAATCCCGGAAGTTTCACCGTTTGGGCAAAAATCATTTATGACTGCTTCGGGGCGGTGTTCATATTCCGGGTGGTCTTTCAGAAACTTTTCCAAACAGGTCAATCACATTCCTCCTTTGATTTTGGTGCCGCTTTTCACATTTTTCCTTTCCCGGCTGAGAAATGCTTTATTGCGGCGGCGCTTGTCCGCGTCCCGGTTGGGAACGCAAGCGCGGGTCATGCCATATTTTCGCATATTAGCCATTGGGGTTCCTTTCTCCGCAGGAGCAAGCAATATCCGGGAAGTGTTCCTTCTCAAACTGTTTCAGTTTTTCCAGAAGTATTTTCCTGCCGTAGGTCAGATTTTCACGGCCATCAGATTCCATTTTCCAGATATATGCCAATGTGTCATTGATTAAATGCCTTAGTTCTTCAGCGGAAACAGGAATGGCAACCACCGTTGGGGCCATTTCCACGCGCTTCCTGAAAATCTGTTCATACATGGCGGCGGTCTTTCCACCAGACCGGCCACCAATAACCATGATTGGTTTGACAGGCGGTTCAAACAAGTCCTCTGCATAAATCAATCGCTTGCCTTTGTCGCTTGTTTTATCGCTCGTCGCTTGCTTTGTTTCCAAGCGATACGCCTCCTTTCTCAAATGAATCTCATTTGTGCGGTATATTCTGAATAAGCATCCTCTTGCTTATCAAAATAGTCCTTGCGGATTTCACAGCCCACGAAATCGAGGTTGAAATCATGGGCGGCGCGGCGGCTGGCACCGCTGCCCAGGTGGGTGTCAAGCAGCTTGAAACCC
>JAFSBN010000227.1 GCA_017437265.1 Clostridia bacterium
GCGAAAAGAAGTACACCTTCATCGAAGTCATGGGCTGCCCCGGCGGCTGCGTGACGGGCGGCGGCCAGCCCATCGTGTCTGCCCAGACCAAGCTGACCTGCGATCCCAAGGTGGAACGCGCCAAGGCTCTCTATGGCGAAGATGCCGGCAAGGCCAAGCGCAAGAGCCACGAAAATGAACAGGTAAAGAAGCTGTATGCTGATTACCTGGGCACTCCCAACAGCCACAAGGCTCATGAACTGCTGCACACCCACTACATCAAGCGGGAAAAGTACAGCAAGTAAGTAATTTTTCTCAGGCGGAATTTTTTCCGCCTGAGATTTTCTATTTGGAATTAATAGATAGATTTATGTATATCAAAATGGAGGAAAAGCATGTTTTGGAGAAAAAAGAGAATAGAAGAAAAAGAAACAAATGACAAAAACAATCCAACAAAAATATTTTCCACGCTTGGGGGCACTTTTGAGAAATTATGGCATGACATGGTTAATGGCGAAAATGAAGCTGTAAATATATATAATGAATATTTGCTTTTCAAGCAGAAATTACTCAAAAAATGTGCACCTATCGATTATGATAGAATCATTTTGTCGAACAAAACCTATGATATTAGCTTTGGTCAGTTAATGTATTTGGAAATGATTAATGCGAGAGAAATATTCCTTTCTGATAATAAAATCATTTTACTCAACGAAGATTCTCAAAACACGTGCCCTTTATTATATGATGATTATTTGTGTGCGTACAAGCAACTAAAGGAAAATGAGACTAATTTCATTAAGGAAACAAAAAAATTTCTAAATGAGCACATTACCAATATCGTTGAGCAAACATCAAAGGATATTTGGGGATATAACAAATGCAATTCTTGTGTTCCGGTTAATACTATTCAATGTCAAACGTATCATAAAGAGTTATCTGAGCAAACCGAAGAAAAACTGAGAAAGGATTGGTGTAGAATCTATCGTGCGCCAATTTTCAGAAGAATAAGTGAAAGCGATCCGTTGATTCTTATTAACTTCAAATATGATAGTATCTTTATAATTGATTATTTGTGTTTTGCCAAAGTATCTCACCCGACGCAATCACTAGAAATGATGCTAAGCTATAAGGACATGAGAACAAATAAGACAATGAAAGAAGTTCTTTGCACGAAATTCGGCAACAATATAATAGACTATATAGAGGAAATAATAAAAGATTTAAATGGGAAAGCCTTTCGAGAATTTGTTCGAAATGGTTTGAAGATAAAATAAAGCTCGTCTATTCAAAGGTGATCAACAATCTAAAGTAACTATACGAAAAGAAATGGATGTCTGGAATTAGCAGGCATCTTTTTCATTTATTGGAACAGATTAAATACACGTTAAATAAAGAAGAAAATATACATTAAACCAATTGCGAAATAATACTCAAAACCTTTGTAAATCAAGGCAAAACAGGGTTGATTTATCAGATTAAACGGATTATAATAGTAGACATGAAAGGGGAGGAGTAAAATGTTTGCAAAACAGATGGCTGACCACTTGAAAGAAAAAATCCTGCCTTTTTGGATGAATCTGAAGGATGATGATTTCGGCGGCTTTTATGGCCTTGTAAAGGAAGATCTGACGCTGAAAAAGGACGCCATGAAGGGCTGCATTTTGAACAGCCGTATTTTGTGGACCTTTTCTACGGCAGCCCGTATTTGCAAGGACAAGAGGTATCTGCCATATGCAAAGCAGGCCTTTGATTTTATGGAAAAATTCATGGATATGGAGCGCGGCGGCGTGTATTGGTCTGTCACTTACGACGGACAGCCCATTGATACCACCAAGCACACCTATTGTCAGGCTTTTGCCGTGTATGGGCTTGCTGCCTATTATCGTGCTACCGGCGAAAAGGAAGCACTGGACCGTGCCATGGCGCTTTATCGTGTGATTGAAGATAAATGCCGGGATGAGGGTGGCTACGGCGAAGCGTTCCGTTTTGATTTCGGCCCCGAAAGCAATGAAAAGCTGTCCGAGAACGGCGTGATGGCATCCCGCACCATGAACACCCTTCTGCATGTGCTGGAAGCCTATGCGGAACTTTACCGTGCCTGCGGCGATGCGGAAGTGAAAAAAGCAGCTCAAGATGCACTGCATTGCTTCCTGAATGTTATGTACAACAAAGAACGGCGGCGTTTGGAAGTGTTCTATGATCGTGATTTTAACAGCATCATTGATTTGCAGAGCTATGGCCATGATGTGGAAGCCAGCTGGCTGATGTGGGATGCAGTGGAAGCGGTGATTGACGAAAAAGATCAGGCGCCTTACAAGGCTATGTGCCTTGATCTGCTGGACAGCGTTCTGGAGCGTGCTATGACAGAAAAAGGCTTCCACAACGAATGCGAAAAAGGCGTTGTGGACGAAAAGCGCGTCTGGTGGGTACAGGCAGAAGCAGTGCTGGGATTTGAAAATGCCTGGAAGCTGACCGGCGATGATAAGTATAAGGAAAACGCAGAAAAAATGTGGCGTTTCATTCAGGATGTGACCATCGACAAGCGGGAAGGCGGCGAATGGTACGCCTATACCACGGTGGAAGGCAAGCTCCTTGGCAAGCCCATGGTAGACGAATGGAAATGTCCCTACCATAACGGGCGCATGTGTCTGCGTGTGGCTGAAAGAAATCTGTGAAATACGAAAGGGAAAAACGGATGAACCGTTTTTCCCTCTTCCTTTGTAGATAAATAGGAGAAAAACAATGGCTAAAAGATTAAAGGCTGAAGTGGATATTACGGAAGGCGTGATTTGGAAGCAATTGCTCACGTTTTTCTTTCCCATTTTGTTGGGTACATTCTTTCAGCAGCTTTATAACACAGCAGATGCGATCATTGTGGGCAAGTTTGTGTCCACGGAAGCACTGGCGGCCGTCGGCGGCGCAACCGGCACGCTGATTAACCTGATTGTGGGCTTCTTTGTGGGCCTGTCCTCCGGTGCCACAGTGATATTGGCCCAGCATTTCGGTGCAAGAAGGCACGAAGAAGTGAGCAAAACTGTGCACACCGGTTTATCGCTGGCCATCTGCGGTGGATTGGTAATCATGGTGGCCGGCATACTGCTTTCGCCTGCCATGCTGAAAATGCTGAGTACGCCGGATGATGTGATGGAATATGCACTGACCTATATGCGCATCTATTTTGCCGGCATGATCCCCAGCCTGATTTACAATATCGGTTCCGGTATTTTGCGTGCGGTGGGGGATTCGAGGCGGCCGCTGTACTTCCTGATCGCATCCTGCCTTGCGAATATTGTGCTGGACGTGATCTTTGTGCTGGGCTTTGAAATGGGCGTAGCCGGGGCGGCCCTGGCTACCATTCTTTCCCAGACAGTGAGCGCCGTGCTGGTGATTGCGGTACTGACAAGAACGGCCAATTCCTATCAGCTGCAGATCAAGAAAATGGGTTTTGATTTGCCGATTTTGGGCAGAATTGTAAAGATCGGCCTGCCGGCCGGGCTGCAGTCTGTGATGTATTCTCTTTCCAATGTGATTGTGCAGTCTTCCATCAATGCCTTTGGCACCACCGTCATGGCGGCATGGACGGCCTGGGGGAAGATGGACGGCACGTTCTGGATGATTATCAGTGCCTTTGGCATTGCCATCACCACATTTACCGGACAAAACTTTGGCGCCGGCAAATTTGACCGTATGAAAAAGAGCGTTCGGGTATGCCTGGCCATGGCCATGGGCACAACGGTGATTGTCAGCGGTATCCTATTGCTCTTTGGGCCCTATGTGTTCCGTTTGTTCAGCAATGAAGAGGCGGTAGTATTGCAGGGGATGGAAATTTTGCGCACCCTTGCGCCCTTCTTCTTCACCTACATCTGCATTGAAATTTTCTCCGGTGCCGTGCGCGGTGTAGGGGATACGGTGCTTCCCACGCTGATGACGCTGGTGGGCATTTGTCTTTTGAGAACGGTGTGGCTGCTGGTTATTGCACCGGCGCAAAACAGCGTGCCCTTTACACTGTACTGCTATCCCATCACCTGGAGCATTACAAGCGTTCTGTTTGTGCTGTATTATCTCAGAGGCGGTTGGCTGAAAAGGAGTATAAAAAAGACAGGCGTGAACCTGTCTGATGAAAAAGCCTGACGTTATTGGATGCCGTTTTCAGAAAGCAACTGAAGCGCCTTGGCCTGGCAGGCCGCATTGCCGCAGAGCATGCCGCATGCATCGTCAAAGAAAGGGGTTTCATGACCGAGGGAATGGTAAAAACCGCCGGCTTCCTGGACGATCAGACTGCCGGCTGCCACGTCCCAGGGGCGCAGGCGCAGTTCAAAGAATAGGTCGGACCTGCCGCAGGCCACATCGCATAGATCCACGCAGGCGCTGCCGGTGCGGCGCAAATCGCCTGCCTTAAGCAGGAATTGCAGGGCGCATTGCATGGTGCGTTTGGCAAGTTCGGCATCGTAAGGCGATGTGCCGAAGGAAACAAGCGCCTTTTCGAAAAGCGTATTAGAAACATGGATGGGGCTGCCGTTGAGGCAGGCCCCTTTTCCTTTTTCTGCGGTAAACATTTCGTTGGTATAGGGCTGATAGACCACGGCCAGAACAGGCTGTTTCTCAATCAGGTATGCAACAGAAATGGCTGATTGGCTGCGGCTGCGCATAAAATTGATGGTGCCGTCGATGGGGTCAATCACGAAAGTGGGTGCATCGGTCAGTGCTTCGTTTTCCTGTTCTTCCGAAAAGAAATGCACGCCGGAAAAATGAGCGGACAAGGCGTTTTGTAAGTATTCCTGTACGGCCACGTCGGTATCGGTAACAAAATTAAAGTGTCCTTCCTTTTCGTGAACGGGTGCAGAAGAAGCGTGGAGGATGATATCACCGGCCTGTTTTACAATTTCACATACTGTTTTGAGCATAATACAACCCTCATTCAAAAATAATCCACCAGATTATAGCACGTTGGGATGGCGAAATCAATGAAATGTGCTATAATATGTCAGAAGACGTACGAGGTGAAGAAAAATGGCTGAGCAAAAAATGAACACGGTGGAGATCATGGCATCCCGAAGTGTTCAGCGGGATTTCAGAAAAGAGATCTGGCGCAAGTTTATTGCGTCTGTGAAAAATTATCATCTGATCCAGCCCGGCGACCATGTGGCTGTGTGCATTTCCGGCGGGAAGGATTCACTGCTGCTGGCCACCTGTATGCGCGAAATGGCCAAATACAGTGATGTGCCTTTCCAGGTGTCCTATTTGTCCATGGATCCCGGATATACAAAGGAAAACCGTGAAAGAATGATTGCCAATGCCGAAAAACTTGGCTTTGAACTGCACGTTTTTGACAGTCCCATTTTTGAAGCGCTGGAAACGCTGAACCGGGGGTTTTGCCACGTGTGCGCTTCCATGCGCAGGGGTTATCTGTATAAAGAAGCGAAAAAGCTGGGGTGCAATAAAATTGCCCTGGGCCATCACATGGATGATGCAGTGGAAACCATTTTGCTGTCACTTTTTTACGGCGGGGAATACAAGACCATGATGCCCCGGCTGAAAAGCAAGAATTTTGAGGGCATGGAGTTGATCCGTCCGCTGTATCTGGTGCGGGAAAGGGATATTATCGCCTGGCAGCAGCACATGGGGCTGGATACCCTCCGCTGTGCCTGTCAGGTGACCCAAAGCGAGGATGGCGGCAAGCGAAAGCAGGTGAAGGAGCTGCTTTTCAGGCTGGAAAAAGAAACACCGGGGGTATTCGGAAACATTTTTCACAGCATTGAGCATGTGAACCTGCAAACTATCCTGGGATATCAGCAAAGAACGGACAGCCCGATTATCCGGGTGACAGACGGCGATGCAGCCGCTGAAGAAACAGAACTGTGAAAATTTATCGTGCATAATAAGAAAAAGTATGCTATAATATACGTTGAGTTATTTTAGCCGGAATTGCGGCTGAAAAACCGTACTGAAAGAAAAGAAATATGAAAAAGATTCTTTCAGGAGGAATGACTGCGATGGAACAAACCTTTTACCCCCAGTACCGGGGGACATACATTCAGGTGGATCTTGATGCCATCGGGCATAATGCCCGTCTGTTGAAAAAAGAGACGGCGCAGGATGCCCATATGCTGGCCGTGGTAAAGGCCAACGCATATGGCCACGGCATTGTGCAGGTGGCCAAAGTGGTGCTGGAAAACGGCGCCGATTATCTGGGCGTGGCCATTCCCGAAGAAGGGGAAATGCTGCGAAATGCCGGTGTGAAGGCTCCCGTTCTGGTGCTGGGCGGCGTGAATGAAAAAGGAGCGGCCGCCAGCGTGAAAATGGATCTGATCCAAACGGTATTTGATGCCGAACGGATTTATATGCTGGAAAAAGCTGCTGCGCAGCAGGAAAAAGAAGCGCAGGTGCACCTGAAAATTGACAGCGGCATGGGCCGTATCGGGGTCAGGAGCGCAAGGGAAGTGCAGCAGATTCTGGAAGCATTGGCTGCCTGCCCTCATGTGAAGCTGACCGGTGCTTTTACCCATTTTGCCGATGCAGATGGGCAGAGCGAAAGCTACACGCTGATGCAGATGGAAAAGTTTGAGGCATTGGCAAGGCTGCTTCCGGAAGGGATTGTGCTGCATGCTGCGGCCAGCGCTGGCTCCGCGCGGTTCAAAAACGCACGGTATGATATGGTGCGCCAGGGGATTGCCCTGTATGGATGCGCAGCCGGAAACAGCACATATGAGGTAATTCCTGCGCTTTCCTGGCATACGGAAATCGTTTTTGTGAAAACCATTCCTGCGGGTGCATGTGTTAGCTACGGCTGTACATTCACGGCAGAAAAGGAAACCCGGGTGGCCACGCTGCCGGTGGGGTATGGCGATGGTTATTCCCGTTCTCTTTCCGGCAAGGCACAGGTGCTGATTGCCGGAAAGCGGTGCAATGTGCTCGGTAGAGTGTGCATGGACCAGATCATGGTAGACGTAACGGAACTTGCAGAAGACGAAGCGGTTGTGGGTGCACCGGCTGTACTGCTGGGTGCCCAGGGCAACGAAAGAATAACGGCAGATGAAATGGCCGATTGGGCCGGAACCATCAGTTATGAAATGCTCATGGCTGCTACGGCCCGTGTGCCGGTGATGTATTTGGCGTGTGAGCGGTAAAAGGAGCGCATATCATGCAGGCAAAGAAGAAAAAGAAAAACCCACTTGTGTACAAGCCGTACTATAAAGGCGACGTGTGGGTGAACAGCAATATCAAAAATGCATTGAAATTGCTGGGGTATTTCCTGTTTTTTACGATTTTGTATGTGGTTGCCGGCTCTTCTCTTTCCGGCGGAAGCATCGTGATCCGTTTGATTGCCAATATACTGGTATTGGTGGTGTGCGGCGGTGTGATGTACACCAACGGTGCCAATCTGGGCGATGGCGAAGTGGCTTTAGGTGAAATTGTGCACGCCCGACTGGAAGAAGGAAAGGCTGTGGATGAAAAGGATAAAAAGCAGTCCTTCCGCAATGTGCGTGGCTTGATCATTTTCCTGCTGGCCATTGTGCCCATTCTGCTGATCACGGTTCCTGCTGCTTTGACGGCGGAAAAGCAGATGTATGCACTGCAGAGCCTGCCCTCATGGGTAGATTCCTATCAGGGGCATGATGAGATTTATGCTCCTCTGGATTACTACCGCACTGCCGACCGGACGGGACTGATGGATATTTTGCAGCTGCTCAGCCGCCTGCTTGTGTATCCCTTCATTTGCATGGTGGGTACGGACAATCTGGATATGCTGCTGTTGGTGGATCGTCTGGCGCCTGTGCTGGCCGTTCTGCCCGGTATCGCCTATGTGGCGGGCTATCAGATGGGGCCGTATCTGCGTGCCAGGGTGCACGGTGATATTGCAAGGAATATTCGCAAGCAGAAAAAGAAGCAGAAAAAGCAGATTCAGGCACGGCGTGAACAGAGCGAAAAGAAAAATGAGCTGATCTGATGAGAATTATTGCAGGGGAGAAGCGCTCCCGAAAAATTGAAGCGCCTCAGGGGCAGGATACGCGTCCCACGGCGGACAGGGTAAAGGAAGCACTGTTCAGCATGCTCCAGTCCCGGCTTTACGGCGCCAGGGTGCTGGATTTGTATGCCGGCAGCGGTGCTCTTTCTCTGGAAGCACTGAGCCGGGGGGCGGAATATGCGGTGCTGGTGGATGTGAGCTTCAAGGCCGGAAAGGTGATCCGGCAGAACATCGAAAGTTTGTCCTATCAGGAGAAAACCAAATTCCTGAATATGGAGGACATGCGTGCCATTTCCCATCTGGAAGCGGAAGGGGAAAGGTTTGACCTGATATTTCTGGATCCGCCGTATCGGATTGATACGAAATCAACATGTGAAAGACTGGCGGAAAGGCTTTTGTCAGACGACGGCATGATTGTATGCGAGCATGACAAAAAAACGCCGCCGGAAACGCCGAAAAAAATGGCGCTTTACGATCGCCGGGAATACGGCATCACCGGGCTTTCCTTTTTTGTGAAAGCGGAGGAGGAAACATAAGTGGCAAAAAAAATTGTTATGTATCCCGGCAGCTTTGATCCGGTGACGAAGGGGCATCAGGATATCATCCGCCGTGCCAGTGCACTTTTTGACGAAGTGATCGTGGCAGTGATGGTAAATCCTGAAAAGAAGGGCTGCTTTCCTTTTGAAAAACGTGTGGAAATGCTGAAAAAGGTGTGCGCCGGGATGGAAAACGTGCGTGTAATCCATGCGGAGGGCCTGACGGCACTGCGGGCAAAAGAAATGGGTGTGTGCGCTCTGGTGCGCGGTGTCAGGAATGTGTCCGACCTGGAAACAGAAAATGCCATGGCCCATATCAACGGCAAATTGGCAGAAGGGCTGGATACCATCTATTTACCGGCAGCGGAAGATAAAGGGCATATCAGCTCCACCTACGTCAGGCAATTGGCTTCCTTTGGGGCCGATGTGAAAGATTATGTTCCGGAAGAAGTGCTGAACGATATCAAGGCAGCATTTGAATAAAAAACACTTTGGATATCCAAGAGGGAGGAAGAAACAATGTCCGATGTGAAACTGATGACTTACGATCTGATTGACCGGATGAACCTTGCAATCACCAATGCCCGCCCCATTCCGCTGACGGGGAAGGTGGTTGTGGACAGGGAGGAATTTGAACACATTCTGCGCCAGCTGGAAGAAAACATTCCCAATGATCTGCAGCAGGCAAGAACGTTCCTCAAGGATATTGAAAAGCTGATCCGGGACAGCAAAGCTCAGGCTGAAAATCTGGTGAATCAGGCCAATGAACAGGCCCAGAACACCGTGAACCAGGCCAACCAGCAGGCACAGGACACCGTGAACCAGGCCAATCAGCAGGCAACGCTCACCGTGAACCAGGCCAATCAGCAGGCGAGCGACATGACCCGCAACGCCACCGAACAGGCCAACGCCATGGTGGCCGATGCCCAGGCGCGTGCTCAGGCCATTATCGCCGATGCACAGGCCCAGGCCAACAATCTGGTGGCGGAAAGCGAAATTGTCACCCGTGCCACGGCACAGGCCCAGGAAATGCTGGATAACGCCCACCGTGAATGTGATGATTATTCCATGCGGGTGCATGCTGCCGTTACCCAGATGGTGGAGCAGGCAGATATGGCCCTGGTGCAGCAGCTGGACAGCCTGCGTGCGCTGCATCAGGAAATCAATATGAACCGTTAAGAATGGAAAAAATGCAAGAAAATGTGAAAGAAAAAGCGAAAAAAGCTTGACATGAGGCAACCGAATAGCTATACTATAATGGCTGTCTTGTGGTGATTTTCTATCACATGCCTGCGATAAAACAAATGCCTCAGGCATTTTACAATTAGAAGGAGTTGTGTCACTATGAAACGCACTTATCAGCCGAAGAAACGCCAGCGCAACAAGGTTCATGGTTTCCGTGCCCGTATGAGCACCAAGAACGGCCGTCGTGTACTCGCCCGTCGCCGTAACCGTGGCCGCAAGGAACTGACCGTCTGATTCTGTCAGGCGGTTTACATCCTTTTCTTGCATGGCTTAGCCCGCTCCTGACGCTTGCCATTGTGCTTCGGGGAGCGGGTTTTGCTGTTGCGGAAAAATGTGAGCGGAGGGAATATGCAGCAGCAATACCGTTTGCGTAAAAACGGTCAGTTCCGGTATGTATACCGGAAGGGAAGGGGCGGTGCCTGCAGGGAACTGGCCCTGGGCTATGTGAAAGGCCCCAAAATGCTGGTTGGCTTTGCGGTGAGCAAAAAAATCGGCAATGCTGTGACCAGAAACCTCATCAAACGCAGGCTTCGGGAAGCATTCCGAAAGGAACTGCCCAAGCTGAAAAAGGGCATGTATGTGATTACTGCCCGTGAACTGGCGTCAGAAGCGGATTTCGCCCGTCTGAGCGCCTCTTTGTGCTATCTGATGAGAAAGCACAATCTCTACCGGGAAGAGCAGACATGAAAAAACTGCTGATTTTTCTTTTGAAAGGCTATAAGCGCCACATCAGTCCATACTTGGGGGCTGCTTGTAAGTATGTGCCCACCTGTTCCGAATATGCCATGGAGGCGATCGAAACACACGGGGTCATCCGGGGGCTGTGGCTGGCTGTCAAAATAATCCTGCGCTGTCATCCCTTTGCCAAGGGAGGGTACGACCCGGTGCCCCAGCCGACGAAAAAGAATAACAGGAAGGACGACGAAAAGCCTTGAATGCAATTGCTCAATTTCTGTATGGCATTTTGAACAGCATCAACGGCATGGTGAATAATTATGGCGTGTCCATTATCATCTTCACCATTCTGATGCGTATGATCTGCATGCCCTTTGATTACAAGAGCCGCAAAGGTATGCGTAAAATGGCGCTGATTCAGCCCAAGCTGAATGATCTGCAGCGCAAGTATGGCAACGACAAACAAAAGATGCAGCAAAAACAGGCTGAACTGATGAAGAAGGAAGGGTATAACCCGCTTTCCGGTTGCTTGCCCATGCTGCTGACCTGGCCCCTGATGATCGCTATGTTTACCGCCATGCGCAGCATTGCCAACGAACAGCTGGTGATGCAGGCCTTCCGGTATTTGGCCGGCCAGGAAAACGTGATCCAGGCTCAGGATGTGTTCCTGTGGGTGAAGAACATCTGGATGACGGACTCTCCCTTTGTGTCCATCGCCCCCGATGCCAACAGCCTGAACGTGCTGACCCGCGATGTGTGGCAAAGTGCCTATACGCTTTTGCAGGCCGATACGGATCTTTTTGCCGCTGTACAGGCCACGCTGGAAAGCGCCGGCGTGACACTGGATTTCTCCACCGATCTGATGATGAAACAGTCCGTTGCCGAAGTGCTGAAGCTGCTGGGCCAGAACGCCAATTATCAGGCAGCTGTACAGGCTGTGCCCGGCTGGAGCGGCCTGAACTTCTTCCTGTTCCAGATCACGGTTTTCAAGCAGTATAACGGCCTTCTGATCCTGCCTGTGCTGGCCGGCGTGACCCAGGTGCTGCAGACCAAGTTCATGAACCAGCAGCAGCCTCAGCAGCCCACGCCCGACGGAAAAACCCCCGGCAATTTCATGAAGTGGTTCTTCCCTTGCCTGTCCGTGTTCTTCTGCTTGTCTTCCAACGCCGGGTTCGCCCTGTACTGGGTGGTGAGCAGCGTGGTGTCCTCTGTGCAGAGTATCGTGATCAATAAAATGCTTGAAAAGCAAGACGGCAAAACCGAAAAGAAGGTTGCCGGAGAGGGGTCTGTAAAATAATGAAAACGTATGAATTTACCGCCCGCACTACCGAAGAAGCCATTTCTGCCGGTCTGGAACAGCTGGGCCTTTCTATCAGCGATGTGGTTGTGGATGTGTTGGAAGAAGGCAGCAAGGGCCTGTTTGGCCTGTTTGGCAGCCGTCCTGCCAAGATCCGCCTGACCGTAAAGGAAGACGAAACTTCCAGCGAAGTGCATGACCTGTTCAACGGCATGCTGGAAGAAAAGACCAAGGAAAACAAGCCTGCCAAGGACAAGTCTGAAAAAGCCGAAAAGCCTGCTGCCAAGACTGAAAAGAAGGAAAAGGCTCCCAAGGCCGAAAAACAGGAAAAGGAAGCTGCTCCCAAGGCTGAAAAGACGGAGAAAGCCGAAAAGCAGGAAAAGGCCGAAAAGCCCGCCCGCAAACCTAAAGAAACCAAAAAGCCTGTGGACGAAAAGCCCGTTGAAAAGAAGGAAATCGTTCCTGCTGAACAGGCGGACCGTGCAACCCCCGCCGGCAAGGCCCAGGAATTCCTTCAGGAACTGACCAAGCTGATGAACGTGCCTGTATCCGTGGCCGTCAGCACCGATGAAGAGGGCAATGTGCATGTGAACATGGAAGGGGATACCCTGGGCATCCTGATTGGCCGCCGGGGCGAAACCCTGGATGCGCTGCAGTACCTGACCAGCCTGCAGGTGAACAAGGGCAAGAATGATTATACCCGTGTCACCCTGGACACCGAAAACTATCGCGCCAAGCGGGAAGAAGCCCTGATCCGTCTGGCCAACCGCATGGCCAACCGCTGCCAGAAGACCGGCCGCAAGGTGAGCATGGAACCCATGAATCCCTACGAACGCCGCATTCTCCACAGCGCACTGCAGGATCACCCCGCTGTCACTACCCATTCCGAGGGCGACGAACCCAACCGTCATGTGGTGATCACCCTGAAGAAGGAAAGCAAAAAGGAACAGTAACATGCTATGCCCGTTCAGTAAAATGAACGGGCTGCTTTTTGAGAGAATCAGAACAAATGAGAAAGAAAAGAATAAAAGCGGTATTGACTGTACTTTTGTGCGTGGCCTTGTGCTTAAGCATTGCGCAGAATATTTATAATGCGTTCTGGGGCTTTGACAGCTATTTGCAGTCCACGGAAGAGATTTATATCATGGAAGCTGGTATTCTGACGGCGCATGAAACCTTCAAGGCCGGGGAAAAGCATGTGTTTACCTATGACATGGAACACGATGAATATCCCATGCTGAAAGAAACCTATGGCCTGGAAAAACAGGCTGGGGAAGGCAGCGAATGGCAAAAGGCCATGCGATTGATGGATGCCTATGCGGAAAGATTGACCCACAAAAGCAATTACGACAACCATGTGGAAATGAGCGCACTGGATTTGCTGGAATACAGTCTTGATAAAAAAGAAAACGGCATCAACTGCCGGGCAAAAGCGCAGATTTTGAACGAAATGTGCCTGTCTCTTGGCCTGTATTCAAGGAAGGTATGGATTATGCCCCTGTCACCCTATGACAGTGATTGTCATGTGGTGAATGAAGTGTGGGACAGCAGCCTGAACAAATGGGTGATGCTGGACATTACCAACAATCAATATTGGGTGGATGAAAATGGAACGCCCCTGTCCGTGCTGGAAATCCGCCGGAAAGGTGCGGAGCAAGCATTCTGTACCCCTGTTTGCCCCGGGGATGATATGAAGGATTTGCAGAAACTGCAGGAGAAGTATATGGGCAATTTCGTTTATATTATGAAAAACATGGTGTACACGGAATATTGCGCAGCGTATGGCGTTGGTGAAATAAAGCCATTCTATCTGCTGTTTCCGGAAAATCTGGAAACGGAATATGAATACCTCATTGATTTGAGCGCAGTGGAGTGCGCGCCAATGTAAGAAAAGAGCCTGCGTGAAAACAGGCTCTTTTTACAACTGTGCATCAAGATAATCGGGCAATTCCAGAAAAGAAGACAACGAGCAAATATTCGCAGAAACCGATGATGCCGTTCTGCACAGATAAAGGCTTTTCATGCCATGTGCAGCCGGTGCAAGTACATCCTCCTCAAGGGAATCGCCAATGAAGAGGCATTCCTCTGGCAATGCATGGATTTGATGAAGCAATTGGTCATAAAATGACGGCGATGGCTTGTAACAGCGGAAGGTTTCCGACGTGAACACATGATCCACTTCGATTTGCTGATTGTGCATTACACTCTGCAATACATCGTTATCCGTATTGGATGCGATGTGAAGGCAGTATTGGCCTTTTAAGGCGTCCAGAACGGGTTTTACATCCGGATAGGCCGGACGTATGCCGGCAGCTGCGAGCATATCAGCAGCTGCTTTTTCTGCATTTCCGGGTACTTGGTATTGTTCGCAGAAATGGCGGATGCGTGCAGTGAAAATTTCCCGTTCCGTTTGAAAGGGAAAGGATGCCGTGTGCTTTCGGTAAAACGATTTCCATTCGGCATGAAATGCATCCGCATCCGGATGATGGCCAAAGGCGCTCAGATGTTTCAGTACAGCATTGGCAGAGGCGCCTTTTTCCACCTGAAAAAGCGTACCGAAGGCATCGAAAATAATGTGTTTTATCACGGTGTTATTCCTGATAATGGCTGTTCAGGTGGAAATTATCGTCATTTTGTTTTTGAGATGTAAGGCGATATTTCACCACGCCGTCGGGACACAGAAATTCTTTGGAGGTGGGGGAGCTGCCGCCCAGATTCAGAAGGCTTCCGCCGCTGCGGACAGCTTCCATTATGGGAAAAAGAATCATCATGGTTTTGCTGCAAATCCCCTGGCCGCAGCTGCTCACCGGGCAGCCGTAACCGCAGGTGAACACGTCGCCCACCTGCTCGCCGTTGCGGCAGTGGTGTTCTGTGATGTTATTATGGGAAACGGCAATTACTTCCACCTGAAAGCTGTATTGTTCGTCATACCATTTGTTCATTTGCATGTTCCTCCAGCTCTTTTTCCAATATATCGGCAAACTTTTGTATGCTTGGGCCAAGTGCTTTCAGCCAGGAATGAATTTCCGGCCTTTTAAGCGCTTCTGATGGGTTTTGACGCACTGCAAGGGTTTGCTCCATTTGAAACGGTTCGGGGCACAGGCGCTGCGCTAAAGCCCATTTTCCGGCATTTGTTTTGCTGATGAGTGTTTGATGACGCAGGGTGTACAGGCAGCGGGCGATATCCAATAGCCATCCGCAGGAATACAGGCTGTCGTCAGTTTCGCGGGCATATTGGCGAATGGTTGAAAGATGCTGGCGAATGGCTGAAAGCATCTGGGAAAAATCGACCGGCGGGATCAGATGCTTCATATCCTGTCCGTAGATGCATTTTCCGTAGTGAAGAAGGCTGTAACGGGAGAAGGGATCCAGAACATATTGATTTGTGATTTTCTGGCCGCCGGTTCCCCAGTAAACAAGGCGGGAGAATGTGTTATGTTCAAACTCATCCGAGCACACCACGGCGCCTTCGATGGTACGGAAAAATGGGAGGCCTGTTTCTGCAACCAATGTCTGCCGCAGCATCAGCAGCTTTTCGGATTGTTCCGGCGTGATGGGCCGATCTGTGAAGCAAAGCAAATCAATATCGCTCCAGCCGGGCTGGAAATCATCCATCACACAGGAGCCGTACAGATGGACAGATAAAAGGCGGCCCATCAATATCTGCTCCAGCCGATGAATAAAAACGGAACGTGTATTTTCCATGGCGAAACCTCCATAATGCATAGGAAGATTATAACACAGATCCATGCGTGGTAAAAGAAAAAATATCAAGAATAATTTTCAAGAAGGGATTGACATTTGTTTATAAAAATGCTATATTGTTATAGCGCTTCCGGCAAGGCCGCCAAACGCTATGCGCGGAGGGATGGCCGAGTGGTTGAAGGCGCTGGTCTTGAAAACCAGTGATGTCGAAAGGCACCGGGGGTTCGAATCCCTTTCCCTCCGCCATTTTTCACTAAAGCGCACTGCCGAGGGTGGCACCGAAGCAGAAACAACTGAACATGGAGAAGTACCCAAGTGGCCGAAGGGGCTCCCCTGCTAAGGGAGTAGTACGAGTGAATCGTAGCGAGGGTTCAAATCCCTCC
>JAFSBN010000228.1 GCA_017437265.1 Clostridia bacterium
CATGAAGGACGGTAAGCCCGTGTTCTCCGACGATAACGGCTATGCAAACCTCAGTGAGACGGCGCATTATTTCATGGGCGGACTTCTCAAACACATCGCTTCTCTCTGCGCTCTCACGAACCCGAGCACCAACTCCTTCAAGCGCCTGGTGCCCGGCTTTGAAGCACCCGTTACCGTGGGCTATGCCACCTCCAACCGCAGCGCCGTTATCCGCATTCCTGCTTACGCCAAGACCCCCAATAAGCGCCGCTTTGAACTGCGCAACCCCGACGCTACCTGCAACCCCTACTTCTGCTATGCCGCCATCCTGATGGCCGGCCTGGACGGCATCAAGAACCAGATCGATCCTCACGAAAACGGCTGGGGCCCCTACGATATGAACCTGTACCATCTCTCCGACGAAGAAAAGGCCAAGCTCCACCACCTGCCCACCTCCCTGGATCAGGCGCTGGATGCCCTGGAACAGGATCATGATTACCTCACCGCCGGCGGTGTGTTCCCCGAAACCCTGCTGCAGAACTTCATCAAGGCCAAGCGTCAGGAATGCAGCGAAATGGCCAAGATCCCCCACCCCGCCGAATTCGACAAGTATTACAATCTGTAAGACATGACCGGAGCAGGGGGCTCCTTGCCCCCTGTACCCCCCGGCAGGGAGATTTTCCCTGCACCCATTTTGCGACACGCAGGCTGATAGATCAATCCTGCTTCCGCATGAAAGTAAGGAAACGAAGACAATTAAGCCCACGGGCGCAATGAAAATGCAAAAAATGGCGAAGGAGAAAACTTGTTTTCTCTCTCGCCATTTTTGTATTTTCCCCGGATGCAAAGCATCCGGCCGGCGGCTGAAAGCCGCCCAGCCCGTGGGACGGCATCACTGCGCCTGACATCGGGAAATCTGTTTTTGAAATAAGATCACAAAATCCGAGGATGGGTCCAGGGACAATGTCCCTGGTGGGGTGCAGGGGTGAAACCCCGCACGTCTCCCCTTCATTGCATTATTTCTGCTCGTACCGGCGGCACAGGGTATACTTGGACACCGCCTGCTGGATGGCCTCGCCGCCGATGGCAAAGGACAGCAGATCAGCAATATAGGGCGGCAGCACCCGATTGTACTTCACTTCCAGCACCATGTTCTGTTCATCATCAAAAACCGGCACCGTGGGCACATGGGGATTGAACAAATCCACCGAATTCAGCCCGGAACGCAGATGCTTGTCAAACGTGATGCGCACTTCTTCCGCAGGGTGCAGGAACGCTTCCCGTTCATAGTCCACAATCACCACGGGGCGCAGCAGGTTCGTCCGCATTTCCCGGTACACATCCCCCAGCAGTCCATACTGAGTTTTTTCCAGGCCGTAAGGATCCCCGGCGATAATCTGTTCCGCCAGCTCCCTTCCGATTTCCACCGTACGCTTGGAGATCAGGTTGCCGGCCTTGGTTTTGCATTCCATGAACACTTCTGTGTCCTTCAGGTTGTAGATACGGATGCGGTACTTATCGCGGTTTTTCACGCCGTCGATTTTATCGTAATAGGCATCGTCAAACACCGTATCAAAATACAGTGAGCGGATATGATAAGAACCGCCGTTTCTCACGGCGTTCTTATCCAGATGCAGCACAGGGGTCAGCACGCTTTTGAGAACCCGGTACTGCATATCCGTAATCAGATATTTCAGCTCATGGCGAAGAGGCAGCGCCATTTTTTAAGACCCCGCTTCCACTTGGCAGGCCACCAGCGTGGCTTCATGCACGCCGTTGATTTCCAGCATGTTGGACACGATATTGGCCCGGTGATCCAGCCGCACTTCCACCGTGGTTTCGCTGCCGCTGCGGGTAACGGTCTTGGAGCGGATACGGTAGAAACGCACGCTGCGCTTGAGTTCATTTTCGATATCCGCCTGGGCATATTCATCATGATGCACCACCAGCAGATAGCCGTTGGGGCTGCGCAGCCGCTGGAAAGAAATGAACAGCATGGCGCAGCTGATGCCAAGCAATGCCACCACAGCGATCACATAGGCATTGGCGCCCAGCAGAATGCCCATGGTAAGGGCCCAGAACATGTAGGCGGTATCCAGCGGATCCTTCACAGCGGTACGGAAACGCACAATGGACAGGGCGCCCACCATACCCATGGACAGGGCCACGTTGCTGCCGATACACATCACAACGGGGGTGGTGATCAGGGTGAGCATGATCAGCGTCAGGGAGAAAGAGGGGCTGTAGAGCACGCCGCGGTAGGTTTTCTTATACACCAGGGCAATCACGCTGCCGGCCACGAAGGCGGCAAGCAGAGCGATCAGCACATTGATGGGGGTAAAGCTGGACAATTGATTGGCAAACCAATCGGACAGGGACGAAGCGCCGTTGGCCACGTCGTTAAAGGTGATGTTTGCGTTTTCCATGAGATTTCCTCCTTAATGTACTCAGGCACTTCATTCGGCATCCGGGTTTGCAGGCCGGGCTCCGAAATAATAGACCATCTGATCGTTTGTCAGGCCAAATTGCTCCTGTACAAATCCCCACAGCCGGTAGGGCCTGTACACCATAGTTTCGTTCTTCATACGGTCCACACGCACCCGCCAATAGCGCATATACCCTTCGGCAGAGGTGGGAGAATCGATATTGATGGTGGGCTCCTTAAACTGCGCCCAGCGGGCATAATGCCGCTGCAGTTCCGGGTAAATCAGCGCAGCCGCCGTTTCCAGCTCCTGCTGCATCACTTCGGTGGTGAGGGTCTGGAAGATAACGCCCAGCCTTGTCAAAAACTGATCCCGGATCACGTCCGATTCCATCATTTTGCGGAAGATGGTGTTATTGATGTTCTGACGGCCCATACCGGTGGTTTTCAGATAGGACCAGGGGCTATTGAAGCCGGAATCAAACATGCCGTAGTCCAGGTCAAACAACAGGCACTTCCATTTACTACCCTCTGCCGGCATTTTGTAGAACATGATGTTACCGGGGTCAGAATCCCCAAAGAACATCTTCACAGCGAACCATTCAATATAGTTTTCAATATCGATATGGTCGTACAGATACTGCAAATCCTCCGGGTTGGTGTTGGGAGACAATTGTTCAATTTCTTTCAGCATGGCCCGGTATTCTTCATTGCTGCCCTGCACCACACTCCAGCCCGCACGCAGGATGGTGATGTTTTCCAAGGTTTCCTTGTCTTCCAGATCCACCCCTTCAAACTGGGCGATGGAGAAACGGTCCTTGCGTTCGCGCAGGTTGTAATGGCCCCAGTATTGGCCGTTCAGATACACAGCCACCGGCCGCCATGACAGCGTGAGCATCACATCCTGATTCAGGTATTTGTCCACCAAACTGGTTTGCACTGCATCGGCCACTCTGGTCCACACGTTATCGTTGCCGGAATTTCTGAGGGTAAAGGATTTATAGAAGGTATACGGCCTGTCTTCAAACAGCGGATAATTGAAATACTTTTCACCATAGGCCGCCTGGGCCCTGATTTTGAAGGATTTCTGGGGCATATCCAGTGAATAGGCACCCAGCAGGTCCATCTTGATACCCTGCGAGATATACGCTTCGCCGCTTTCCTTATTGAACAGCTCCACATAGCCCGGCCTGTCCACCTTGCCCCAGTTGCGGTACACCGGCGTTTCAAAGGGCAATTCGCTCTTGTCCACCACCAGCTCTTCATCCGCTTTATAGAACCTGGGATCCGGCGCTTCGGAAAGCAGGCCCGTCAGCTCGTCCCACAGTTCATGGGGCTCGCATATCAGCGACACCACATCCATGTCGTGGTAGGTGTTCATGATGTAGGAGGCCGTCACTGTATCGGAGGGCTGCTTTCCGGCCTCAAAGGCCCGGGCGCGGATCACCTTGGTTTGGGAAAAATCCGTCAGGTCTTCACAGCCGTCATAATAGAGAAAACCGTTATCGATGGTGGGGATGGAGCCGTCCAGCGTGTAGCGCACCGTGGTGCCCTCGGGCACGGAAATGGTGACGCTGATTTTGCCCTTATACAGCCCGCTTTTTAGATCAAACACCGGCTTTTGTGAAAACCCCGTAAATCCGCGGCCGTTTTCCTGGCCGGGGGTGGGCGCATCATAATAAAAAAAGCCGGTGGCGCCCTGTGTTCTTCCGTAGGAAATATCCGTGGGAATTTCCGGAAGATACATTTTATCCAGCACGCGGCCCGTGGCATCCGAGAAGGTAATGATCTCTCCCCCGGCGCGGGTCAGGCTGAAAGAAGCGTGGAGCCGCTGGGCATTGCTGCCGGGATCCTCCGATCCATCCAGCAAAACCACCATATGCTGCCCGGGAAAAATGGACGTCCCTTTCGGAAACGTCCATTTCAGGGGCCAGTTGATATTATCACTCAGCCCCCATCCGGAAAGATCCCAGGTTTGGGTAGAGGAATTATAGATTTCCACATAATCGCTGGCGCCCAGGCCGTTGATGGCCTGAATTTCAGCGGCGGAGGCCATCACTTCCGTCACATACACGCCGGAAAAGTTGATCCCCCGCATATACTGATCCGCCCGGCTCTGGCCGTATTCGTTGTTGGGTGCGCCGGGAGTGGCCAGCGTGTACACCTGCCATTTGCTGAAGTCTTCCGCATTGCGGCCATAGCTGGTATCTCTTTCCAGATTGGCCACCGTCACCCGGTCAATCAGCTCGCCGGTCACCGTGGAAAGCACCAGCGTTTCTTCCTGATTGCTGATGGAAAAATTGGTGTGGGGATAGGCCGTGCTCACTTCCACCTTATCCTTGCCGGAGCAGAACACCAGATAATACCCATTGGCGGGGATCACCGCATTCTGGGGGAAGATCCATTTGACAGGCTTGCCGGGATCGTCGCTGAGGGCCAGATTGCCCAGATAAATATCTTCGTTGCTCAGGTTATACAGTTCCACCCAGTCGCTCAATTCATCATCCTCGTCCCGGATCCCGGAACGGGGGGAAGGCATCACTTCGTTGATCATCAGCTGGCCGGGGATTACGGTGTAATTGTCCATGTAGGCATAATAGCCCGTTTCGCCGTTGGGATAACCGGGAGAATACTGGAAGGTTTTTTCGAAAGAGCCATGATCCATCAGCGCATAGCTTTCATCGCTGTTGAGCGTGGGCACCTGCACATGATCGATGGAAACGCCGTTGGCATCAAAAAGATATACCGTTTCCCCCAGAGAAGACAGCTTGAATTTGCCATGGAGCGCATTGCCGGGCACGTCCCTGTTCACATCATCCAGGAACACGCAAACACGCCCGTTAGCCGCCAGCGTCACATCCGGAAACAGGAAAATGATCCGGTCGCTGCGGTCGGAAAGGCCCACGCCCTTCAGGTTCATGGGGGCATCCGTGGTGTTTTCCAGCTCCACCCAGTCGCCAAATTTACCCAGCTCATCCGGATAGGCGCTGGTGTTATCCGTCATCACTTCGCTGATGCGCAGCCCCGCATGCGTGGATTGCACGCCGGTGCTGGTCACGTTCAGGGCCTTGATGGTTTTTTCCTTGGGGCTTACAATAACAATCAACAACAGCACGCCAAGCAGCAAAAGCAGCAGCGGCATCCGCACGTCCTGCTTGCCATAGCGGTTTTTACGCTTTCTACGCTTAGCCAATGTGTTCCTCCTTAAAAAATCAGCCGACCGGAGCGCCGGCAGAAATGTTCCTGACTTATACCGCTTCATTATACCACATAAATACGAAACACAAAAGACTTATTTTTTTCAAACTTTGAAAATTTACAAACTCTTTTCACAAAAAATGGGCCGCACCTGCGGCCCGGGGACGATAAGAAATATTCAATATGATTTCGGCTATATGGAACGTCCGCAAAAGGGACGATGCATCCGAATTTCAGGCGGCATTCCTGCCGCAAACCAGAATCAGGCTTCCGGCACCATCAGGCCCAGATTGCCGTCCTTGCGCAGATAAAGCACGTTGGTGCGCTCGGTTTCAATATCCACGAACACGAAGAAGGAATGGCCCAGCAGTTCCATCTGCAAAATAGCGTCTTCCACTGCCATGGGACGGACGGGGAATTCTTTGGTGCGGACGATCTGCCTTTCGCCCTGACCGTAAACCTTGGGATCTTCAATGAATTCAGGCACTTCTTCCTGATAGGCATCCTCACGCAGCCGCTTTTCCAGCTTGGTACGATGCTTCAAAATCTGCCTTTCCAGCTTGGCCAGGCACTTGTCGATAGCCATAAACAGGTTATCCTTGCTGGAGGATTCCGCACGCATGGTAACGCCGTTCATGGGAACGGTAATTTCGCAGATGCGTTCGTCCCTTTCCTTGCGCAGCCTGACGATCATTTCCGTATCGGCCTTCAGATAGCGCTCCATGGTGGCGGTCTTTTTGGTGATGCGGTTGGTGATTCCCGGGGTGACAACCATGTTCTTAGCGGTAATGGTAGTTTTCATGGCGATACTCCTTTCGCATTATGATAGCCGGGCCTCCCGGCCATATTTTTCTGTCCCTCTCTTTGTATTTCTTATATTCGACGTATATTCTCTCATTTCCTGCTGACGGATAAAAATTTTTTTGTTTTTTCATCCGCCGTATTCGGTTACATCAGAATGTTCAAAAACGGCTCAAATGTAACCGCATCAGTTACATTTGAGCCGTTTTGAAAAAGTTGATGTAATTATTCTTATTCCACGCTGATTAGGTAATAATACAGGGGCTGGCCGCCGGAATGCACTTCCACGTCACAATCCTCATAAATCCCTTCGATCTCGTCTGCCAGAGCCTGAGCCTCTTCTTCGGTGGTATCGGCACCGTAGTAGACGGTGATAAGGCCGTCGTCTTCGGTAACGATATCCCGCATCAGAGACAGGGCCACATCGTGGGTATTATCGGCCTTCACGGTCACCTTGCCGTTATGCAGGCCGATGATATCGCCTTCAGAAATGTGCATGTCTTCAAATTCGCTGTCACGCACGGCGAAGGTGATCATACCGGTACGCACCCGCTGGGCCGCTTCATCCATGCGCTGCAGGTTTTCTTCAGCGGAAACCTCAGGCTGGAACGCCACGGCGGCAGCGATGCCCATGGCCACGTTCTTGGTGGGCAGCACCAGCACGTTCTTCTTGGACAGCTCAGCCGCCTGCTGGGCAGCCAGAATAATATTGCCGTTATTGGGGAACACAAACACCGTTTCTGCGTTCACGGCATCAATGGCCTTCTGCAGATCCTCGATGGAGGGGTTCATGGTCTGGCCGCCTTCCACGATGCCGTCCACGCCCAGATCCTTGAGGATATTGGAGAAGCCTTCACCCAGGGAAACGCTCACCATGCCATAGGCCTTGGGCGGTTCCTTGGCGGCAGCTTCGGCCTTTTTACGCAGGTTTTCCCTGCGCTGTTCCACCATGTTTTCGATCTTCAGGTTCACCAATTCGCCCAGATTCAGTCCATACTGCAGGGCCTTGCCGGGGTCGTTGGTGTGCACATGCACCTTCACCAGTTCCAGATCGCCCACCACCAGCACGCAATCGCCGATGCGGTTCAGCTGACGGCGGAAATGGTCGATATCTTCGTCCTTTTTATCTTCTTTCAGGTTCTGGATGAGGAATTCGGTGCAATAGGCAAAGGTGATTTCTTCCAGGCTGTCGTGATCGTCCACAAACTCGATCTCGCCCACGCTTTCCACCGTGCCGTCATGGATGTGCAGATCGTCCAGATTTTCGCCCCGCAGCACAGCGGCATAGCCGGTGTACAGCAGCATCAGCCCACGGCCGCCGGCATCCACAACGCCCGCCTGCTTCAGCACAGGCAGCATATCCGGGGTGCGGTTGAGAATATTTTCACCGCTGGTAAGAATCACGTTAAACAGGGCATCATAATCATCGGGGGCCAGCTCTGCCTGACGCACAGCATCTTCGGCAATCACTCGTGCCACGGTGAGGATGGTACCTTCCTTGGGCTTCATCACGGCCTTATAGGCGGTATCGGCACCGCTTTTGAGGGCGGCGGCAAACTGCCGGGGGGTGATTTTATCCACGCCTTCCAGCGCCCGGGCAAAGCCGCGGTACAGCTGGCTGGTGATCACGCCGGAATTGCCGCGGGCACCGCGCAGGGCCCCCTTGGCCAGGGCATCCGCCGCTTCACCGGCACTGGTAAATTCCTTCTGGTTCACTTCACGGGTGGCGCTGGTCATGGTCAGGCTCATATTGGTGCCCGTATCGCCGTCCGGCACAGGGAACACGTTCAGCGCGTCCACATTTTCCCGGTTCTTTTCCAGTAATGCTGCGCCTGCCAGTACCATTTCCCGCAGCAGCAGCCCGTCAATTGCTTGTACCTGAATCAAAGGTCTTTCCCTCCGTTCAATTCTCTCGGTTTCCGGCTATCCCATCCTCAGACGCGGATGCCTTCCACGCTGATATTGACGGAGCGAACCTTAACCCCCGTCATGCTTTCCAGCTTATAGCGGACCACTTCCACAATGGTCTTGCACACTTCAGCCACGCTGATGCCGTATTCCACCACAATGAACAGATCAACATCCAATTGATCGTCCACCATGCGGATCTGCACACCACGGCTCAAATTCTCTCTGCCCAGCCATTCCACCAGACCATCCTTTGCACGCTTGGAGGACATGGCCACAATACCGTAGCATTCCAGGGCAGCATAACCGACAACCTTCAGCAGCACCTCTTCGGAAATAAAGATGGTGCCGATATCATTTTTTACTTTACATTCCATTCTTGCTGAACCTCCTTAGCTGCCTTTGACCATATTAGGTCATTAGATAGTATACGTTATTTTGGCTCAGGATGCAAGCAAAGATTTTCCTTTCCGGGAAATATTGTGGTTTTTTTCCTGCTTACACAAGCGTTTTTGGCAATTTTCTTTCCTTATACTTGTATTGTATTGCTTTTTCATATATAATTGAATTGATATATTCATTCCCATATTTATTGCTTGAAGGGAGCATGAATGCCTTATGAAATTATGCCTTGATGCCCTGAAAGAAAAAAAGGCCTGGCTGGACGCAGGCTTTACCCTGCCCGGTTTCGATGTGGAAGAAATGGCACAGAAAACCAAAGCCGCTCCTGTCTGGCTGCACCTGGGTGCCGGCAACATTTTCCGCGCCTTCCCCGCCGCCGATCTGCAGCT
The DNA here is from genome assembly GCA_017437265.1 of Clostridia bacterium. GTDB lineage: Bacteria > Bacillota > Clostridia > Christensenellales > Aristaeellaceae > RUG563. The sequence goes on from JAFSBN010000228.1 coordinate 9,100, forward strand.
TTTGCTGGACAAGGGCCTGTGCGACAAGGGTGTGATCGTAGCCGAATGCTTTGACGGGGAAATCATTGATAAAGCCTACCGTCCCTTTGACAGCCTGAGCGTGCTTTGCGTGCTGAAAAGCGATGGCACGGTGGACAAAAAAGTGATCGCCTCCGTGTGCGAAGCGCTGCGCTGCGACGGCAAAAATGAAGCGGACGATCAGCGCCTGATGGAAGTGCTTTCCGCTCCTTCTTTGCAGATGGTATCCCTCACCATCACCGAAAAAGGCTATGCCGTGAAAAACGCCAAGGGAGACATTTTCCCCTTCATTCAGACCGATATCGAAAACGGCCCCGGCAAAGCCGCTTCCACCATGGGGAAATTGACTGCCGGGCTGTACCGCCGCTTCAAGGCCGGTAAGCTACCCGTTTCCCTGGTCAGCATGGATAACTGCAGCGGCAACGGCGACAAGCTGAAGGCTGCGGTTCTCTGCATCGCCATGGGCTGGGCCCAGAATGATCTGGTGGACGCTTCCTTCCTCACCTACCTGCAGGATGAAACGAAAGTGGCCTTCCCCATCTCCATGATCGACAAGATCAC
>JAFSBN010000229.1 GCA_017437265.1 Clostridia bacterium
TGGGTGATTTCCAGTTCAACAAAGTTGGGGGCTTCCACGGAGAAGGCCTGGCCCTTGAAGTAACGGATGGTGACGTTGGTGTTTTCCTTCACGAACTGGATGGCTTCTTCCACAGCATCCTTGCCCAGGGGCATCTGTTCGTAGGTTTCGGGATCCATGAAGTAGTACAGATCGCCATCGTTGTACAGGTACTGCATTTCCTTGGTTTCGATGATGGCGCGGGGCATTTTGTCGGTGGGGTTAAAGGTGCGTTCAACCACGGCGCCGGTCATGATGTTCTTGATCTTGGTGCGCACAAAAGCGGCGCCCTTGCCGGGCTTGACGTGCTGGAAGTCAACGATGTTCCAAACGCCGCCTTCCCATTCGATGGTGATGCCTTTTCTGAAATCGCCAGCAGTGATCATGTGAAATTCCTCCAATTTTTTATTGTATTGTATATTTGCATAAGGGAGCCGATCACAGGATCAGCAGCGCCTTTTGTGCATGAACCAATGTTCTTGCGCCGTCCTTGGTGATGACGCAGGTGTTTTCGATGCGCACGCCGCCCAGGCCGGGCACATAGATGCCGGGCTCCACGGTGACGATGTGGCCTTCTTCCAGGATATCTTCGCAGCCCTGGGAGAGACGGGGTTCTTCGTGGATATCAATGCCCACGCCGTGGCCCAGGCCATGGCCGAAACGGCCGTGATAGCCTGCTGCATCAATCACCTCATGGGCGTGGAGATCCACTTCCTTACAGGAGATGCCGGGGCGCAGCATTTTTTCGCATTCTTCCTGGGCCTTGAGCACCGTTTCATAAATGACGCGCATTTCTTCTCTGGGCTGGCCCACGGATACGGTGCGGGTCATATCGGCGCAATAGCCCTTTTTCTTGGCACCGAAGTCGAAGGTGATCATATCGCCTTTCAGAATGACACGGTTGCCGGGGATGGCGTGGGGCAGGGAACCGTTTTCGCCGCTGGCCACGATGGTATCAAAGGCCAGGCTGTCGGCGCCCATTTCCAGCATCAGGTTGTCCAGAATGATCTGCAGCTGCTTTTCCGTCATGCCTTCCCTGATCTGGGGAAGCAGGGCGTCAAAAGCCTTGCAGGAGATATTGCACGCTTCTTCGATGGCGGCAATTTCTGTTTCATCCTTCACACAGCGCACCTGTTCGGGCACGAAGTTCAGGGGAGAGAGGGCAATGCCGGTGAGCTTTTCTTCCATATAGCGGAAGGAACGTACCGTCACTTCGTCGTCTTCAAAGCGGGCGGCGGTGATGCCGTTTTCGTCAAACACCCGCTTTGCCAGCATGATGTGGGAAACGCCTCTTTCCACCATCAGTACCTGGAAGCCGGGGGCCTGGTTTTCGGCCTGTTCGGTGTAACGGAAGTCGGTGATGATGGCCTGGAAATGATGGCCAAACACCAGAATGCCTTCGCCGGTATAGCCGCTGAGGTAAAAGATGTTGGAGGGCTTATGGATGATAACGCCTTCGTTCTGAGAAAGCCCGGCCCTTTCCAATACCTTTTGAATTCTTATCATGGTTTTTTCCTCCATATAGTATGTATAAAGCATACCACATTGTATTTTAGCATAATTCACAGAAAAGCGCTACCCCTCAGCGCCTGTTTTTTCAGAAAAATTCAGAAAACAGGCTTGTTTTTTGCAAAAAAATACACCTGCTGCTTGTCAGAAGCAACAGGTGATGGGGATGCGCAAGGCATCAGACGGCCTGTGCGCACAGGCGGTAGCCCAGCCTGTACACCGTTTCAATGCAGCCAAACCCCAGCTTTTTGCGCAGGCGCTGCACATGCACGTCCACCGTGCGGGTATCGCCGGGGGAAAGATATCCCCATGCATCCCGCAAAAGATCGTGCCGGGAGACAGGCTTGTCCGGCTGGCCGGCCAGCCGCAGCAGCAGGGAATATTCCTGATGGGTCAAATCGCAAAGGCTGCCGTTTACAAACACTTTCTGTTCATCTTCATCAATGGATAAAAGCATGGATTTCTTGTTTTTTTGCAGGGTGTAGAGATTGCTCATTTTTTATCACCTCGTATATATAGACGAACGGAAAGAGAAAATTGTTGCAATAAAAATAATATTTTTTTATTTTTGTAATATTTGTTACATGTGTAAACATAATGTGTCGGTGAAAAAGCGCCTTCCGTATAGCAGAACAAAAATGTGTTCATACTATGTGCGAAAAGAAAAAGGGAGGTTTTATTGAAAAAATGACGGTGCATGTAGCCAGAGCAGGATGGAGCGAAGCGGAAAAAGCCATGCTTGCAGATGCCGTAAAAAAAGCGGATGAAAGCGGTGCGTCTCTCCGCAGTGTGTTTGAAGAAACGGGAGAGCGGCTGAACCGAAAGCCCAACAGCGTGCGGAATTTTTATTATTTGCAGCTCAGAAATCAGGAAGGGGCCGGCATGCAAAGGGCCATCCCCTTTATAACATTCACGGAGGAAGAGGTGCACAACCTGGTGAAAAGGATTCTGCTTGGCAAAAGCCGGGGGCAATCCGTGCGCGCTTGCGTGATGGAAATGGCGGATGGGGATAAGGCGGCCATGCTGCGGTATCAGAATAAGTATCGTGCGGTACTGAAAAAGAAGCCGGAAATGATCGCAGATGTTTTGCAGGAATTGGCGGAGGAGGGGTGCATTTGTCCCAATCCGCTGGATGATCTGCAGCAAAGAGACGGCCAGAGAAATGAAAAGGATTATTTCCGCCACCTGCAGGCATTGGACAGGATGAAAGTGCAGCAGGATATGATGCGCATCCAGCTGGAGGATATGCAACTGGCGGCCCGGTCCATATTGCTGCTTTGCAAGGATTTTCTGGCCCTTTTGCCCGAGGAAAAGCAGGGCAATCTGGAGGCATTCTGTCAGGAACTGGCCTGTCGGCTGACGGTGTTGGAAAACGCCGCCAATTAAGGAAAAGATTGCTGCGGCAGGGACGGATGTTGCTTGGCTTATCGAACAAACAGTTTCCCGCAGTTTCTTGGGGAACCCTGAGGGGCGTTGCCCCCTCAACCCCCACCAGGGATTTCATCCCTGGACCCAGCAGGGCCATTGGCCCTGCACCCAGTAGCGGAACTAACTCATCTTATCTGACATACAATTTCCCGCTGAAACAAGAAAAACCCGCTGAAACATGAGAAAAAGGCTCCCTTGTGTAAAGGGAGCTGGCCCATAGGGCCTGAGGGATTGTCGTATCCCCTCAACGAAACACGCAGAAATCCCTCTGGCAAAAGATGATTGTAACTTTGCGAGTTGGCTGCGGCACTGCCGCACACGGGCCGGCGGCAATAGAATTGCCGCCAACCGGATGCAAAGCATCCGGGGAAA
>JAFSBN010000230.1 GCA_017437265.1 Clostridia bacterium
ACTGGAACTGGAAGGAGGCATGACCCCATGAAAGAACAGGAATTGATCAATGCGCTGGAAACCTACAAGGAACAAATGTCTCCTTCCCGGAATTATGCCCATCAGGTGCTTTCCCAAAGGGAAGGAGAGGTACCGAAAATGAAAAAGAAAGCAGCATTCAGCCTGGTTATGGCTTTTGTTCTGATGTTTCTGGCTGTCGCCACGGCCTATGCTCTGCTGCCCCGGAAAACCACATATGATACCTTCGGCTCCTGGAGCTATCTGGAAGGGGTATTGTATTACCAGACCCCGGATGATAAAAGAGCCACTCCCATTCTGGAGGATGAAAACATCCTCTTCCTTTCAGCGGATGATCAAATGCTCTATTACGTCACCAAGGGCGAAAAAGGCAAAGTGATCCGCTCGGTGATGAACAACGGCCTTTCTCTCTATCCGGAACGTGCCATCAATACCAAATACAACGTGCGGGATTTCCAGATGAGTGATGGCACCGCCTATATTCTGGCCCACACCAATCAGGGGAAGGGCGTCATTTATGCCCTGCATCCCCTGGACAGCAGCATACCGGACTGGAAGCTGCAGGGAGAAGGCTGGGAGAATATCAACAACATCGCTTTCTGTATCCACGAAGACAGGCTCTATGCGTATTCCACGGAAGACGGCGGCACATTGGCCAGCCTGTCCATTGGCATAGATGATCACTGTCACATCGTGCTGGTTCCCGGTCTTTCCTCCCTTTGCTACGGCTATGAAAAAGAGGGCGAGGAGCATCTCTTTGCCCTTTCCGAAGGAAAACTGGTGATTGTCAATGCCGCAACCGGCGCCAAATATGATACCGGCGAGAAGCTTCCCTCCGGTGCGGCGCAGGTGGTGCGAAACCATACCTCCATCTTTGTCAATGATGATGAGGGCAGTTTGCTGGCTTCCTATGATGCAAATAAGCTCAGCGGTCAAAAGGAATTGCGCAGGCTGTATGTGGTAAACGATGTGAACTTCGGCCACGGCACCATGGCAGATGCCCTGCCCCTGTTCCACGAAAAATACCCGGATGTGGAAGTGGTGCCCCGGCAAATCAATGATTCCCGAAAGCTGGCCACTGAACTGATGGCCGGGAACAACTGCGATATCTATCTCTATGGGGATTTTGACCTGATGCCCACCTATGCGGAACTATTGAAAAACGGTGCCGTTATAGAACTGACCCATGAACCGGCTTTTGAAGCCCTTCGGGATGATTACCGGGATGTCTGGCCGATGATGTCCACAAACGGCCGGCAATATGGCTGGATCTACAATTATACAGTCCATCTGATGTGGACTAATCCGGAAATAGCAGCACAAATCGGCTGGGAAATTCCCACCGGTGTATGGACCTATGCGGATTTCGACGCCTTGACGGAAAAAGTGATTGCTTACAACAAAACGGCGGAAGCCCCTATTTTCCTGATGCCGGAAGAACATGTCCACTATTTCCTTTCCAACTTCGACGCCCTGAATGTGGATTATTATCAGGGAACCCACGCTTTGAATTCCAAGGCCCATGTGGATATGCTGCGGCGCATTGTATACCTAAAGGAAAACAACCTTCTTTCCACCGAAAAATTTGAGGATTTCGGCAAGCATGCCAGGCTGGCTTCCAACACCCTGATGCAGTTTTGCTCGGTTGGCGGTCTTGGAAGCATGGGCGATAAAACCATGCTGCTGCCGCCCGTTGAAAATGCTCAAAATCCCCGGTATACCTTCCAGACCCAGTCCTTCCTCATCAGCGCCAACAGCCCCATGAAGGAAGAAGCGGTGTATCTGCTTGCCTGCATGGCGCATCCGGAAATTGAAGGCATGGGATATAATGGACAGATGCTGAAAGATAAATCCCGCTATCGCATCCGGGATAATTCGCAGGCCATTGCGCTGGGCATTCAAAAACCTTTGTCCGAGCAAAACGAATATCTGCTGAATTTTGCCCTGGAACATGCTGTGGTATGGGATGAAGCATTGGAAGTAACCCGGTCGAAATATGGCTATTATGATGCCGGAAACAAACCCACCATCTTTGAAATGCTGCTGAACGGTTCCCTTTCTCCTGAAGAATATGCCGCTATCCGCACAGAACAAATGAATATGTATCTGGGGGAATAAACAGATGAAAACAAAACCCAGGCTGCTGCTTCCCGGAGGGATTCCCCTCATGGGCTTTGCAGGGTGTTATTTGGCACCCCTTGGCATGACGGTGTATTATGCTTTTGTCCATAGTGCGTTTGATCAAACCTATGCCGGAACGGAAAATTTTCGCTATGTGGCTCAGAACACCTACTTTCGGCTGGGGCTGCAAAACCTGCTGAGGCTGGGCGGCTGCATGGTGGGTGCGGCACTGTTGGTGGCCTTCCTGCTGGCACCGCTTTTGTGCCGGCATAAAAAAATGGCATTGCCCGGCATGGCCATCCTGCTTTTGCCCCTGCTGATCCCTTCCATCTCCGCCGTTTCTTTATGGGAACAGGTATTTGATACCAATTCGCTTCTTTCTCCGCTTTCTTCCCAATGCGCCCTGATCACGTTGTATTTATGGAAATATGCCGGGGTGGCCGCCGTGCTTCTGTACACGGGACTCAACAAAATTCCCCAGGATGTACTGGATGCGGCTGCGCTGGATGGCGCCGGAAAAATCCGCACATATGTGTCTGTGCGTCTGCCAATGGCCGGTGGGTACGTGGGCGGTATGGTGATGTTTCTGGTAATGTTCCTTTTGCGCAGCTACAAGGAATGCTACCTTCTGTTCGGCGATTATCCGTCCCCAAAGCTCTACATGATTCAGCATTACATGAATCATCAATATATGAAAATGAATTTTCAGTATGTGGCTGCTTCGGCGGTCATACTGATGGCACTGGCTCTTTTGACATACGGCCTGTGCATTGTGCTGATGAAAAGGAAAAGGGGGGCTGTGGTATGAGAAAAATCAGCATGCTCGTCCTTGGCATGATCCTGACTCTTTTTGCACTGCCCATTCTTCTTTTGATCGCAGCGTCTTTTGTGCAGGGGGATTTGATGGCCTCGCTGAAGGGAAACGACGGCGAAATTCTCTTCACCCTTTCCCGTTGGCGGGAAGTGTTTGCTGATGAAGATATGATACTTCGGTTTCAAAACTCCCTGAAGATCACCGGTTATTCTCTGCTGTTCCAGATTCCGGTGGGCTTGCTTGGCGGATTGTTTCTGGCACGCAGTCATGGGAAAGGGGCAAAAATCCTGTTGGTTCTTATGCTTTTGATGCTGCTGCTTCCTTTCCAGAGCATCATGGTGCCCGTCTTCCGGTTCAGTAAATGGGCGCAGCTGTATGATACCCATCTGGCGGTTATCCTTTTGCAGGTATTTGCCCCGCTGGGGCCCCTTGTGGTATGGCTGCTGATCAGGCAGGTGCCTCAGGAGCAATGGGAAGCGGCCCTGCTTGATTGCGCTTCCCAAACCAAAATCTTTTTCCGGGCCATTCTGCCCCAGCTGATCCCCGGTCTGGCAGTGCTTGTCCTTTTGTGCTTTGCGGAAAGCTGGAATCTGATAGAACAGCCGCTGATTCTCCTGCACGATGCATCCCTGCTTCCTGCTTCCATGGCCCTGAACGATATGAAGGGCTCTGCCGCCAATTACGCCGGTGCTGTTATGTACAGCCTGCCCATCCTGATTCTCTACGCTTTAGCCGGTGCAGTTATCCGCTCCGGAAAATATGATGTGATATAGTCAGAATACACTATTTAACGGAATATCCCAAATATTTGTCTGTCAGAGCAAAAAACCAGCCGTCTCCGGCTGGTTTTTGCTTGATGATGTATAGGGGATGAGCCCCTCCTGACCACGACAATGTGGATGTTGCATACTAACAGGGTATTTCTATATCCGCTTCTGTTTCATCCCCTGAACTTCCGGATGACTGACAAGACTGTTTGCAGCCAGCCTTTTACAGAAACAGGAGGCGGTCAAACATCTGCCCCGTAATCCCACAGCAGCTGCCTGTCCTCATCGGACAGCCTGGAATCCGGATGCAGGTTCCGGAAATCACAGCCCATCACCTCCAGATTGGCCACATTCCGGATGGTGCGGATGCATTCGAAGGTCTCCGCATCCCATATCTTGACTGTACCGTCACGGGAAGCGGTAAGGATATGGCGGTTATCTGAACTGTAAACTGCAGAATTCACATAACTCGTATGCCCTTTCAATGTTCCCAGTACTCGTAGTGTTTCCGCGTCCCAAATCTTTGCTATGCGCTCACCCGGTGCCATAACAATCCGTTTCCCATCTGGGCTGTATACGGCTGATTTCGAAAAACGTTTATGCCCTTTCAATATGCCCAGCTCCCGGAAGGTTTCCGCATCCCAGATTTTTGCCGATCCAAGCCTTGGTACCGTCACAATCCGTTTTCCGTCCGGGCTGTATACGGCTGAATTTACATTGTCTGTATGTTCTTCCAATGTTCCCAGTTCCCGGAAAGTCTCCGCATCCCAGATCTTAGCTGTGTGATCCAACGATGCTGTTACGACCCGTTTTCCATCCGGGCTGTATACGGCTGATTTCACACCATTCGTATGCCCATCCAATGTGCCCAGTTCCTGGAAGGTTTCTGCATCCCATATCTTTGCCGTGTGATCCTGCGATGCCGTCACGATCCGTTTGCCGTCCGGGCTGTATACGGCTGAATTCATATGCTCCGTATGCCCATCCAATGTGCCCAGTTCCCGGAAGGTTTCCGCATCCCAGATTTTTGCTGTTGTATCATCTGATGCCGTCGTAATGACCCTTTTTCCGTCCGGGCTGTATGCGGCCGAAGCCACAGACCACGAATGCCCTTTTAATGTACCCAATTCCCGGAAGGATTCTGCATCCCAGATTTTTGCTGTTTTATCCTGTGATGTTGTCACAATATGTTTTCTGTCCGGGCTGTATGCGGCTGATTTCACAAAATCCGTATACCCATCCAATGTGCCTATTTCCCGGAAGCTTTCTGCATCCCAGATCTTGGCTGTGTGATCCAACGATGCCGTCACGATCCGTTTGCCGTCCGGGCTGTATATGGCTGAATTTACATCGTCTGTATGTCCTTCCAATGTGCCTATTTCCCAGAAGATTTCTGCATCCCAGATCCTGGCTGTGCTATCCCGCGATGCCGTCACGATTCGTTTGCCGTCCGGGCTGTATACGGCTGATTTCACACCATTCGTATGCCCTTCCAATGTTCCCAGTTCCTGGAAGGTTTCTGCATCCCATATCTTTGCCGTGTGATCCTGCGATGCCGTCACGATCCGTTTGCCGTCCGGGCTGTATACGGCTGAATTCATATGCTCCGTATGCCCATCCAATG
>JAFSBN010000231.1 GCA_017437265.1 Clostridia bacterium
CCGGAAAAAAATTTCCGCCAGCGCATTTTTCTTTTTTCCCCGGTTGCTTTGCATCCGTTTGGCGGAAATTATATGGCCGCCGGCCCGTGTGCGGCAGTGCCGCAGTCCATTCGCAATATTGCAATCTGGTTTTGCCAAAGGGTTTCTGTGTGTTTCTTGGAGGGAGACGACAATCCCTCAGGCACTACGGGCCAGTTCCCTTTACACAAGGGAGCCTTTTTTCACTCGCATCAGCGGGTTTTTCTTGTTTCAGCGGGAAATTGTATGTTGGATAAGCCAAGCAATTTCCGCCACTGGGTCCAGGGATGAAATCCCTGGTCCGCTTCTGGGTCCAGGGGCAATGCCCCTGGTGGGTGCAGGGCCAATGCCCCTGGTGGGGGTTGAGGGGGCAACGCCCCTCATCGTTCCCCAAGCCACAGCAGGAAACAGTCGGTTATACAAGCCAAGCAATATCTGCTATCAACTCTTAATAGTCGGCACCGTAGGGCAGCACGGCCACAATTTCGCTTTCGATATAGATGATGGTGTAGAAATTGCTGCCGTACACCTGATAATAGGACATAAATTCGCTGATGTTATTGGCCCGGATGGGGTTTTGCTTGGTGCCGTAGTAGAAGATGCAGTTGGGAGAAACGGCGTAATCGTAATGATCCACGCTGCCATTTTTGAAGGTGGAGCGGTTGCCGCTGTCATAATCGTCCCCCAGATAGCTGAGGGTCACCAGATCGGCATCGATGCGCCAGGTGGTGCTCTTGAGGTAGATATCGTTGATATAGCCCGCGCTCACCCGGGTGCGCTTTTCGCTGGGACGGCGCTGCAGATAGATGGTGTAGGTGGTGGAAGCGGAGCCGTTCTGCACCTGAATGGTAACCGCCTGGGGCGTATCCGACATTTCGATCACCTGAGACTGGGTACCGCTGCGCACCTGACGGCCGTTTACTGTGATCACAGCGCCGGGATCCATGGCCACGGGGGTAAAGGTGGGCCGGGACACCCAGTCCGCCACGGTCAGCAGATAGGTGGTCTGATAGGGGCTGAAGGCAGCAGGCAGCATAATGCCGGTGTTGGGGCAATTATGGGTGAGATTGGAAAGCAGCGTGCTGCCGGCGGTATAGCTCTGGGTGGCATTGCCGTCGTCTGCCAGGGCAGGCACGCAGCACAAGACCATCACCAGAACAAGGAAAAGGGAAAACATGCGCCGGATCATCGTTTTATACCTCCTGATGAGCTTTTTTTGAATGGGGGAAGCAGTTTTTGAAGCCGCTTCACCCATAGAACGAAAGCCGCATCGTTTTTCTTGCAAAAATTTCTTTATACTTCGGGAATTTCCAGTTCAATTTCACGGCCCAGGGCGGCGGACTTGCCAATGCCGTCAATGATGGCCTGATTGTAATAAATCTGGGCAGAGGGGACAGGAGCAGGGGTGCCTTCCTTGATGGCGTCCAGGAAGGAGCGTACCTTCAGTTCAAACAAGTCTTTGCCGGCCTTGAGAATGGGGAACTTGGTTTCCGTCTGCAAGCCGGCCACGTCGGAATAGAGGGTCATTTCGCCGCCCACAGAGCCGTTCCAGCATTCGGTGGAAGGAATGCGCAGGGCGCCCTTCTTGCCCAGAATGATGGTATCGCCGGGGGTATCCAGGTGCATGGCCCAGGAAATGCGGAAGTCCAGAATGATGCCGCCTTCCAGACGCACAAAGGCAGCTGCAAAATCGTCCACATTGAAGCGGGCAGCGTTTTCCTCGGCGGTATGATCCTGGTCGGCACGCTGATAGAGGGGATTGGTGCCGAAGAAATTGCTGGTATAGCCGGAAACGGTCAGGGGCTTGGGATAGCCGATGGCGTTGAGCACCATGTCCAGGCTGTAGCAGCCGATATCGCCCAAAGCACCGATGCCGGCAGTTTTCTTTTCAATGAAGGTGGAGTTGGGAATGCCTCTGCGGCGGCCGCCGCCGGTCTGGATATAATAGATTTCGCCCAGCACGCCGCTGTCCACGATTTTCTTCACCTGCTGCATGTTGGGATCCATCCGGGGCTGGAAACCGATGGTGAGCAGCTTGCCGGAGGCCTTTTCGGCCCGAATCACTTCCGCCGCTTCCTCGATGGTGACGGTGAAGGGCTTTTCCAGCAGCACGTTCACCCCGGCGTTCAGGCACTGGATGGCGCATTTGGCATGGGTGGCGTTATAGGTGCAGATGCTGACGGCATCCAGCTTTTCCTTGGCCAGCATTTCGTCCAGATCTTCATAGAAATGGATGTTGGTATAATCCACGCCCCGGCGCTTGCAGAATTTTTCACACTTGCCGGGCACAATATCGCACATGGCCACCAGTTCCACATCCGCAAATTTCAGATACTGGGGCACATGGGCTTCGGCAATCCAGCCGGTGCCCACAGTGCCTACCCGCAGCTTGCGGCTTGCATCAATTTCTTTTTCTTCAATGGCCTGCATGGTTTCGTTCAGTACAGCATCGCCTTTGGACATAGGAATAATCCTCCTTATCATCATGGCTGTTATTTACCTGCATTATAGCATTTTTGTCTTGTTCTGCCAAGGTGGAAATCACCCGGAAATAGTGACAAATTCTATACGGCACATGACGGAAATCCTTGATTTGCCGCCGTCTGCGTTGTATAATGAAGAAAAAACGTCAGAAAGGACGAATATGATATGGCTATCAGGATCACCGTCTGGAATGAAGACAATATTCAGGAAAGCAGCCCCGATGTATTGAAGGTTTATCCTGAAGGATTGCTGGGCGCTGTTGCCGATATGTTCAAAGGCGAACAGTTTCAGGTGCGCAAAGCCTGGCTTTCCCAGGAAGAAGCAGGGCTGACGGAAGAGATCCTCGCCGATACCGACGTGCTCATCTGGTGGGGACATTGCAAGCACTGGCAGGTGCCGGACGAGATTGTTACCCGGGTGCAGGGCCATGTGCTGCGGGGCATGGGGCTGATTGTGCTCCACAGCGGCCATGAAAGCAAAATTTTCCAGCGGCTCATGGGCACACAGTGCTCCCTTCGCTGGCACGAAATGAACGAAAGGGAACGCATTTTCGTCATCGAGCCCAGCCATCCCATCATGTGGGGCCTGCCGATGCATTTTGAACTGGAAGCAGAAGAAATGTACGGCGAAAGGTTTGATATTCCCACCCCCGATGCTCTGCTGGCCCTGGGGTGGTATCAGTCAGGCGAAGTGTTCCGCTCCGCCTGCCTGTTTGAACGGGGCTACGGCAAAATTTTCTATTTCCAGCCCGGCCATGAAACCCTGCCTTCCTACCATAACCCCTATGTGAAGCAGGTGATCGTCAATGCCGCTTACTTCATCGCCCGGAACCGGGCACTGGACCGGGAATTGCACAGCGATTTCGCCGAAGCACTGGAAAAATTCTGAGGTGCTGCCATGAAAGTGCATGTTCTTGGCTGTCATGGCCCTTACCCCATGGCCGGCGGTGCCACCAGCGGCTATCTCATTTCCCAAAGCGGCCGGCATATCCTGATGGACTGCGGCAGCGGCGTGATGGGCAGATTGCTGTCCCTGACGGACCCTGCGTCCCTTTCTGCCATTCTGCTTTCCCATCTGCATTTTGACCACGCTGCGGATCTGTTGGTTATGAGCTATTATCTGCAGCAAAAAGGCGTGAAGCTGCCCGTTTTTGTGCCACCGGAGGATGAAAGCCCTCTGCGGCAGCTGCTCTCCCCCGCCGTTTTTCAGGTGCAGCCCTATCCGGAGGAAATGGAGATCGCCTCCATCCGCATCACCACCTGCCCCGTGCGCCATCCCGTGCCCTGCCGGGCCATCCGGCTGGAAGCGGAAGGCAAGGCGCTGGTGTTTACCGGCGATACCAACACCTGCGACGCCCTTGTGCCTTTTGCACAGGATGCCGACGTGCTGCTGGCAGATGCCGCTTTCCTGGACAGGGAATGGAAGGAACAATTGCCCCATCTGAGTGCCCTGAAAGCTGCCCAGGCGGCAAGGGATGCCCGGGCAAAACGGCTTTACCTCACCCACCTGCCTGTCACCCACGACAGAAAAACCATGGAAGCAGAAGCAGCCGCCGTTTTCCCTGATGCAAAGGCTGTTTCCCCGGGAGACGTGATCCTGCTGTGAATATACGCCCCTTTCACCACCAGCGCCCGCTGGTTTGCTGCGCCCTTTTTTATGGCGCCGGCGTGGTGGCAGGGGTGTTTTTTCCGTTTTGGCCCCGGCTGATTCTTTCCGGGCTGTGTTTATGCCTGCTGGGCGCTTATCTGCTGGGCAGAATGGGAAAAAGGCGGGCAACTGCATTCATGGGTGCATTTTTGTTTCTGGGGCTTTTGCTGTCCGGCCATGCAGCCCATCCCACGCTGCCGCCGGAGGGAAAATTCCAGATCACTGGCATTGTAGCAGAAGAAATCATCCTGCGAAAGGACGGAACCGCTCAGGGCTATCTGGAAGACGCCTGCGCCCTGACGGAAAACGGAAACATTTCCCTTGGCACCGTGTACTGGACCTTCTACCCTGATGAAGAACCCCCGCTTGTGCCCACGGATGGGCAAAAGGTGGCCTTTCTGGGCAAGGTGTATATTCCATCCGGTCAGGAAAACCCTTACGGCTTTGATTTTCGCATGTTCCTGCTGGAAAAGGGCATTGCCTGCGGCGTATCCGGTGCAGCGGACATGCAGGTTTTATCTCAGGAAAGCAGAGGGCTTGCTTCCCTGTTTTACCGCACCCGGCGTTTTTTGTCCGACAGGCTGGAAGCTGTTTTTCAGGAAGAGAGCGCCCTGCCCCAGGCCCTGCTGCTGGGCGAAAAGGAAAGGCTGCCTCAGGATGTACAGGACAGCTTCTCCGACGCCGGCGTGGCTCATATCCTGTCCGTTTCCGGGCTGCACGTTTCCATGCTGGCCTATCTTGTGATGAAGCTGGTGCCCAAGAGACTGGGCCATCGCTTCCGGTTCGTTTTTCTCTTTTTGTTCCTTGTGTTTTATCTGGGACTGATCGGCTTTCCGGCCCCGGCTGTCCGGGCAGGCATTTTCTTGCTGATTTCACGGTATCGTCCCATTGTGCGCCGGGGCCGGGATTGGCCCACCATTGTAGCCGCCGCTTTCCTGATCATCCTGCTGTGGCAGCCCCTTGCCCTCTTCACCGCCAGCTTTCAGCTGTCCTTCTGTGCCGTGCTGGGCATTTTCGTATTCCTGCCCCGGCTGCAAAAGCGCTTTCCCCGCATTGCTTATAAGCCCCTTGGAAAAAATGTGTGTGTCACCCTGGCTGCCACGTTGGGACTGATCCTGCCCCTGATACAGTTTTTCCACAGCTTTTCCGTCATCGGCCTTGTGATAAACCCTTTGGTGTGTATGCTGTTCATGGCGCTTTTGCCCATCTATGCGCTGCTTTTGCTGCTGGGATGCATATGGCTTCCCGGGGCACAAACCCTTTCCGTACCCTTCCATATCATCACCTCCGCCGTAACGGATTTGCTCACCTGGGCAGGAAAATTGCCCTTTGCAACGCTGCCTGTTCCCTACCTGCCCTGGTATTGCGTGGCAGCCGTTATTATTTCCTTCATCCTGTGCACCGGTCTGGTTGTGATGCACAAAAAGAAAAAACTCCTGCTGGCGGCCTCCGCCCTTATTGTTTCCTTTACCATCTGGCCCCTTACCATCTGCCGAAATGTGCAGTACATCCAGCTTTCCGTGGGCCAGTGCGACGCCGCCATCGTTACCGACGGGCCGGACACCATCCTGATCGATACCGGCGAATATGGCGGCGATGCGGCCTCCTATCTGCGGAGCACCGGCCGCAAGGCGGATATCCTGATCCTCACCCACCTGCACAAGGACCATTGCCTGGGCACGGAGCAGCTGTTGCAAAACCACATTCCCATCGGCAAAGTGATCGTGCCCCACGGTGCTCTGGATTGCCTGACGGACCCGGAATGCATTGCCCTTTTGAAAACGCTGGAAGAGATGGGCGTACCCCTCCATTTCATGCATGCCGGGCAGTATTTTGAAACAACCCGCTGCCGCTTTACCGCCCTGTGGCCCCTGGAAAACACCGTTATCCCCGGCCAGGATGCCAATCGTTACCCTCTGAGCCTTTTGTGCGAATTGGACGGCGTGCGGCTGCTTACCGCTTCCGATATGGAAGGGGATTATGAACTGTACGCAGCCCAGGATGCCGATATTCTCAAAATTGCCCATCACGGCAGCAAGAATGCCACAAGCACCGCTTTTCTGCAATCCGTATCCCCGGCTGCAGCCATCATCACCGCCAACGGCCGGTCCGATACCCTGCCGTCTCCTGATACACTGTCACGCCTTGCAAATATGGGCGTTTCGGTTTACAATACAGGGGTATGGGGCGCCGTCACCATCACCTGCAAGGATAGCAGCGCCTCCATCCGTACCCATCTGCCGCCAAACGGGAGTGTGCCATGAATTATAAGGAACTGTTCACTGCCCTGAAAAACGGAAAAATTGAAAAATGCTACCTGTTTGAAGGAGAAGAGGAATTTACCAAAGCCTCTGCCCTCAAACGGCTGAAGGAACTGGTAGCCGGGGGGGATTTTGCCCAGATGAACATCACCCGGCTGTACGATCCTGCCCCCGATGAACTGATCGCCGCTGCCGAAACCCTGCCTTTCATGAGCGACAAGCGGTTTATTGAGGTGCGCCAGTGCAGCCTGCTTTCTTCCGACAAAACCAAGGAATACGATCCCGACAAGGCTATCGAAAAATATCAGGAATATTTTCTGAACCTGCCCGATACCGCCTGCATCGTGTTCTATGTGCGGGGCAAGGCAGAAAAAAGAAAGAAAATGTATAATCTCCTGTCTAAACGGGCCTGTGTGGTATCCTTTGATACGCTGAACGATCAGGAGCTCACCCAGTGGATCGCCCAGCAGCTGAACAAAACCGGCAAAAAAATCAGCTTCCCCTGCTGCCAGCAGCTTTGGTTTTCCGCCGGACGGGATTTAACCTTCCTTTCCAATGAGCTGGAAAAATTAAGCGCTTATCTGGGCGAGCGCACCGAAGTGACCGCCGCCGATATTGACGCCGTGTGCGTAAAAAGCACGGAATACAAGGTGTTCGACCTTTCCGACACCCTGCTGTCGGGCAAGGGGCCCCGGGCCCTTCAGATGCTGGACGGGCTGCTGAGGGAAGGGAACGACCGGCTGATGATGCTGTCTTTGCTGGGCCGACAGTGCCGTCAGCTGTATTACATCGCCGTTATGACAGAGGCCGGCAAAAAGCAAAACGAAATGGCGGCGGAGCTGGGCCTGAACAGCTACATCCTGCCCAAGCTTTTGCCCCTGGCCCGGCGCTATACCTCCGGCCAGTTGAAAAAAGCCGCCCGGCTGTGCACCGAAACGGAATATCTGGTGAAAAGCGGCCAAATGATGGATGCAGGCGCCCTGGAAAAGGTGATGCTGGAAATTATGAGCCTGGGAAAGGAACATACATAAATATGAAAAACCTGTTGAAAAAAAACGGCCTTTCGCTGGATGACGCTGCCATCCAAAGGCTGGAAAAATATCTGGAATTGCTCATCGAATGGAATAAACAAATGGACCTGACCAGCGTGCCCGACGCAGAAATGAAGGAGCGGCATTTTGTGGACTGTCTCCTGCCCCTTACCCTGGAAAACCTTTTCCCGGAAAACTGCTCCCTCATTGACGTGGGCACCGGTGCCGGCTTCCCGGGGCTGGTATTGGCCGCCGCCCGGCCGGATATGCAGGTGACCCTGCTGGAAGCCCAGCAAAAGCGCTGCCATTTCCTGAAAGCCGTATGCGATGCCCTTGCCCTGCAAAACGTCACGATCATCAACGACCGGGCCGAAATCCTGGGCAAAAACGAAGCTCACCGGGAACAGTATCACCGGGCCGTAGCAAGAGCCGTGGCTCCCATGAATGTTTTGTGCGAATATCTGCTTCCCTTTGTGCAGGTGGGCGGCATGGCGGTATGCTGGAAAGGCCCTCAGGTGGAACAGGAAAAGGAAGACGGCAATGCAGCAGCCCGGAAGCTGGGGGGCAGCGATATTACGGTGCTGCCTGTGCAGCAGGGCGGCCATGTGGTGGCCTGCGTGGAAAAAACAGAAAAAACCCTTCCCCAATATCCCCGAAAAAACGGCATCCCCACCAAGCGTCCCTTAAAAGCCGACAAATAAACCCATCGAAAAAGAAAAATATCCGCAAAAACCGTCGAACGGTTCTTCCCCCTCCTGCAAAAAAATCAGCAGGAGGTTTTTCCTTTCATGGAGAATGCCTTTCCCAAGGAGCCGGGCCCGGCACGGGCGTGCCAGGGGGAGGGATGCCCTCCGGGCCGGACTCCCCTTTGATAACGGAGGGACATTATGACCCAACTGAGGGCAGATCAAACAGGAAACGGCCGCCAGGTGTGCTGGCTGCCCATGGAGGAAATACACCCAAACCCGGCCCAGCCACGGCAGATTTTTGACGATGTGAAGCTGATGGAGCTGGCTTCTTCCATCCGCCGGCACGGCCTTTTGCAGCCCATCACCGTCCGCTGCATTTCATCCGGCTACGAAATCGTGATGGGCGAAAGACGCTTCCGCGCCTGCGAAATGCTGGGCTATTCCCACATCGACGCTTTTGTGCTGCCCGTCGGCGAAGAAGAAGGGGCGCTGATTTCCCTGATTGAAAACATCCAACGGGAGAATCTGCACTATTTCGAAGAAGCGGAGGCCTACGACGCCCTCCTGCAGCAGGGCATCAGCCGGGACATGCTGGCCCGGCAGCTGGGCAAAAGCCCCTCCGCCATCGCCAACAAGCTGCGCCTGATGAAGCTGGACAAGCCTTTGCGGGAACTTTTGACAGAAGAAGGCCTGTCTGAACGCCACGCCCGGGCACTGCTGCCCCTGCCGGACGCCGCCGCCCGCATGCGTATCGCCCGTCAGGCCGCCGCCAAACATCTTACCGTCCGGGAAACGGAGGATATGGTGAACAAGGCCCTGCAGCGGCTGCCGGTGGCGCCTCAGGGCCGGCGCATCATCTCCATGGTGCGGGATCCCCGGCTGTATATTAACGCCATCCGCTCCATCGTCGCCCAGATGCAGGAGGCCGGACTGGATGCAGCAATGACCACTTCCCACGCCAACCAACAAACACAGCTGCACATCAGCATTTCAAAATAACCAGGGGCAGGGCCATTGGCCCTGCACCCAGTAGCGAGATTTCTTGTCTTATCCAACCAACTATGTGCCGCTGTTTATTGAGGAACCTGCGGGGTTTCACCCCTGCCCCCCACCAGGGGCATTGCCCCTGGACCCAGCTGCGGATGTTACTCGGCTTATCTGACAAACAATGTCCCGCTGAAACAAGATAAAAAACGAAAGCCTCCCTTGTTTAAAGCGGGGAACCACCCGAAGGGCTGACGGAGGGATTGTCGTCTACCTTGTGCGAAACACGCAGAAACCCTCTAGCAAAAGCTGCTTGCAATATTGCGAATTGGCTGCGGCACTGCCGCCACACGGGCCGGCGGCGGAACGCCGCCAACCGGATGCAAAGCATCCGGGGAAAACAGCAAAAAAGGCGCTGGCGGAAATTTATTTCCGTCCACGCCTTTTTTCTGTTTTCATTACGCCCGTGGTACAGTTTTTCGTCTCCTCAACCTTCATGCGGAAATAACCCTGTTCGACCAAACTGTATGTCGCACTCCGGGTGCAGGGACGATGTCCCTGCCGCGGGGGTACAGGGGCTGCGTAAGCCCCTGCCTCGTAACAGAGATACAACCCTCATGCAGGGCTGATGGCCCTAGTTACTGCGCCAGTTCAGCTGCCAGCAGCTCCATTTGATGCATGCTGTCGGCATTGAGGGCGGCGGTGATTTTCACCGTATTCTCGGCAAAAGAGAGGTTTTTGCTGTTTTCCAGCATGCCCTTCATAATCCGCGCCGCCTGCGGTGCCCAGGAACCGTTTTCGATGAAGGCCACCTTCCGGTTCTGATAGCCGCGCTCGGTAAGATGGTGGATGAAAGCACGCATGAAGGGGAAGATATCGCCGTTGTAGGTAGTGGTGGCCAGCACCAGCCTGTCATAGCGGAACGCATCCTCCACCGCTTCGTGCATATCGTCCCGGGCCAGATCGCTGAGGGCCACCTTCACGCCCTTTTCTTCCAGTTTCCCGGCCAGTATTTCTGCCGCTTCCTTTGTGTGGCCATAGACGGAGGTGTAGGCAATGGCCACGCCCTCCGTTTCTGCCTTGTAGGAAGACCAAAGGTCATACAGCCGGAAATATTCGTCCAGAGGCTGCTGCAGCACCGGGCCGTGCAGGGCGCAGATGGTGTTGATTTCCAGAGCAGCTGCCTTTTTCAGCACCTGCTGCACCTGCGCGCCGTACTTGCCCACAATGCCAATATAATAGCGCCGGGCTTCGCAGGCCCAGTCTTCGTCAACGTCCAAAGCGCCGAATTTTCCGAAGGCATCAGCAGAAAAGAGCACCTTGTCCTTTTCATCCCAGCTCATCATCACTTCCGGCCAGTGCACCATGGGCGCCAGCACGAAATGCAGGGTGTGCCTGCCAAGGGAAAGGGTGTCCCCTTCCTTGACAATAATACGCCGGTCCTCAAATTCCCGGCCAAAGTACATTTTCAGCATGGGAAACGCCCGGGCAGAGGCCACCACCCGGGCCTGAGGATAGAAATCCAGGAACCGGGCCACATTGGCGGAATGATCCGGTTCCATATGATGCACCACCAGATAATCGGGGCTGCGGCCGTCCAGCGCCTTTTCCACCTTTTCCAGCCATTCATCGCCGAAATGCTGATCCACAGCATCCATCACGGCAATTTTTTCATCCAGAATAACGTAGGAATTGTAGGCCATGCCGTTGGGCACGGTGTACTGGCCTTCAAAAAGGTCAATTTCATGGTCGTTGACGCCCACATAGCGGATATCTTCGGTGATGTGCATGATGATTTTCTCCCTTATTGCTTATTGATTATGCTTCGCTGAACATGTCCTTGCCCACATGGCACAGGGGGCATTCGAAATCTTCGGGCAGGTCTTCAAACTTGGTGCCGGGGGCAATGCCGCCTTCCGGATAGCCCAGTTCTTCATCATATTCCCAGCCGCACACGTCGCATACATACTTCATATTTTATCGCACCTTTCATGTATTTTCAAGGCCAGCTTTTCCTGCTGACATACATAATATACCTCAGAAAAAGCCCTTTGAAACACGATGCGCAAACTTTTTTCCGTCAAAAAAACTGCCGCAGGTTCCTGCAGCAGTCTGATATGATCAGCCGTTCTTGGTATCGCAGTAGATGCAGCGGTACACTTTCTTTTCTTTATCGGTCAGGCGGAACACATGGTCCAGTTCCTGTTCGGTGGAGGTGATGCAGCGGGGGTTTTTGCATTTTACCACGTTGCGCAGGGTCTGGGGCATATCGATGTCCTTCTTTTCCACCAGCTTGTTGTCCCGGATAATGTTCACCGTGGCACCGGGATCCACAAAGCCGATCACGTCAAAGTTCAGGGGCATATCGGCATCGATCTTGATGATGTCCTTCTTACCCATCTTGTGGCTGGGGGCATACTGGATGATGGCAATGGGGCAGCTGAGGCCTTCCAGCCCCAGCAGGCGGTACAGCTCCATTCCCTTGCCGGCGGTGATATGGTCGATCACATAGCCCGTCTGGATGCTGCCGATATTCATGCTTCCACCCCCAACAGTTTCATCATCAGCGCCATGCGGATAAACTTGCCGTACCGGGCCTGTTTGAAGTAGCAGGCACGGGGGTCCTTATCCACGGCGGTGGTAATTTCGTTCACGCGGGGCAGGGGATGCAATACGCACAAATCTTCCTTGCCCAGCTTCATCTTTTCGGTGTCCAGGATGTAGCTGTCCTTCAGGCGCAGGTAATCTTCTTCGTTGAAGAAGCGTTCCCGCTGAACCCTGGTCATGTACAGGATATCCATCTGGCCGATGGCATCATCCAGAGAGGTGAACTGTTCGTAGGGGATGTTCTTGTCCTTGATGTATTCCTGTTTCACAAAGCTGGGCAGCTTGAGTTCTTCCGGGCTCACCAGCACAAACTTCACCCCGGGATACCGGCTCATGGCACCGATGAGGGAGTGAACGGTGCGGCCGAACTTGAGGTCGCCGCACAGGCCGATGGTCAGGTTGTCAAAATGCCCCTTTTCGTGGCGGATGGTCATCAGGTCGGTGAGGGTCTGAGTGGGGTGGAAATGGCCGCCGTCACCGGCGTTGATAATGGGCACGGCGGCATGATCCTGAGCCACCATGGGCGCGCCTTCCTTGGGATGGCGCATGGCGATGATATCCGCATAGCCGGACACCACTTCGATGGTATCCGCCACGCTTTCCCCCTTGGCCGCAGAGGAGGAAGAGGCTTCCGAAAAGCCCAGCACCTTGCCGCCAAGAGACAGCATGGCGCTTTCAAAGGACAGCCGGGTGCGGGTGGAAGGCTCAAAAAAGAGGGTGGCCAGGATCTTGTGATTGCAGCAATCCTGATACTTCACCGGATTGGCCAGAATATCATCGGCCAGGTCGATCATTTCGTTGATCTCTTCCACAGAAAGATCCAGAATATTGATCAGATGTTTCATGCTTTTGCTCCGTTCACCGCCAGATAATTCCGGATGCGGGCCACGTTTTCAGCGTTCTTTTCATCTTCTTCCAGGTATTCGATGATGTCATACACATCCACCACGGCATAGACCGGGAAACCGAATTCCGCTTCCACTTCACTCATGGCGCTCTTTTCGGTCTTGCCCTTTTCCTTGCGGTCCACCATGATGAAGGTAGCAGCCACTTTCACATCTTCCAGGTTGGAAAGGATGGCCATGCTTTCCCGGATGGCGGTGCCGGCGGTGATCACGTCTTCCACGATGACCACTTCTTCACCGGCCTTGGGAACATAACCCACAAACACGCCGCCTTCACCGTGATCCTTCACTTCCTTGCGGTTGAAGAAGAAGGGCACGTCCAGGCCTTCCTTGGACAGGGCCACGGCAGAGGAAACGGCAATGGAAATGCCCTTGTAGGCAGGCCCATACAGCACGGTGCGCTTCTTGCCCACCTTTTCCAGATAAGCCCGGGCATAGAATTCGCCCAGCTTTGCGATCTGATCGCCGGTCTTGATATCGCCGGCATTGATGAAGTAAGGAATCTTGCGGCCGGATTTGGCGGTGAAATCGCCGAACTTCAAAACGCCGGCGCCTTCCAGAAACTGAATAAACTCTCTCTTGTAAGCTTCCATTTTTCTATCTCCTTTATCTTACAGAATGGAAATGCCGTAATCCAGAATCACATTGCCCTGTTCGTCGGGCGTGGTGAACCGGGGGCATTGATACCGTTCAAAGCACCAGCTGTCCTCCCGACGGGTGAAACCCTGTTCCTTCAGGGCCTCCAGACACATTTCATGGGTTTCCATGGTATAAAAATCGCTGCTGTTTTCTTTGGCATACAGATAGCAGACGGCAAAATCCGTTTCTTCCATCTCCACACTTTCAAACCCTTCCGGTGCTTTCGTACCCATAGGGAAAAACATGCCGATCCAGTGTTCCGGTCTGCCGTTCACAATGCGTACGGCCCCGATGAAGGCGTCTTCATTCATGGGATGGCGCGGATTTGCTTCCAGCTTGGAAAACCAGTCGTTTGCCCACCATTCTCCCCAGTTGGGGCCGCTTGCATACCGCTTGCCAATGAGCAGCATGCCGGGGCAATGCTCTTTCTTGATTTCAAGAATTTTCACGTCCATCCACCCCTTTCACCGGCACACAAGCCGGTTTGCATACTTTTGATATATCCGGAGTTGGTTTTCTTGGGGAGGGTGCGGGAGGGAGATTTCTTTTTCAAAAGAAATCCCCTCCCGCAAATATCTCCTCCTCAGCCCAGGAATTCCTTCACGCAGCGTTCGTAGGCAGCCACGGGATCGGCGGCAGCGGTGATGGGACGGCCCACCACGATATAGTCGCTGGCGGCCTTGGCCTTTTCGGGGGTCATGATGCGCACCTGATCGCCCACATCGCCGTCAGCAAAGCGGATGCCGGGGGTGATGGTGAGGAAATCGTCGCCGCAGGCTTCCTTGACCAGCTTTGCTTCCAGGGGGCTGCACACTACGCCGGGCAGACCCGCAGCCTTGGCATTCTGGGCATATTTCTTCACGGTGTTTTCCATGGTTTCGTTGATGAGCAGTTCCTGCTGCATGCGTTCTTCGGAGGTGGAGGTGAGCTGGGTGACGGCCAGCAGCACGCCGCAGGTGCCGTCTTCCTTGGTGAGGCCTTCCTTGGCGGCTTCCATCATGGCGATGGTGCCGGCAGCGTGAAGGTTGGTCATATCCACATCCAGTTTGGACAGAACCTTCATGGCCTTTTTCACGGTGTTGGGAATATCATGCAGCTTCAGATCCAGGAAGATCTTGTGGCCCCGGGCCTTGATTTCCTTGACGATTTGGGGGCCTTCCGCATAATAGAGCTCCATGCCGATCTTCACAAAGGGCTTGCGGCCGGTGAACTGATTGAGGAACGCGATGGTTTTTTCCTTATTTTCAAAGTCGAGTGCAATGATGACGTCCTTAGCCATGATGATACTCCTCCTTGTGTTGTCTATTATGTCAACGTGCAGAACAGCGCGCCGACTTAATTATGAATTAGGCATGATGAATCAGGAATTAATTGTCGACTATTCATCATTCACCATTCATAATTACTCTCAGATCCGTTCGATGTCGGAAAGGCG
>JAFSBN010000232.1 GCA_017437265.1 Clostridia bacterium
GTGCCGCCGCCGGAAGCAACGGAGAAGTATCTGCGACCGGTCTCCATGCACTCCTTCTTGTAGGTGCAGGCAACGGGATGCTGGAAGCGGGTGGGGTTGGTGGAGTTACCGGTGATGGAAACGTCCACGCCTTCATGCCACATGATGGCTACGCCTTCGCGCACGTCATCCGCGCCATAGCAGCGAACCTTCGCGCGTTCGCCGTTGGAATAAGCGGTTTCGTTCACGATGGTCAAAGCATGATCTTCCTTCACGTCGGCAGACAGGTAATCATACTTGGTCTGCACATAGGTGAAGCCGTTGATGCGGGAGATGATCATGGCGGCGTCCTTGCCAAGACCGTTCAGGATAACGCGCAGGGGGTTCTTGCGAACCTTGTTGGCGTTGCGGGCGATACCGATGGCGCCTTCAGCGGCAGCGAAAGATTCGTGGCCGGCCAGGAAAGCGAAGCATTCGGTCTTTTCGTCCAGCAGCATGGCACCCAGGTTACCATGACCCAGACCAACCTGACGCTGGTCAGCCACGGAGCCGGGGATGCAGAAAGCCTGCAGGCCTTCACCGATGCAGGTGGCGGCTTCAGCAGCAGTCTTCACGCCCTTCTTCAGAGCGATAGCGGCGCCCAGTTCATAGGCCCACTTGGCATTTTCGAAAGCGATGGGCTGGATGCCTTCCACGATCTTGTAAGCATCAACGCCCTTGGAATTGTTATAAGCCTTCAGTTCTTCGAAATCCTTGAAACCGTACTTTTCAAGCACCGGCTGCAGCTGGGGCATACGGCGTTCATAACCTTCAAACAGAGCCATTTACGTATACCTCCTCTTATTCTTTACGGGGGTCAATCCACTTGACCGCGCCGTCTTCGGCCTTGAAGCGGCCGTAGGTGCCGATGTTTGCGTTGTAAGCTTCGTTGGGTTCCACGCCCTTCTTGATGGCATCCATCATTTTGCCCAGGCTGAGGAACTGGTAGCCGCAGATCTGGTTGTCCTTATCCAGGGCGATCTTCAGCACATAGCCTTCGGCCATTTCCAGGTAACGGGGGCCCTTGGCCAGGGTGCCGTACATGGTGCCCACCTGAGAGCGCAGGCCCTTGCCCAGGTCTTCCAGACCGGCGCCGATGACCAGACCGTCATCAGAGAAAGCGGACTGGGTGCGGCCGTACACGATCTGCAGGAAGAGCTCCCGCATGGCGGTGTTGATGGCGTCGCACACCAGGTCGGTGTTGAGGGCTTCCAGGATGGTCTTGCCGGGGAGAATTTCGCTGGCCATAGCGGCGGAGTGGGTCATACCGGAGCAGCCGATGGTTTCAACCAGGGCTTCCTGGATAACGCCCTGCTTCACATTCAGGGTCAGCTTGCAGGTGCCCTGCTGAGGGGCGCACCAGCCAATACCGTGGGTCAGACCGGAAATATCCTTGATTTCCTTGGCCTGGATCCACTTGCCTTCTTCGGGGATGGGTGCGGGGCCGTGGTTGGGGCCCTTCATCACGCATACCATTTCTTCCACTTCACGGGAATATTGCATGGATTCTGGTCCTCCTTACAAATGATGATTAACAGAATAACCAATTTATTATAGCATATTCTTCCTGATGAAATAAAGAGGTTTTTTCTCTTTTTTTCCGGTTTTTCGGGACATTTTTCGCCCGCCGGGAGATTTTCCTCCGCTTGCAATCGGGAGTAAAACAGGATATGATATAAAATGACGAAAAAAGGAAAGGAGGCGGGGACGGTGGTCATATTCATTGTGCTGCTTTTATTCATCCTTCTGATGGCGCTGGAATTGGTGTGGGCCGGGCATTGCCTGAAACACATGCACTACCGTGCCACACTGGAAAAAAGCCTTTCCGAACCGGGGGAGACAATCATCCAGACGGCCTATATTTCCAATCACAGCCGCCTGCCTGTATTATACGCCGGGCTGATGGCGGATTATCCGGAAAATGTGGATTTTGAAGAAAGTCCGGCCTGGCAGAAAAAATACCTCCGCCGCAGCGGACTGCAAAAGAGCACCGCTTATTCCCTGTACCTCTATCCCCGTACCAGAAGCAGGCTGCAGGTGCATCTTTCCTGCCGCAGCCGGGGCGTATATCATTTCGGCACCCATTATCTGGAGGCCGGGGATCTGTTTGGCCTGCGTTCCCGAACCCGCAAGGGCATGTGTGAGCAGCGGTTGGTGGTGATGCCAAGGCGGTGCACTTCCCCCATCGTGCTGGACAGCCTGGGGGGATTGATGGGCGATATTTCGGTGCGCCGGTTTTTGTTTGAGGATCCGGTATTGACGGTGGGCCTGCGGGAATACACCGGCCGGGAGCCCATGAAGAGCATTTCCTTCTTGCACACGGCCAGAAGCGGCAAAATGCTGGTGAAGCAGTATGACCACACCGCCGATTACCATGTGACGGTGGTGCTGAACATTGACGGCGCAGCCCCGGAGCAGGCGGAAACTTGTTTTGAAATTGCAAGAACGGCCCTGGAAATGCTGGAAAAGAAAAAAATTGCCTACGAATTTGTCACCAATGCGGATTTGTTTACCCCGGCCGGCCTGCTTTCGTGGATGGCGGAGGGCCTGGGGAAAAGGCATTTTGAAAAGATTATGTGGGGCCTTGGCACATCCCGGTGCGTATGCATGGAAAGCTTTGCTTCTCTGGTGGAAAAATGCAAAAAACGGCGGCGCATGGCCCTCAGCTATGTTTTGATCACGCCGCCTGTGAACGAAAACAGCCGGGCAGCCTATCAGGCCCTTTGCCGCCTGAGCGAAACGCCGGTGTGCGTGCTGGACACCGCCATGGCGCAGGAGGTGGAGGACGGATGAAGCTAATGCTGGCCCTTCGGATGGGGGCGGACGTGGGCGTCTTTGGGGCGCTGTTTCTGCTGATAGGCCCCTTCCATGAACTGGGCCCCTTCTTTGCGCTGTGTGCAGGGCTGACGATCCTGGGGGCATATCTGAGCGGTTGTTTGAAGAAATACCATGTTCTTCATTTTTTGCCGCTGGTTTTACCCCTCACTTCTCTTCTGATTTTTTCGCAGACGGTGCATATCGTGTTTGCCTGCCTGTTCACGGCGTATCTGCTTT
This sequence comes from Clostridia bacterium, assembly GCA_017437265.1. Lineage (GTDB taxonomy): Bacteria > Bacillota > Clostridia > Christensenellales > Aristaeellaceae > RUG563. Next base: position 3,073 of record JAFSBN010000232.1, read on the forward strand.
TCATGGCCGGGGGCGGGGGCGAAATGAGCTATTGGCGCTACAAGGCGGTTTATTGTGTAACAGCATGCCTGGCCGTGCTGGCCGCCGGGCTTTCCTTCGTGCTGGAAGCGGAAAGCGGCTGGGTGTGTGCCCTTTCGGCGGTGCATGTGCTGGTGAACGGGTTTGTGCTGCGGCAATTGCGCTTTGGCGTATCGGACGGGAAAGGGAAAATGCTGGATATTGTCAGCATCGTGGTCATTCTGGCAACGCTTGCCGCAATCGGCATCGGGGTATACGGTCTGTTGCAGAATGATTTTTCCTTCCTGCAGACGCTGCTTTTCCCCTTTGCCTGGCTGCTGCAGCAGCTGGTGTTCCTGCTGAGCAATCTGTCGAAACTGATGAAGACAGAGCATCAGGAGGAAGTGGAAATCCAGACCCGGAAGACGGAGGAAATACTGGCCCGGTCCACCATGCCGCCGGAGCACATTGAGCAGCAATCCCCGCCGCCGGATCCTTTCCGGTGGGAAATTGTGATTTTCATCCTGGGGGCGGTGCTGGCGGTATACCTGATATGGAGGCTGCTGAAATGGATGAAGCAGAGCATGGGCGAAGCGGAAACCGGTGCTGCCGCCCTTTCCCTGGAAACGGAAACGCTGGAAGCGGAAAGACGCAGGAAAACAAAAGACGATGACGAAAGCGTGAAAAAGATCCGGAAGGTGTACCGGGATTATCTGAAATTTCTGCAGGCCCGGGGGTTGTTTTTTAACAGAAGCAAAACCAGCCTGGACGTGGAAAACGCCGCTGCTTCTTCGCCCCAGCCCTTGCATGCCGATGCCATCCGGCAAAGCTATATCCGGGTGCGCTACGGCGGCCATCAGCCGGATGGGCAGGAAGTGAAGGAAGCCAGGAAAATGCTCAGGGAAATCAAGGCCCAGAAAAAGGAACAGTGAACGGAGGGAAAATATATGGATATGTCTTTCGTTATGGATTATACCAAGTGCCTCACCGCCCATTGCGGCAGGATCATTTTGGGCAAGGAAGAAACCATCCGTCAGGTGATCGTCACCTTCCTGGCCGGGGGCCATGTGCTGCTGGAGGATTTGCCCGGCACCGGTAAAACCATGCTGCTGCGGGCCTTTGCCGCCGGCATCGGCGGTGATTTCCGGCGCATCCAGTTTACCCCCGACCTGATGCCCTCCGACCTGACCGGCATCAATTTCTACAATCAGAAAGAAAGCACCTTTGAATTCCGCAAGGGCCCGCTTTTTGCCAATATTGTGCTGGCGGACGAAATCAACCGTGCCACCCCCCGCACCCAATCCGCCCTGCTGGAAAGCATGGAAGAAAAGCAGATTACCGTGGACGGCCAGACCTGGCCTCTGGAAAAACCCTTCATGGTGATGGCCACCCAGAACCCCATCGAATCCTACGGCACCTTCCCGCTGCCGGAAGCCCAGGTGGACCGTTTTTTCATGCGGCTTTCCATGGGTTATATGAAGCGTGAGCAGGAAATGCAGGTGCTTTGCCGTCCGGCCACCGGCGAATTGCTGAAAGCGCTTTCCCCTGTGATTTCTCAGGAGGAAACCGACGCGGTGCAGGCGATGTGCCGGCAGGTGAAGGTATCGGATGAAGTGCTTTCCTACATCATGGATCTGGTGGAATACACCAGACGGGACGATTCCCTGCCTGCCGGGGTATCCACCCGCGGCGCGCTGTGCCTGTATCAGGCCAGCCAGATTACTGCCGCCATGGAGGGACGGGATTATGTGCTGCCCGAAGATGTGAAAAGGGAAGCTTTGGCTGTATTGGGCCACCGGCTGTTTTCCGATATGGATGCGGCAGAAAAATATGTGGAAAAAATGCTGGACAAGGTGGCTGTGCCGCTGGAAAAGGTGTAAGAAACAGGCAGATTTTGAACAGAGCAGGGGTTCTCCCCTGCTTTTTGTAATTTGCAGAAAAACAGATGGCATCAAAAGCAAAAAATTCCACGGCTTTCACTGTAGAAAAACCGTGGAAAAAGAGAGCCCGAAAAACTTATTATGGGGATGCACGAAGAGGCGAGGGCCCCTTCGTATGTAATCCGCAGGGGTGGCTTTGCCACCCCGAGGAGCGCCTATGGCGCTTCCTCTATCAATTTACGACCGTAAAAATAGGGTTTGCAGCTCCATGAGGATGCTGCAAACCCATTTTTACAGTAAATGTGATGCCCCGATTGAAAAACAGCTTTAGCTGATTTTCAATCGCAAGAGAGAGGATGGGAAAAAGGCTTACTGCTGGGGGCGGGTCTTTTTGATATCCGGCCCTTCAAAAGTATATTTCACCTGCATGCACAGGGAGAACAAGAACAGAATCAGGGCAAATTTGCGGAAGAACAATACCACAAACAGCAGCCCCCACAGGGAGATGGAGCCCATGCGGCCGTTCTTGTTCCGGGCCACCAGCCGGTTTTCACGGCCCATGCGCAGAAGGCGGGAGATGAGGTTTTCATCCTGCTCAACATTTTCCGCCGTTTCATGCACCGTGCCCTCTGCCTGCACAGGGCCTTCCGTATGCACGGTTTCTTCTGCCTGGGGTTCCGTGCCGATTTTGCCCCTGGCTTCCAGCCACACATAGGCGTCCAGCACGTCCCATTCCGTCATTTCCAGCGCTTCTTTGGCATCTTCGTAGGAAACACCGGCCTGCTTGCGCAGTTTTTCGATCACACTGTAATGTACCATGTACTTTCATTCCTCGCATTTCTTTCTTCGTTACGGGTACAGGATAGCAGAGAAAAATAAGAAAGAAAGGTGGAAAATGATGAGAATTTGATGAGAAAAGGGGCTGCCGGAGATTTTTCTGAAACAGCGATGGATCATTTCCCTTTCTTTTCCGCACGCCAGGCCTGGGGAGAAATGCCCTTGATGCGTTTGAAAAGCCGGGAGAAATAGTTCACATCCGCAATGCCGCAGTACTGGGCCACCGTCTGCACCTGCATGTTGGTTTTTTTCAATAGGCTGGCTCCCAGTGCCATGCGTTTTTCGGTGATGAAGGCAGTGAGCGTCTGGCCGGTTTCTTTTTTGAAAAGGGAGGAAAGATAGCCGGGGCTGATGTTTAATTGTTCCGCCAGGGAATGAAGCGTCAGTTCCTTGCTCAGGTTGGCCATCACATGGGCCATGCACCGGCGTACCGGCGGCGAAAAGCCGGCGGAAGACTGGCTGCGCACCAGCTTGGCATAGCCCACGGCCATTTCCTGCATCAGCCGCCCGCCTTCTTCAAAGGAGGAAATCCGTTCAATGCGGGTGGCGCATTCGGAGGAATAAAGGTTCAGCTGCATGGGATGCACGCCCCCTTCTTCGGCTGCCTTGCGGAAGAGGGTGGAGGAAATGATGGCGTAGTTTTTGATATTGCGCACGGGGTCTGCCACCCGCTGCTCATAGGCCAGGGCAGGGAATTTTTGCAGCAGGGACAATTGGTGCACATGCCCGTCCCGGATCATGGCCAGCAGTTCATTTTCGTAGGCGTAGCGCTTTTCGATCATGCGGATATCGCTTGAGCCGGAGGTGTCTTCCTGCTCCGGGGGAAGGGCGGGCAAAGGGGACTCGGCAGGGGCTGACATATCTTCGATACGGAAAGAATGGCTTTTTTGCCACAGGGTTTCGCCGAAGGAGAGCAGGGCATTGAGCAGAAAGCTTTCGTCCTGTATGACGGGAACAGAAGCAAATATATCCTGCAGCCGGGGGAACAGAGGGGGAGGAATATGCCTGTTTTCCATTTCCTCCTGCAGCCTTTCCCGGGTGATTTCCATGGGTGTATAGGGGCCGGCTGCAAGCATGACCCTTTTTTCTCCGGGCAGCAGCAAAAAGATATAGCGGCATAAATAAGCATCCTGCACCCGGTACAGAATATAAGGGGCGGCAGAAGCGAAAAATGATTCAAAAGCACTGCGCCCCTCCTTTTCCATGTGCAAAAGACGGCGCAGGCCCATGTCCATCTCCGCCATGCAGGAGACAGCGTCCTCCTCCTGACACAGCGATACCTGGATCATCCATCGGCCCAGGTAAGATTTGAGAAACTGAAACGCAGCATCGTGGAACATACAAGGCCTCCTGATACAGAATGCAGGCTTGGACGGCTATAAATGGTTTCTTTTCTTTATTTTGCAGCAAAGATTGCAAAAAAGCAAGGGGATATATGAAAAAAGTGATGATATAGATGAAAATTTTCCTAACCGATAAGGAAACAAACATGTTAAAATGAAATCAACGACAATTTCCTGCAGTTCAAATTCATAACGGGAAAAATATCAAAGCGAAAGAGGTATGCGAAATGGCGAAGAAACCTGTTCAGTTGGACGAAAACGGCCACCGCAAGTTTGGCATGCGGGATTGCCTGGCTTATGCCGCCGGCGATCTGGGCTGCAACATGAGCTTTGCCCTCAAGGGCACCATGATGATCTTCTGGACCCAGTTCATGAAGATGGACCTGTGGTATTCCCTGCTGCTGGTGATCGTGCAGGTGTGGGATGCCATCAACGATCCCCTGATCGGCTCCATGGTGGATGCCGACAAGCATCAGTATAAGCGCAACAAGTTCCTGCAGTACATTTGGGTGGGCTCCATCGGCCTGATCATCGGCGGTGCCTGCTGCTTCCTGCCCTTCCCCAATGCGCCTGTGTGGGCCAAGTTCATCATTTTCATTGCCGGCTATGTGGTGTGGGATGCGTTCTATACCGTGGCCAACGTGCCCTATGGCAGCCTGCTTTCCCTGATCTCCAATAATCCGGCCGACCGTGCTTCCCTCTCTGCCTGGCGCAGTGTGGGTTCCATGGTGGGCAATATGCTGCCCATGGTGATCCTGCCCTTCATCATCTATGATGCGGAAGATAACCTGATCGGTGAAAGAGTGTTCCTGGCGGCTCTCGTTATGGGCGTGCTGGGCTTTATCTGCTTCCAGTACATGATCCGCAATACCGAAATCCGTGAAGACAGCGAAAATGTGAAGACCGGCGAATCCGTTGAAAAATTCAATGTGTTCGAGGCCATGAAAAACTTCATGAAGAACCGGCCCGCCGTGGGTGCCACGCTGGCTGCCGTGGGCATGTTCCTGGGCATGCAGGGCGGTGCCGCCGCCGTGACGGTGTTGTTCCAGAGCTATTTCAACAATGTGCAGGCCTCCGGTATTGCCCAGATGTTTGCCATGATCCCTATTGTTGTGTTTACGCCCCTGGCACGTAAAATGGTGGTGAAGTACGGCAAGAAGGAACTGGCCACCGTGGGTGCCCTGATCAGCATTGCCGCATCTGTGCTGATGCTGGTGCTGCCCATGAGCGGCGACAACAAGGGTATGCTGGTCTACATCGTCTGCCAGCTGATCAACAGCCTGGGCCTGGGCATCTATTCCACGGTATCCTGGGCCATGATGGGCGACGCCATTGACTATAACGAATGGAAAACCGGCAAGCGGGAAGAGGGTACCGTGTATGCCCTGCATTCCTTCTTCCGCAAGCTGGCCCAGGGCCTGGGCCCGGCCGTTGCCCTGATTTTCATGACCATGCTGGGCTATGTGGGCGCCAACGAAGGCAATCAGCTGCCTGAAGTGGCCCGGAACATGCGTTATCTGGTGCCGGTTCTGTATCTGGTCAGTGCTGCGCTTCAGTTTGTGGGCCTTGGCCTGATCTATAACCTGGACAAGAAAAAGCTGGGCGAAATGAATGCTGAGCTGAAGGCCCGCCATGAAACAGAGGCTGTAAAGGGCTGATAAAAAGCACATAACTTATTAGGAGGAAAATACATTGAGAACCATTTATTCTCTTAATCCCTCCTGGGCATTTTCCAAGGAGGCGGGCCAGGTGCCTGCCTCCCTGCCCATGGATTGGGAACAGGTGAACCTGCCCCACACCTGGAACGCTCAGGACGGTATGGACGGCGGCAATGATTATCACCGGGGCACCTGCTATTATGCCAAATCCCTGAAAAGGGCCGACCTTCCTCAGGCGGATAAATATTTCCTGGAATTCCGGGGCGCCAATTCCTCTGCCGATGTGTATGTGGACGGAAAGCATCTGGCCCATCATGACGGCGGCTATTCCACTTGGCGTGTGGATGTGACGGAGGAACTGAAAGCGGAAAGCCTGCTGGTGGTGGCGGTGGATAACGCTCCCAACGACCGGGTGTATCCTCAGATGGCGGACTTTACCTTTTACGGCGGCCTGTACCGGGATGTAAATATCATCTGCGTGCCGGAAAGCTATTTTGATCTGGAATATTACGGCGGCCCCGGCATCCGGGTGACCCCCGTTGTGCAGGGCAAAAATGCTTCCGTAGGCATTGACGTGTGGGTAAAGAACAAGAAGGACAGCCAGTCCTTTGTCTATACCATCAAAGACCGGGAGGGGAATGAGGTTTTCCGGGAAGAAACCGGAGATACCGCTTCGGTGGCAGAAATTGAAAACGTGCATCTGTGGAACGGCCGGAAGGATCCCTACCTGTACACCGCCAAAGTGGAACTGACGGAAAACGGCGAAGTGATCGATGCGGTCTCCGCCCGGTTCGGCTGCCGCTTCTTCGAAATTGACCCGGAAAACGGCTTCATCCTCAATGGGGAAGAATACCCCCTCCGGGGCGTTTCCCGGCACCAGGACCGCTGGGGCATCGGCAACGCCCTGCTTCCCCAGCATCACGAGGAAGATATTGAACTGATCTGCGAGGTGGGGGCCACCACTATCCGCCTGGCCCATTATCAGCATGACCAGTATTTCTACGATCTGTGCGATGAAAAGGGCCTGGTGATCTGGGCGGAAATTCCCTATATATCCAAGCATATGCCCACCGGCCGGGAAAACACCATTTCCCAGATGACGGAACTGGTGACTCAGAATTACAACCATCCCTCCATCGTAGTGTGGGGCCTGTCCAACGAAATCGGCATCGGCGGCAGCGATGAGGACCTGCTGGAAAATCATCGTATTCTGAACGATCTGTGCCATGAAATGGACAAAACCCGCCTCACCACCGTTGCGGCCGTTTCCATGTGCAAGATGGACGACCCCTATCTGCAGATTCCGGATGTGGTGAGCTACAACCATTACTTCGGCTGGTACGGCGGCGATACGTCCATGAACGGCCCCTGGTTTGATAAATTCCACGAAACCCATCCCAACCTGCCCATCGGCTGCTCGGAATACGGCTGCGAAGCGCTGAACTGGCACACCTCCGAACCCCGCCAGGGCGACTATACCGAAGAATACCAGGCCTAATACAATTAAGAATTGATCAAGCAGCTCTTCACCCGCAAGTTCATGTGGGCCACCCATGTGTGGAACATGTTCGACTTTGGCGCCGACGCCCGTTCCGAGGGCGGCGAAAACGGCCAGAACCACAAGGGGCTGGTGACCATGGATCGCAAGTATAAGAAGGATTCCTTCTATGCCTACAAGGCCTGGCTTTCCGATGAACCCTTTGTGCACATCACCTCCAAGCGGTACACCGACCGGGTGGAAGAGGTGGCGAAGGTGACCGTCTATTCCAACCAGCCTGAGGTGGAGCTGTTTGCCAACGGTGTGTCCCTTGGCAAGAAGACTGCGGATGATCATTTCTTCCGCTTTGACGTGAAGAACGAAGGGGAAACGAAGCTGCTGGCCGTGGCCGGTGAATGCCGGGACGAAAGTCTGATCCGTAAGGTGGACACCTTCAATGAGGCATACCGCCTGGTGGAAAAGGGCGCTATCCTGAACTGGTTCGACGTGACCGCTCCCGAAGGCTACCTGTCCCTCAACGACAAGATGGGCACGGTGCTGTCCACGGTGCGGGGCAAGCTGCTCTTTGCCAAGCTGATGGCCAAAGTGATGGGCGGCAAGAAAAAAGACGGCGAAAAGAAGCAGATGATGGGATTTGACGTCACGCCCGAAATGATGAGCATGATGAACGGCTTCACCGTGCTGCGTCTCATTACCCTCATGGGCGGCATGGCGGACATGAAAATGACCAAGGAACAACTGCTGGATTTGAACGCCCAGCTCAATAAGATCAAAAAGCCCAAGGAAAAGGCCTGATTTGTCCTTGCTTTCAAAGTAAAAACCATGTATACTGCCTTGTGAAAACAGGGCAGTATTTTTTGCCCTTGAAAGGATATGCATTATGCTGAAAAACCGTGCTTCCCTCAAAAGCAACCTGATCGGCGACAAGGCCTTTTACAAGGCCGTCTTTGCCATCATCATCCCCTTTATTGTGCAGAATACCATTTCCTCCTTTGTGAACCTGCTGGATAATGTGATGGTGGGCCAGCTGGGCACGCCCCAGATTAACGGCGTAGCCATTGCCAATCAGCTGTTTTTCATTTTCAACATCTGTATCTTTGGCAGCATTTCCGGGGCCAGCATTTTCGGCGCCCAGTTTTTCGGTGCAAAAGATTATGAAAACATGCGTGCCTCTGCCCGGTTCAAGCTGTATGCCTGTTTGTTTGTTTTCGTCATGGGCGCCATCGTTTTTCTGACGCTGGATGATATGCTCATTTCTCTTTTCCTCAACGATACCGACAAGCCGGCGGAAGTGGCGCTGACATTGGACGAAGGGAAAAAGTACCTGTTTATCATGCTCTTTGGCCTTTTGCCCTTTGCCATCACCCAGGCCTACGCTTCCACCCTTCGTGAAGCCGGCGAAACGGTACTGCCCATGGTGGCAGGCATCATTGCCGTTTTTGTGAACATGGTAGGCAATTACGTTTTGATCTTCGGCCACTTTGGCGCGCCTGAAATGGGGGTGGAGGGCGCTGCCCTTGCCACCGTTATCAGCCGCTATGTGGAAATGACCATTGTGATTATCTACGCCCATAACACCCGCCGCTATCCCTTCATGGAAGGGCTGTACCGCACCATTAAGGTGCCTGCCGGGCTGGTGAAGCGCATTTTCATCATGGGCGCGCCCTTGTTTATCAACGAGCTTTTGTGGTCCGTGGGTACCAGCTTTATCACCCAGCTCTATTCCGAAAGAGGGCTGGAAGTGGTGGCGGCCACCAATATTTCCAATACTGTCAGCAATCTGTTCACCACGGCCGTTTTCTCCATGGGCAATGCGGCGGCAGTGCTGGTGGGGCAGGCGCTGGGGGCCAACGAGATTGGAAAGGCCCGGCAGACGGCCTGGCGGCTGCTTTCCTTCAGCGTGTTTATCAGTGTGATCACGGGGCTGCTATTGGCAGCGGCGTCTCCCTTCATTCCCCGGCTTTACAACACCACCGATACCGCCCGTACGCTGTCTACCCAGTTTTTGTGGGTGCTGTGCGGCACCATGCCGTTTATGGCATTTGCCCATTGCAGCTATTTCACGCTGCGCTCCGGCGGCAAAACGCTGATGACCTTCATGTTCGACTGCCTGCCCCTGTGGGCGGTGAACATTCCTTTGTGCTATTTGCTGATTCATTTTACGGATATGCACATTACGCTGGTGTATTTCATTATCAATATGATCAATTTCCTCAAGTGCCTCTTTGGTTTCTATATGGTGAAAAAAGGCGTGTGGATCAATAACGTGACCAAAGAGGTGACGGGGAGCTGATTAGATGAAGGAACGCATGAAAAATTCAGAATTTTGTGTGTTATAATATGTCCGGAACTGCGTCCTTCCTGTTTCAGAAAGGACGCAGTATTTTTGCTGTTTAATCGTTTCTGTCATTGACAGGGATATATATATATGATATAATAGCCGATGGCAGATGGATAATCGGCCATGAATGGAATACCGGCCTTGCCTGAAAACAAGGCTTTTATTATGCAGATGCGGAGGTGAAAGTGGTGCGCAGGGCAGCAGATGAAATGATCCGGGCCAGTGAAAACGCCGCATTGCTTTTGAATTCCGGCGTTGGTGCCCCTGTTTCTCTTTCCAGTGAATTTGTTATTCTTCCCGGCTTGTGTGATGTGCATGTGCATTTCCGTGAGCCGGGTTTTTCTTATAAAGAAACCATGGCAACTGGTGCCCTTGCGGCAGCCCATGGGGGTTATACCGATGTGTGCACCATGCCAAACCTTTCCCCGGTGCCGGATACGAAAGCGCATCTGGATATGCAATTGCAGCTGATCCGGGAAAAAGCCTGCATCCGGGTGCATCCTTACGGGGCCATCACGCTGGAGGAAAAGGGCCGGCAGCTGGTGGATATGGAAAGCATGGCCGAAAATGTTTGCGGCTTTTCCGATGACGGAAGGGGCGTACAGAGCGATGAAATGATGCGCCGGGCCATGCTGGAAGCAAAGCGGCTGGGCAAGATCATTGCCGCGCACTGCGAGGTGAATGACCTGCTCCGGGGCGGCTACATCCACGACGGGGTGTATGCCCGGGAACACGGCCACCGGGGCATCTGCTCCGAAAGCGAGTGGGCCCAGATCAAGCGGGATCTGGAGCTGGTGAAGGAAACGGGCTGCAAATATCATGTGTGCCACATTTCCACCAAGGAAAGCGTGCAGTTGATCCGGGAAGCGAAAAAGCAGGGCCTGAACGTGACCTGCGAAACCGGGCCCCATTACCTGGTGCTGTGCGATGAAGATCTGCAGGAAGACGGCCGCTTCAAGATGAACCCGCCGCTCAGAAGCCGGGAAGACAGGGACGCTCTGATCGAAGGGTTGCTTGACGGTACCATCGACATGATCGCCACCGACCATGCCCCCCATTCCGCAGAGGAAAAAGGCCGGGGCCTGGAAAAGAGCCTGATGGGCGTGGTGGGCATCGAAACGGCCTTTGCCGTGATGTATACCCGCTTTGTGAAGAAGGGCATTATCACCCTGGAAAAGCTGGTGGACATGATGTGTGTGAAGCCCAGAGAACGCTTCGGCCTGCGCTTTGGGAATGACTTCACTGTCTTTGATGTCAAAAATCCTTTCTCTGTAAACCCTGAAACCTTTCTTTCCATGGGCCGGGCTACTCCCTTTGCCGGCATGGAGCTTTATGGCGAATGTATCCTCACCGTATGCGACGGCAAGGCCGTTTATCAAAAGAAATAAAGGAGCGAAACAGACATGGCAAAGCGTACAGATTTGAAAAAGATTATGATCATCGGTTCCGGCCCCATCGTCATCGGCCAGGCGGCTGAATTTGACTACGCAGGCACCCAGGCCTGTCTCGCCCTGAAAGAAGAAGGGTATGAAGTGCTTTTGTGCAACTCCAACCCTGCCACCATCATGACCGATACCACCATCGCCGATAAGGTGTATATGGAGCCTTTGACCCTGGAATACATCGCCAAGATCCTGCGCTATGAACGCCCCAATGCCATCATCCCCGGCATCGGCGGCCAGACGGGGTTGAACCTGGCCATGCAGCTGGAAAAGAAGGGCATCCTCAGGGAATGCCGGGTGGAGCTGCTTGGCACCAGCAGCGAATCCATTGAACGGGCAGAAGACCGTGAAATGTTCAAGGAGCTGTGCCAGTCGATCGGCGAACCCACCATCCCCTCCGAAATCACCTACTCCCTGGAAGAAGCCAAAGAAGCGGCCAAGCGCATCGGCTACCCCGTGGTGCTGCGTCCTGCCTTCACTCTGGGCGGTACCGGCGGCGGCTTTGCCGATAACGAACAGGAACTGATCGACATCGGCATCAATGCCTTCAAGCTGAGCCCTGTGCATCAGGTGCTGATCGAAAAGAGCGTGAAGGGCTACAAGGAAATTGAGTTCGAAATGATGCGTGACGGCCAGGACAAGGTCATCACCATTTGCGGCATGGAAAACATCGACCCCGTGGGCGTCCACACCGGCGACTCCATGGTGGTGGCCCCCATCCTCAGCCTCAACGACCATGACCTGAAGATGCTCAATGACAGCGCCATCCGTCTCATCCGTGCCCTGAAAATCGAAGGCGGCTGCAATGTGCAGTTTGCCCTGAATCCGGAAACCAGTGAATATTACCTGATCGAAGTGAACCCCCGTGTCAGCCGTTCCTCTGCCCTGGCTTCCAAGGCCAGCGGCTACCCCATTGCCCGGGTGACCGCCAAGATCGCCGTGGGTATGACGCTGGATGAGATTAAGATCGCCAACACCAATGCTGCTTTCGAGCCCCGGCTTGATTATGTGGTGGCCAAGCTGCCCCGCTTCCCCTTCGATAAATTCGCCAATGCCTCCAACCAGCTGGGTACCCAGATGAAGGCCACCGGCGAAGTGATGGGCATCGGCACCAACCTGGAAGAAAGCCTGCTCAAATCCGTCCGCTGCCTGGAAATCGGTGTGAACCACTTCTATATGCCTAAGTTTGACGGCATGACGGAAGAAGAACTGCTGGACTATCTGAAAATCTTCCGCAGCGACAACGTGTTTGCCGTGATGCAGCTGATCCGCATGGGCGTATCCCTGGAAAAGATCCACGAAGTGACCAAGATCACCATGCTGTTCCTGGAAGCCTTCCGGCGCATTGTGGACATGGAAAACATCCTCAAGGAAAAGAAGATGGATGTGACCGCCCTCCGTGCTGCCAAGCAGATGGGCTTTGCCGATCCCTGCATCGCCAAATTCTGGGGTGTGAAGGAACAGGATGTATGGGCCCTGCGCAAGGAAAACGGCATTATGCCCGCCTTCCGCATGGTGGATACCTGCCATACGGGTGCCTACATCCCCTACTTCTACTCCTCCTATCAGGGGGATATGGATTCCCGCCTGACGGACAAGAAAAAAATCATCGTGCTGGGCGCCGGCCCCATCCGTATCGGCCAGGGTGTGGAATTTGACTACTCCACCGTCCACGCCGTCACCACCATCAAAAATTCCGGCTACGAAGCCATCATCATCAACAATAACCCCGAAACCGTTTCCACCGACTATACCACCGCCGACAAGCTCTACTTCGAGCCCCTCACCCCCGAAGATGTGATGAACATCATCGAATACGAACAGCCCATCGGCGTGGTGGCCTCCCTGGGCGGCCAGACGGCCATTAACCTGGCCCAGCCCCTCACCGACCGGGGTGTGAAGATCATCGGCACCGACTGCGCCGCCATCGACCGGGCGGAAGACCGCAATGCCTTTGAACAGCTGCTGAACGAACTGAACATTCCCCGGGCCAAGGGCCAGGCTGTGACAAAGATCGAAGACGGCATTGCTGCTGCTGCGGAAATCGGCTACCCCGTGCTGGTGCGCCCCTCCTTCGTGCTGGGCGGCCGTGCCATGCAGATCGTGGCCAATGAGGAACAGCTGCGCCACTACCTGAAGACCGCCGTGGAAATCGACGAAGACAAGCCCGTGCTGGTGGACAAGTACATCGAAGGCCGGGAAGTGGAAGTGGATGCCATCTGCGACGGCAACGACGTGTTTGTGCCCGGCATCATGGAACTGGTGGAACGCACCGGCGTTCACTCCGGTGACTCCATCTCCGTCTACCCCACCTTCTCCATCTCCGACAAGGTGAAGGGCATCATCCTCCAGTATGCAAAGAAGCTGGGCCTTGGCATCGGCATCGTGGGCCTGTACAACATCCAGTTCATTGTGGATCAGGATGACAATGTGTACATCATCGAAGTGAACCCCCGCTCCTCCCGTACCGTGCCCTTCCTCAGCAAGGCCACCGGCTACAGCCTGGCAGATATCGCCACCGAGGTGATCCTGGGCAAGTCCCTCAAGGAACAGGGCATCTTCGGCATCTATCCCGATGAAAAGCAGCGTTGGTATGTGAAGGCTCCCGTGTTCTCTTTCAACAAGATCCGCGGCCTGGATGCCTACCTCAGCCCCGAAATGAAGTCCACCGGTGAAGCCATCGGCTACGACAGAACGCTGAACCGTGCCCTGTTCAAGGCGCTGCAGGCTTCCGGCATGCACATGCAGAACTACGGCACCGTCTTTGCCACCATCGCCGACAAGGACAAGGAAGAAGCCCTGCCCCTCATCCGCCGCTTCTATAACCTGGGCTTCAACATCGAGGCCACCAGCGGCACGGCCATGTTCCTCAAGGAAAACGGTGTGCGCACCCATGTGCTGCGCAAGCTGAACGAGGGCAGCGACGAGATTGCCGAATCCCTGCGCCAGGGCCATATCGCTTATGTGCTCAACACCAAGGATATCGCTTCTCAGGGGCAGGCCAGCGACGGCTTCGAAATCCGCCGCCTTGCCACCGAAAACAACGTCACCATGTTCACCTCTCTGGATACCGTGCGGGTGCTGCTGGACGTACTGGAAGAAACCACCTTCCGCGTGTCCACCATCGACGCATAAGCTAAGCATCGCATGCCCTGCGCTACGCTTGCGCATGCTCCCTGCATCTGCTGCCATGTTGGCGGTATAGCTCTTATGCGTCCCCTTCGGGCCGCAACGAGCAGGGGCAGGGGGGAACGAAAAAATACTTCCGAACCGACCGATAGAAAATTGGGGTAAAAAATGAAGCAAAGCATTTTCGAAATTCTGAAGAATGAACCGCTGACAAAGGACGTTTTCCGCATGGTGCTTGCCGGCGATACGTCCGCTGTCACCGCTTCCGGCCAGTTTGTGAACATTCAGCTGGACGGCTTCTTCCTGCGCCGGCCCATCTCCGTGTGCGATTATGACGATCGCACGCTGACCCTTATCTACAAAGTGGTGGGCCAGGGCACGGAAAAGATGAGCGTCATGCATCCCGGGGAAAAGCTGGATATTTTGACCGGCCTGGGCAACGGCTATAACCTGGAAAAGAGCGGCGAGAAGCCGGTATTGCTTGGCGGCGGTGTGGGCGTGCCCCCCTTGTACAACCTGTGCAAAAAGCTGATCGCCAAGGGCGCACAGCCCACGGTGATCCTGGGCTTCAACAAGAGGGAAGAAGTGTTCTGCGAAGAAGATTTCAAGGCTCTGGGCGTCCGCGTGACCGTGACCACCGTGGACGGCAGCTACGGCGTGAAGGGCTTTGTGACCGATGCGCTCAAGGACGTGGAATACACCTTCTTCTACACCTGCGGCCCCGACCCCATGCTGCGGGCTATCGGCCAGGCGGCCCATACCCCCGGTCAGTACAGCTTTGAAGAACGCATGGGCTGCGGCTTCGGCGCCTGCATGGGCTGCAGCTGCAAGACCCTTACCGGCAACAAGCGCATCTGCAAGGAAGGCCCGGTTATGGAAAGCGA
>JAFSBN010000233.1 GCA_017437265.1 Clostridia bacterium
ATGACCACATCCGCATCCTTCCCGGCGGTGAGGCTGCCCTTCTTTCTTGCCACGCCGATGGATTCGGCTGCGTTGAGGGAGGCCATGCGTGCAGCCTGATACATGGGCACATTGCCGTATTTGCGCATATTGTAGACAGCCTGGTTCATTTTCAAAACGCTGCCGGCGATGGTGCCGTCTGCCAGACGGCATTCGCCGTTCTTTACAAAGATGGGCAGGCCGCCCAGGGTATATTCGCCGTCAGGCAGGCCGCCGCCGCGGGTACAGTCTGTAATCAGCACCAGCTTATAGCCCTTGGCTTTCACAAGCAAAGGATACAGGCCGGGATGCACGGTGAATGTATCGGCAATCAGCTCGCAATACACATCGCTGGTAAGGGCTGCGCCCACCACGCCGGGATCCCGGTGATGCATGGGGGTCATGGCGTTGAAGGTGTGGGTCACATGGTCCACGCCCTGTTGGATAGCATCCATGGTCTGGTCGTAATTGGCATAGGTGTGGCCGATGGAAAGCACCGTATCGGAGTAGAGCTTCATATTGCGGATGAAATTTTCGCCGCCGCCCATTTCCGGGGCAAAGGTAATCATTTTCACAACGTCTGCATAGGGCAGGAATTTATCCGGATCCGGCCGCAGGATATGGTCGCCGTTGAGGGCGCCCTTGCGCAGGGGATTAATAAAGGGGCCTTCCGCATGGCAGCCCAGCACCTGAGCACCGGGGTAATCGGCCCGTTCGCTTTCCTTGCTCAGCTCACGCAGCTGCCAGAAAATACGCTCCAGCGTTTCCCATTCGATGGTGGTGGTGGTGGGCAAAAAGGCAGTAATACCGTTTTCTAGCAGTTCCCTGGCCATCAGGCGAATGCCAGCCTGGCTGGCGTCCGAGGCATCAGCCCCTTTATAGCCGTGAATATGCACGTCAATAAAGCCGGGAGACACATAATTGTCGTTGGCATCGATCACTTCGTCTGCCTGGCGCATGGCGGATTGTTTATCCACAATACCCACGATTTTTTCGTTAAACAGCAGCGCTTTATCGAAAACCTCTTCATCCGGCAATAGAATTCTTCCGTTAATGATCGCTTTCATCCGTTGATCACTCCTTTGGATGGTTCATGCACTTTTTTCTCTAAATGCTATTATATAGGAAAAATGTTCCGTTTGCAAGTGAAAACTTTATCGGTATCGGGGAAAAAGGGTTGCCTGGGGAAGGAGGGGTGTATTATAATAAACTGATTCAGCAGAAAGGGGCGCACGGGATGAAGGTTTGCGGCGTGATTGCAGAATACGATCCTTTCCACAAAGGCCACGAAAGGCATTTGCGTCTGGCCCGGCAGGCAACCGGGTCGGATTTTATCGTGTGCGTCATGAGTGGATTTTATACTCAAAGGGGCATGCCCTCCCTGCTGCCTGCAGATGTAAGGGCAAAGATGGCGCTGCTTGGCGGTGCGGATGTGGTGCTGCAGTTGCCGGCGGCTTTTTCCCTGCGGGAAGGGGATAAGTTTGCTGCTGCCGGGGTGGAAATTCTGGACAGGCTGCAGTGCGTGAATGATTTATCTTTCGGCTGTGAAACGGATGATGTGCAGCTTTTGCAAAAAGCGGCCTGTTTACTGGAAGAGAAAAGCGATGCATTTGAAGGGGATATACAAAAGGGCCTGAAAGAAGGGCTTTCCTATGCCGCCTCTCAGGGCAGGGCGTTGGAAAATGCACTGGGCGAAGATGCCAAAAGGCTGCATTTGCCCAATGCCGCCCTGGGGCTTTCTTACCTGCGTGCACTGAAAAGAAGGGGAAGCGCTGTTCAGCCTTGTGTGGTTTTGAGAAGAAACGATTATCATGCAACGGAGATGGAAGGGTATCCTTCTGCCACGGCGGTTCGGGCTGCCATCCTCCGGGGAGACTGGCAAAGCGTGAAAAACAGCGTGCCGGAAAAGGCGCTGCCTGTTTTGATGGAAGCAATAGAAGCAGGGCGCATTTTGTATCCGGAAAAGATGAATGCGCCGCTGCGGCTGGCCCTTTTGCGGCTGGGCGAGGAAGGGATCCGGAAGCTGCCCGGGGTGGATGAAGGGCTGGAAAGCCGCATTTTGCAGGCCGCCCGGGAATATATGCGCCGGGAGGATATGCTACAGGCCGTGAAAACCAGACGCTACACTCTGGGTCGCATCAGCAGGGCTATGTGCTGGGCATTGCTTGGCACGGAAAAGGCAGGGCTGCCGGAAAGTCCTGATTGTGTGCAGGTGCTGGGCTTTCGGGAAAGTGCCCGGCCACTGATGAAAAAAATGCAGGAGGGCGGCATCCCGCTGGTAATGAAAAAAGCCAGGGAAGAGAAGCTGGCTGAAGAAATGCGCTGGGTGGACATCTGGCATGCCCTTGCCGGGCGCAGCATGGCGGAGCATTACCGGCTGGGCCCGGTGATTGTGGAAGAATAATGAGGGAAAAATATGCGTGAGATTCATGTATCTGCCTTGACGGAATGTGTGAAGGAATTGTTTTTACAGGCCAATTATGAGATTGGCTCGGATGTGGAAGCGGCTGTGTGCCGTGCCTGTCGGGAGGAAAAAAGCTCGGTGGGGAGGGACGTGCTGTGCCAGATTGCCGAAAATTACAAAATTGCCCGGGAGGAAAAGGTGGCCATCTGCCAGGATACGGGCATGGCCGTTTTGTTCCTGGAAATTGGCCAGGACGTGCATTTCACCGGCGGCGATTTTGAAGCGGCGGTAAACGAGGGGGTACGTCAGGCGTATGCCCGGGGCTGTTTGCGCAAATCCGTGGTGGCAGATCCCTTGTACGACCGGATCAACACCAGGGATAATACCCCCGCCGTTATCCACACCCGCATTGTGCCGGGGGATAAGGTGCATATTCTGGTGACTGCCAAGGGCTTTGGCAGCGAAAACATGAGCGCTGTGAAAATGCTGGTGGCGGCAGACGGCGAGCAGGGCGTACTGGATTTTATTGTGGATACGGTGAGAAAAGCGGGGCCCAATCCCTGCCCGCCGGTGATCGTGGGGGTGGGCATCGGCGGCACCATGGAGCAGGCGGCGCTGATGGCGAAAAAAATGACGGCCCGCCCCCTGGACAGCCATAATGCCGATCCCCGCTATCGGTCGCTGGAGGAAAAGGCGCTGGCGGCCATCAATCGTCTGGGCATTGGCCCGGCGGGTATTGGCGGCACCA
>JAFSBN010000234.1 GCA_017437265.1 Clostridia bacterium
CCCCGGCAGGCGCTGTTGTTGCTGACCACGGGGGTTTCAGTGCGGGCATAGGCTTCTTCCAGCGCACGGGTGGCCGCCTTATCCAGGCTCACGGCGCAGAAGACGAAATCGCACATGGAAGATACTTTTTCCACTTCCTGAGCATCGTACACCTGCATATCCGCAATTTCTTCAGGAATGGGCCAGGAGAAAGCCCAGCGGCCTTCCACAGCTTTTTTATAGGACTGGCCTGCGCTGCGGCCGCTGGCGGCCAGAACGGATACCTGGAACCAGGGATGTTTTGCCAGCAGCGTCACCAGACGCTGGCCCACCATGCCGGTGGCGCCGATAATACCTACACGATACTTGTTTTCCATTTCTTTCATAGGAAAGTACCTCCATTCCTCAGTATACGCAAAATGCGTGATTTGGTGAATTAAAAATGCACACGCCGCCGAATTTCTTCACGGATGGCACGATTGCCGTTGATGAAGAAGATGAGCAGCGATACAAACAAACAGGGGGCCAGCACATAGGGCGACCATAAAAGGGCGATGCGGCCCAAAGATGCAGCGATCAGAAGATCAATCAGCAGGCACAATATGCCGACGGCACCCAGCGCCGCACCAAGCAGGGTGAATTTTCCAAGAACCTGATGACGGTACAGCCTGACCAAAAGAAGCGCCATCAGAGTGAAAAGCGTCATGCAGGGCAGCACGATGGGGAAAAACCAGCTGCCGCTCCGGCTCACCTTTTCCACCAGGATCAGATACAGCATCAGGCACACATAGCCGGTGATGAGGGCGAAATAGGGCTTCTTTTTATCGATCCAGATGGGCACGGCAATGGTGATGTACATCAGGATCAGGGCGGTAAAGGCGTATATACTCCAGCTGATGCTGCCGCCGATGAGCAGATCAATCACCACGCACAGCAGGGCAGGAACCAACAGCAGAATAGCAAACAGAGTGAGAAAATAACGTTTGCTGCGGACCAGCAATTGTTCCGGCGTATGGACGGGATAAGCCCGTTCTGCCTGAGAAGCGTTTTTTTCAGCAGGGTCCACCGATACTGTGTGGCACAGGGGACACGCTTTTTCACCTTCGCCCAAACGCACGCCGCAATGGACACAATAGGCCATTCACATTTCCTCCTGATAATTGCTTTCCACTTCCACAGGAATGCCCATTTCCACCAGCATGCACAGCAGCCTTTGAGGCAGGGCGGTTTCCCGGATGTTGCTGGAAAAGGTGAGGCGCACTTCATTGCCGCAGGCAATGCAGGCACAATTGCATAGGGGATCGTAGGGAACGCCCAGCAGAAACTCAAAACGCCGGATCAAGGCTTGTGCGCCGGTGGGCATCCCGGTGCGGCCAACGTTTGAGAATGTGGACGTAAACTGCCTGTCTCCGGATTGACGGAAGACGCTGGCAATGGCCCAGTTTTTGATGAACAGCGGCGCCAGGCGGATGAAGAGGGGCTTTTCTTCGGCCACGTTGGTGGCGATGATGCCGCTCAAATGCTTTTTGGTGCAATAGTGGGCCATGAAGGCATGCACGCAGGAGCAAATCTCTTCCAGGGTGTATTCGCCAAGGCGCGGATCAATGCCGGGATTCACAAAAGAGGAGAAATTGCGCAGGGTGTGGATACCGTAGAAGGGACGCATGTTCACCGGCACGGACACGCGCACGGGCTTCAAATGCTTTTCGTTTTCACGCTGGCATTGATACGCTGCATAAAGCATCAGTGAAACCATGTATTCCGTGAAGGAAACATGCATTTCGTGGGCCTTTTGAAGCAATGCGTCTGCCGGAAGGGAGGCAGCGATTACGTTCAGCGTGTGGGGAATTTCCCGGGTGCCGGGGAAGTGCCAGGCGTCTTCTTCCTTTCGGGAAAAGCGCACCTTTGGCAAATCAATGGCATGGAAAGCATCCAGGGTTTCGTCCTTTTCGGGGGGCAGGGCAATATCCAGCGCCCCGTTGTCAAAAGCCACGGCGTGCCCCAGCAGCTGGAGGTAGCGCACTGTCAGCGTTTTGAGAAAGGCAAGGCCGCCGGTGCCGTCGGTGAGCACGTGAAAAAACTCGGCGCTGATACGGTTTCTGTAGTAGAATACCCGCAGCAGGAAATTGCCATCCATGCGCTTGGAAAAGGGCATGCAGGGGTGGCCCTCGTCTCTTCGCACCATCAGCCTGTCCGGCGCCTGTTCCAGGTAATACCAGAAAACACCTGCACGCAGCCGCACGTTCAGCGAAGGAAAGCGGGGCAGCGTTTCATCCAGTGCCTGCTGCAGCACCTGAGGGTCCACCGGGGAATACAGTTCCGCCGACATGCGGAACGTACTCATCCATCGGGCGTTGGAAATGGCGGGGTAAAGCTTGGCAGCGTTGTCCAGCTTGAACCAGGCTTTCTGCGCCATAGGCCACCTCCCGAAAATGATAAATTAGTATACCATAAAATTCATACTTATACAATATGTTGATACGAAAAAAGAACAAAGTACGCTATATTTGCTTCCACCCGTTGCATCTGCCCACAATATATGATATAATCGGCACAAGAATTAACACAGAAGGCTGTGTTTTACGGAGGGAATAAGAATGCGGGAAAGCGGTGTTTTGCTGCATATTACCTCATTGCCGGAAAAAGGCGGCATTGGCACCATGGGACAGGCAGCGTATGATTTTGTGGATTTTGTGCACGAATGCGGCATGAATATATGGCAGGTGCTGCCGGTGGGGCCGGTGGGCTATGGCGAATCGCCCTACCAGAGCGTATCCACCTATGCCGGCAATCCTTTGCTGATTGACCTGAAAATGCTGGAAAAGGACGGCTATTTGCCGGAAGGCAGCAATACCCTTTTGCCGGATGGTGATCAGGTGGATTTTGATCAGGTGCGTCTGGAAAAGGAAAAGGCGCTGCGGCGTGCCTTTGCGAATAAGGGCAGGGAAACGGACGTGGCTGCCTTCATCAAAGAGAACCCCTGGGTGGAGGAATATGCCCTGTTTATGGCGCTGAAGATGCACTTTGGCGGCGGCACCTGGCAGAACTGGCCCATGGATGTGCGCATGCGGGAAGAAAAAAGCATGGCAAAATGGCGCCGTGAACTGAAAGAGGAAATTGCCTATTATATTTTTGTGCAGTATCTGTTTTTTGACCAGTGGTTTAAGCTGCGCAAATATGCCAATGATAAGGGCGTGAAGCTCTTTGGCGATATGCCCATTTATGTGGCGGAAGACAGCGCCGATATGTGGGCCAATCCGGACGCATTCCAGCTGGACGAAGAACGCCGTCCTTTGAAGGTGGCCGGTGTGCCGCCGGATTATTTCTGTGCTGACGGTCAGCTGTGGGGAAATCCCCTGTATGACTGGAAGGCCATGAAAAAGCGGAAGTTTGACTGGTGGATTGCCCGCATGCGTGCCATGGGCAAGTTGTACGATATGGTGCGGGTGGATCATTTCATCGGCTTTGCCAATTATTATGCCATTCCCTACGGCGCACCCAATGCCCGCAACGGCAAATGGATCAAGTCCCCCGGCCGCAGCCTGTTTAGGAGGCTGAAAAAGGAAGTGCCGGAGGTAACGGTAATTGCGGAAGACTTGGGCGAAGTGAACAACCGGGTGAAGCGGCTTTTGAAATTCTGCGGCTATCCCGGCATGAAGGTACTCACATTCGGCTTTGACGGCGGGGCGGATAATCCCCACAATCCCGCCAATTACAGAAAAAACAGCGTGGTGTACACCGGTACCCATGACAACGATACCGCAAAAGGCTTCTGGGACAGCGCGGATACTGCCCTCAAGGAAAAAGCGGCGAAAATTCTGAACCTTTCCGAAGGGGACGATGTGGTGGGGAAGATGATTGAGGCGATATGGTCTTCTCCCTGCGGCCGTGCCATTGTGCCCATGCAGGATCTTATGCGGATCGGTTCCGAAGGGAGAATGAATTCTCCCGGGCTGGTGGGCGGCTGGTGGGGCTGGCGTATGACGGAAATGCCCGCTGAAAATGTAAAGAAAGAAATTCAGACGCTGAACAAAAAATATAACCGCGGAGGGACAAAATAAATGAACGGCAAGGCCATCATGGCTCGGGCTGAAACGATTGCTCTGGCCAAATATCAGGTGAAATTAAACGAGGCAGACGTGTGGCAGCTGCACGATGCAGTGTCTTGTGCTGCCATGGAAGAAATTGCGCCCCAGTGGACCGATGACCAGAAAAAGCAGCGTGCCGGCCGCTATGCCAGCTATCTGTCTGCCGAATATCTGGTGGGGCGGATGGTGTACAATAATTTGTACTGCATGGGCGTATTGGATGAAGTGAAGCAGGAAATGACGGAAAAGGGCATTGATCCTGCCGTTTTTGAAGACGTGGAAGACGACGCCCTTGGCAATGGCGGCCTGGGCCGCCTGGCTGCATGCTTCCTGGACAGCGCTGCCGCCCACGATATTCCCCTGTTTGGCTATGGCCTGCGGTATCAGTACGGCCTGTTCAAGCAGAAATTCGAAAATGCCTGCCAAAAGGAAATGCCCGATGACTGGACCCGCTTTGGCGATCCCTGGAGCATCCGCCGGGACGATAAGGCTGTAAAGGTGGAAATGAAGGGGCTGGAAGTGATTGCCGTGCCTTATGATATGCCGGTGATCGGCTATAACAGAAAGTGCATCGGTACCCTGCGCCTGTGGCAGTGTGAAAGTGCCCATCCCTTTGATTTTGACCTGTTCAATGAACAAAATTACACCAGAGCCGCAAAGGATAAAAATACGGCAGAGGATATTACCAAATTGCTCTATCCCAACGACAGCCTGCGGGCCGGCAAGCAACTGCGTGTCAGGCAGCAGTATGTGCTGTGCAGCGCATCACTTCAGGATATGCTGCGGGATTTCAAAGCGCAGCACGGCTGTGATTTTGACCGTTTCCCTGAATTCCATGCGGTGCAGCTGAACGATACCCATCCCACCATGTCCATTCCGGAATTGATGCGGCTGCTGATGAAGGAAGGGGTTTCCTTTGATGAGGCACTTTCCATTGCACGCCGTACCTTTGCCTATACCAACCATACCGTCATGCAGGAAGCATTGGAAAAATGGGATGTGAAGCTGCTCAACTCCGTTTCTCCCGAAATGACGGATATTATCAAGCGTCTGGCCCGGCAGCAGCGGGATGAACTGAAAGCGGCCGGTATTGAAGATACCGCCGGGCTGGCCATTTTGCAGGGCAATCAGGTACACATGGCATACCTGGCCATGTATGGCGGCTTTGCGGTGAACGGCGTGGCGGCCATCCATTCCGAAATTCTCAAGGATGATGTGCTCCATGCCTGGTATAAGCTGTATCCGGATATGTTCCAGAACAAAACCAACGGCATCACCCAGCGCCGTTGGCTGGGACTTTGCAATCCGGAGCTTTGTGCAGAAATTGAAAAGCGCATCGGCAATGGGTTCATGACTGATCTGTATGAACTGGAAAAGCTGAAGCCATTTATCGAAAGCGATGAAAGCCTGACGGATGCATTCATCCGGGTGAAGCAGGAAAAGAAAAAGCAGCTTTCCCGGGCCATTGAAAAGGCCGAAGGCGTGAAGATTCCTGAAAACTATGTGTTTGACGTGCAGGTGAAGCGTCTGCATGAATATAAGCGTCAGTTCATGAACGCCCTGTCCATTCTGGATATTTACTACCAGATCAAGGATGGCAAACTTTCGGACATGCCCCCTGTGGCCATGATCTTTGGCGCCAAGGCTGCCGCCGGTTACAAGCGGGCCAAGGGTGTCATCTGCCTGATCAACCAGATTGCGGAACTGGTGAATAACGACCCGGATATGGATGGCAAGATGAAAGTGGTGTTTGTGCAGAATTATAATTGCTCCTATGCCGAAAAAATCATTCCTGCCACCGATATTTCCGAACAGATTTCTCCTGCCGGCACCGAAGCCAGCGGCACCGGCAACATGAAATTCATGCTCAACGGCGCCGTCACGCTGGGTACCTTTGACGGGGCCAATATCGAGATCGTGGAACAGGCCGGAGAGGAAAACAATTTCATCTTCGGCGCCACGCTGGAGGATATCCAGAAGGTGGAAAGCACATATGATCCCGAAGAGCTGTACAAAAAGAATAAGCGTATCCGCCGGGTACTGGATACCCTGATCGACGGTACCTTCGAAGACAGAGAAGGGGTTTTCCAGGAACTGCATGATGCCATTCTCAAGGGCGCTTCCTGGCATAAGCCGGATCACTATTATGTGCTGCTGGATTTTGAAAGCTATGTGAACCGCAAAATCCAGGCCATCCGGGATACTGAAAATAAGAAGGCATTTGCGAAAAAGTGTCTGTACAACATCGCCGGTGCCGGTAAATTTTCCTCCGACCGCACCATTCAGGAATATGCTAAGGAAATCTGGCGCATTTGAGCGAATTAGTAAAGGAACTGTGCAGCTGACCGGAGCGGGGGGCACCTCGCCCTCTGTACTCCCATTACGAAGGCAGGGGCCTATGCGGCCCCTGTACCCCGCACCAGGGCAATCGGCCCTGGACCCGGTGTGCGACATACAATCGTATCGAACAGGGTTGTTTCCGCATGGAAGTTGAGGAGACGAAAAACAGCACCACGGGCACAATGAAAACGAAAAAGAGCGGTTGAGAGAATGAATTCTCTCACCGCTTCTTTTTATCGTTTTCCCCGGATGCGTTGCATCCGGTTGGCGGCGTTCCGCCGCCGGGCCCGTGGTGGCGGCAGTGCCGCAGCCGATTCGCAATGATACAATCGTCTTTTTACATGAGTTGCTGCGTGCTGCAAGTAACAGCGGGAAAATGTTTGTCAGATATGCTGAGCAATATCCGCTACCGGGTGCAGGGACAATGTCCCTGCTGGGGGTTGAGGGGGCAACGCCCCTCATGGTTTTCGTTTCATTGTATCACTTGATTTATATGTTTTTTTACGCCGGCAGGTCCACCGAAAGCTTGTCCGCCAGGAGGGCAATGAATTCGCCATTGGTGGGCTTTTCGCCGGGAAGAGCCACGGTGCAGCCGAAGGTCTTGTTCAAAGTTTCCACCCGGCCACGGTTCCAGGCCACTTCGATGGCATGGCGGATGGCGCGCTCCACCTTGGAAGGGGTGGTGGCAAAGGTGTGGGCGATGGTGGGGTAAAGTTCTTTGGTAATGGCACCGATCATGTTGTGGTCATTCACCACCAGCTTCACCGCTTCCCGGAGGAACTGGTAGCCCTTGATATGAGCAGGGATGCCTACGGAGAGGAAAATGTTGGACAGCTTTTCGTCCATGGAAGTGCCGGGCAGGGGCAGGAGCGGCAGGGGAGCTGCGTTTTCGCTGTGCCGCAGCACATCCCGGATACGGTCCATCAGCACATTTACATCGATGGGCTTCACCATGTAATATGATACGCCAAGTGCAATGGCACGGCGAATGAAGTCATCCCGGCCAAGGGCTGTGATGGCGATCACACGGGGACGAAGTTCTTTGGGCATCAGTTGAATATGCTGCAGCACGCCAAAGCCGTCCAGGCCGGGCATGATCATATCAAGAAGGAGGAGGTCTGGCTTTTCGTCCCGGATCAGATTGAGGGCGTCCAGCCCGTTTTCTGCCTGACCGACGATGCGGATGCTGCGTTCTTCCTCCAGAAAATGGATCAGATGTTCACGGATTTCTGCGTTGTCGTCCACAATGGCTACCTTGATTTGCTGCATAATTAATTCGTCCCTTCACTCATTTTATACAGATGAAACAACATTTTTCATCAGCCCCGGCCAAAGATAAACATTATTTTCCATCCGCATGTCCTATTATAAATAAAAGAATATAAATATCAATAAATTATGAACTATAAGAATTGCTTTCGACAAAATTCGTAAAAAGATCTTAATATTTCTTGCTTACATCAATAATTGAATGTTGCTAACAAAATATTTATCATAAGAGGAAGATTGACAGAAATGAGTGTATTTGTTACAATTATTTTGATCAAAATATTCAATAGATCAGTGAAGGAGACGTTCCAATGAGAACTAACGATTTTTTTATCTCTTACAATAAAAACGACTATATCATTGTAGAAGAGATTGTGAATAAGATGGAATTTTATGGTGCAAAATGTTGGTTTCAAAGACGAAACAGTAAACAAGCATTTGCTCATGCAATTGCGCAGGGAATTGAAAGTGCTGGTGCTTTTGTTGTTTTTGTTTCGTCGCATAGCATAAGATCAATATTTGTTCAAAACGAGATTAAAAGTGCAATTGATCATTTGGAAGAAGATAGTACATATAAAGTTTTACCGATTATTCTCGGCGATGTAGATGAACAGTCACAGGAGTTTAGAGCACTTAGTATCTTTTTAGGTACCTTTAATATGCTATATGCACAGGAATTTCAATCCACAGAGGAATTGGTGCTAAAAATATTCGATCAGGTTGACATGAAGATTATCAATGAGAATAATCAAAAAAGTATTTACACTGGAGATTCTGATATTGAAAAGCAAAGGTTAAAAATTCAGACAGCATTATTAAACAAATATGCGCAAGATTATATTATTGATATTCTTGATGGCAAACAAAATCCGACTATATTGGATATTGGTTGTTCTGATGGGGATTGTATTATGAGCCGAGTCGAGGGCATTGAATATGGTTATTTACTCGGTGTGGACATAAACTCAGATAAGATAAAAGATGCAAATGATAAATATGGCAATGAAAAAAATACATTTTGGAAAGCAGATATTACAAAAGACGAATTTTTTGCAGAGGCACGTGATTACTTAAAGGATAGAGACCTTTCTGGATTTGATTTAATTCACATATCTGCTGTTTTGTTGCATTTAGATAATGTGGAAAGGATTATGGGTAGAATACACGATTTGCTTAAGAGAGGAGGACATGTTTTTATACAAGAGGAAGATGATGGATTGAATCTTGCTTATCCACATTTTTCGTATTTTGAAAAATGTGCTTGTATATATGAACATTCTCTTGAGTCGGGAGATAGAAAAATGGGACGAAAAGTTCCAATGTACTTAAAGAATGCGGGGTTTAGCAACATTGTAGTAAAGAATTCCACGATCACTTCTGAAGACTTTGGAGGAAGTATCAAAGAGGAGTTGTGGGATTTATATTACAATCCGAATTATTGGGATGCAACAAGTGCTTCGTATTTTGACGATATTATTGCTGTAGAAATGTTGCCTACAGTTATTGCAGAACATGATGAAATAAAAGAAGAATATATGAAAGGGAATATCTTTATTACTCTTGGTATATTATTTTTTGATGCAGAAGAATAAGAAAATAGATCGTTGCTAAAGTGACTTTAGCAACGATCAAATATTATATAGATTTTTGACTATAATGTTTTATTCAATCACAATGCACTTGCAGGGGCAAACGGCAGCGCATTCGCCGCAGCGGGTGCATTTTTCGTTATCGATACGGGCCAGACCGTTTTCCACGATGATGGCATCATACTGGCACTGCTTCTTGCAGCGGCCGCAGCCGATGCAGGCATCCATGCACACGGCACGGGCAGCACGGGCGGTGTCGGTATTACGGCAGCGAACGATAACAGACTGAGAAACGGGCATGAGGGAGATGACACTGCGGGGGCAGGCTTTTACGCAGGCACCGCAGGCAGTGCACTTATCGGGATCGATATGAGCAATGCCGTTTTCCATTTTAATGGCGTCGAATTTGCACTTGTCCTGGCAGTCGCCAAGGCCGATGCAGGCAAAACGGCAGGCCTTGGGGCCGCCGGCCAGACCGGCCGCCACAGCGCAGCTTTTGTAGCCGTCATATTCATAGCGGTCCAGTGCGATACCGCTTTCGCCCTGGCAAATCACCCGGGCCACCAGCCGTTCGCCTTCAGGGGCTTCCACGCCCATGATGCGGCTGATTTTTTCAATGCCTTTTGCACCGGCGGGGGCGCAGCCGTTTACAGGGGCTTTACCATCCACCACGGCCTGGGCGAAGGCGTCGCAGCCGGCATAGCCGCAGGCACCGCAGTTGGCACCGCCAAGGCAATCCTTGATCTGGTCCACGCGTTCGTCCACATCCACGTGGAATTTCTTGGAGGCGAAGGTGAGCACGCCGCCGAAAATGAGGCCCAGAAGGCCCAGCAAAAGGCCTGCATACAAAATGATCATGATGTTTTTACCTCCTTATACCAGGCCGCTGAAGCCCATGAAGGCAACGGCCATCAAACCGGCGGAAACCAGCGTGATGGGGAAGCCCTTCATGCAGGCGGGGATATGGCTGCTTTCCAGCCGCTCCCGAACGCCTGCCATCAGCACGATGGCCAGGGTGAAGCCCAGGGCGGAGAAAGTGCCGTTGAGAACGGAATAGAGCAGGTTATAGCCGTTGTTCATGTTCAGCGTGGCCACACCCAGCACGGCGCAGTTGGTGGTGATCAGGGGCAGGTACACACCCAGAGCGGTGTA
>JAFSBN010000235.1 GCA_017437265.1 Clostridia bacterium
ATGGCGGATGGCGTCCACAATGCGGCCGCCCATTACCAGGGTGATGTTGCTGTGGCGGCCCATCAGCTCCACATACAGTTCTCTTCTTCCGGTATCGCCCATTTCATCCCGGCTGTCAATATCAAAGCGCAGGATGCGGTCGCCGCCCAACTGTTCAATGCCGGCAATGCGGCCGGTGGTCAGGTGTTTACGCATGAGCATGCAGAACATGGGGGCGTCCATGGGGTTTTGATACTGGGTTTCGGTCAGGTGCACCCGGGCAAAGGAAGGGGCTGCAGAAAGCAGCAGGCGATGGTTTTTGCCGCCTGCACGGATCAGCAGCACCAGCATGTCTTTTTCCGGCTGGGTCACCTTTTCAATGCGCCCATCCAGCAGGGTGTCGTTCAGTTCTTTGGTGACAAAGGATAGGGTAAGGCCGTCAAGGGGCATAAGAATTCTCCTTCAGTTATTGGCGGTATACCTGGCAGTAGGCAGCGGCAAAGCCTGCGCCGCCGATCACGTTGCCCAGGGTAACGGGCAGCAGGTTGTTCAGAAGATAGGCGCCGATGGTCACATCCGCACCGGCCAGCATGCCGGCGGGGATATAGTACATATTGGCGATGGAGTGTTCCAGGCCGCACAGCACAAACAGCATCACCGGGAAAAAGCACAGCGCAGCCTTGCTGATGGCGGAAGAAGCACCGGAGGCCATCCAGACACCGGCGCACACCAGAATGTTGCAGCCGATGCCCTTGATCAGGGCGTCCATGAAAGGCATTTTGGCTTTGTTCTGTGCAATGGTCATGGCCAGCTGAGCGGTGGTATCGCCGTAGCCGGTCAATACGCCGCCGCAGGCAGCAATGACGCTCACCAGGAAGGCACCCACCATGTTGCCGATATAGGCAATGAACAGGTTTTTCAGAATGCCCGCCCATTTGGCCCTTCCGCACAGGCCCTGGCCCACCATGATGCAATTGCCGGTGAACAACTCGCCGCCGGCCATCACCACCATCATCAGGCCCACAGGGAATACGCTGGCCCCCAGCAGCTTGTTCAGGCCCATCTGGGCGGAGGACTGGATGAGGGTGGCACCCATGCCGCCAAAGCCGATAAACATACCGGCCATCACGGCCAGGATGAAGCATTTGAGGGGCTTCAGGGCGCACTTGCCGGCGGTGATGCCCTGCCATTTTTCGAAAATTTCTTTACTGGAAATCATCTTTTGTTCCTCCTGTGATCAGTCGTTGGGGAGATAGGTGTAGCGGCCAACCAGACGGGGCATGCCGTTGTATACGCCGTAAGCATCGCCGTAAACCCGGATCCGCTTGCCCACTTCGTAATCGTCGTTGGACAGATTTTCCAGCAGCACCGTTTTGGTGGGATCCTTGTCCAGGGCCATAATGGCCAGCTGGGGCTTGGTGGAGAGAATTTCGGTGATGGTGCCTTTGCAGACGTAGATCTGGGTGTTGGCCACTCGGGTTTGGGTAAAGTTGAGATAATCGGTGTACATGGCGTAGATATCCCAGGCTTTCCGGGTGTAGATGGCGGCAACGGGCACATAGTAAACATCGTGGTTGACAACGCTGGGCGGGGTTTGAGGCTGGTCCGGATCGGAAGCGATGATGGTGATGGTGTTTGTGCCTATTTTGGTGAACACCGCTTCAAAGGAGAAGGAACCGTCAATATTGATCCGGGACAGGTCCAAGTTGGCGTAGGGAGAGGTGATTTCGATGTGTGCGCCGGTGAGGGTGGTGCAGCGCACAACCATGGGGTCTTCCTTCTGGGGATATTTGCCATTTTTGTCCGGCGGCTGGCTCTTGTCGTCCACATAGCCGGGAGACCAGCGGGTGGCGATATCGGCGGCCAGGTCCAGCGGGATGGCCTGAGGCGCACGGTACAGCGTGACGGAAACGCTGCTGGGCCGGCAGTGCTGGGCACGGGTGGTGATGACGAATTCGTTATTGCCGGTAGCGGCCACGCTGGCGTTATAGGAAATGAGGCCGTCCTGGGTGTTGACAAGGTCGGAATAATCTTCGTTGTTGATGGTCACTTCGCTGTTGGCAGCCACTTCAAACTGGATTTGATACATGGCCGTGGATACCTCTGCAAAGCCGGTATCCGGTGTGACCAGCAGAAGGGGAGAAAGAGGAATTTCCACATCGTAAGTGATGGGGTCCATCTGCTTTTGCTCGTTGGCGTTGGTTTTGATATAGGGAGTGATGGTGGCGGTGATGTGCTCAGCTTTGAGAAGCTCGTCCAGTTTTTTCTGGGCTTCTTCTTTATCCGCTTCGTCTGCCTCTTCCACAGCCGTTTCCAGCGCCTCGTACCATTTATAGTCTTCCACTTCGATAACGGCATAGCCGCCGGTGACGGTGTAGGATTTGCGCAGTTCCTTGATGTAGATCACGGCCCCTTCCTCTGCCGGAATTTTGATCATATGGGCCGGCATATCATTGAGGATGGTGTTGGTGATGATGGCCTGCTCCTGCAGGGGCACCTCTTTTTCCCGCTGGAAAATGAAGAAGATACCACAGATTGCCACGGCGGCGATCAACATCCAGGCCAGCAGCCGGGCAATGCGGCGAAAACCGAAGCGGCGGCGGTTGCGGTGGGCGTGGCGGGGCGTGGCGGGGGTGTAGGAATGGGTGTGGGTCAAATCCAGCAGTTCCGGTTCCTCATGGCTTTGCTGACGCTTGGAAGAGACGGCGATGGCGTCCGGCCGCAGGTCGCCCTCGATTTCCTCTTCTTCCCGGATTACGGCGTTTTTCTGGATGGGCACCAGATTCACCCTGCCGGTCATGGTTTGCACATTTCTACCGGTGGGAGCAATGCCCTGCCGGGCGCTGTTTTCCCGCAGCCGCTGCATTTCCTGCTGGCCCTTTTGCTTGCGTTCCTGCAGGGATTGCATATCCTGGGCCAGGGCGTCCCTGTCGTCCATGGAGGAAGTGGCACGGCCGTCCTCGGAATAGCGGATGTAGGTTTTGCCGGGCTTGGCGGAAGGCGCAGGAACTTGCTGCTTTATTTCTTCCGCATTCTCCAGTGGGGTGCCGCATTGAAAGCAGCGGGGAAAGGAGGCGCGGTTCCAATGACCGCAATGGGGACATTTCATAATGTTTCCTCCTGAAAAGACAAAATTATTCATATTCTATTTCGCAAAGGATAAGCAAAAATCCTGCTTTCCGGGAATTTGTTTACAAACTATTTTACCATTTGCCTGCTTTCGGCTGCATTGCGAAACGGAAGGGGCTGTGGTATAATGAGGAAGGATTGCTTCATCAATGATGCGAAGGAAATTGTGCTCATGAAATTATCGGAGCTGCTTTCCCCTGCGCAGCTGAAAGGCTGCAGTGAGGAAGAGTTGCAGGCATTGGCGGCAGAAATGCGCCGGTGCATTATAGAAACTGTGCAGAAAAACGGCGGCCATCTGGCGTCCAACCTGGGCGTGGTGGAATTGACGCTGGCACTGCACAGGGTGTTTGAGTGCCCGGAAGACAAGATTTTGTTTGACGTAGGGCATCAGTGTTATGCACATAAACTGCTGACGGGGCGGTATGAACGGTTTGCCACCCTTCGCCAGACGGATGGGCTGAGCGGCTTTCCCAGCCGCACGGAAAGCCCCTGCGACGTGTTTGCGGACGGCCATGCCTCCACGGCCATTTCGGCGGCGGTGGGGCTGTGCCGGGCACGGGATATACAGGGGAAAAACCACTGCGTGGTGGCGGTGGTGGGCGATGGCGCCATGACCGGCGGCATGTGCTACGAAGCGCTCAACGATGTTGGCCAGCGGAAAACAAGATTGGTAATCGTCCTGAACGATAACGAAATGTCCATTGATAAGAACGTGGGTGCCCTGTCCCAGCATCTGACGCAGATGCGGGTGAGCCGGGGATGGATTGGCACAAAAAAGGTGATTGCAGAAGCGCTGGTGCGTGTGCCTGTGGCAGGAAAAGGCCTTTACCGGGCGTTCAGACGGGTGAAAAACAGCGTGCGCAACGTGTTTGTGAAGGACCGCTTTTTCTCCAGCCTGGGTATCCGCTATTTCGGGCCCATTGACGGCCATGACGAACAGGAAATGGAACGGGTGTTCCGGCGGGTTCGGGATTTGCAGGAGCCGGTGGTGGTGCACGTGGTGACCAGTAAAGGAAAGGGCTATACCAAGGCGGAAGAAAAGCCGGAATATTACCACGGCGTTTCCCCCGAAGGCAAGAAGGCCGGCGCATCCTTTGGCGCTGCTGCCGGAGAATGTGTAACAGAAATGGCGGCAGAGAACGAAAAAATCTGCGTGGTTACCGCTGCCATGACGGACAGCACCGGCTTTGGCCCCTTCCGGAAAAAATATCCGGAAAGGCTGTATGACGTGGGCATTGCGGAAGAGCACGCTGTCACGCTGGCATCGGGCCTGGCGGCCGGCGGGATGCATCCGGTGGTGGCGGTGTATGAAACATTCATGCAGCGGGGCTTTGACCAGATGCTGATGGACGTGTGCCTGCAAAAATTGCCGGTGGTGTTTCTCATGGACAGGGCAGGCCTTGGGGCGGACGACGGCCCCACCCATCACGGCGTGTTTGGCCTGCCCATGCTGCAGAGCATGCCGGGGCTGAAGCTGTGGGTACCCCGGTGCTGCGATGAGTTGAGATGCATGCTGGAAAAGGCTTTTGAAGAGCAGGGGCCGGTGGCCATTTTGTATCCCCGGAGTGAAGCAGATAATTGTCCGGCTTTTGACGCATTTATGCCCGGAAAATGGGAGAAAATGAGGGACGGCCGGGACGGCACGCTGCTTGCCTTTTCGTCCATGGTGCAAACGGCGTTGGATGCAGCGGTGCTGCTGAAGGAAAAAGGATTGGAAATGGCGGTGGTCAATGCATCGTCCCTTTCGCCTCTGGACGGGGATATGCTGAAAGAAATGGCCGGGAAGCCGCTGTATACCCTGGAGGAAAGCCAGTTGACCGGAGGGTTTGGCAGCCGTGTGGCGCTTGAATGTACGCAGAAGAAACTGCCCGTTCCCCGGCAGCAGATGGGCATACCGGATGTGTTTGTTCCCTTTGGTGACAGAAACGAATGGCTTCGCAGGCTTTCTCTGGATGCGGAGCATGTGGCACGGAAGATTGAGGAGGACCTGAAACATTGAAACAGCGGATTGATGTGGCTCTGGCCGCCCGCGGCCTGGCCGACAGCCGGGAGAAGGCCCAGGCGCTGATCATGGCAGGGCAGGTATATATTGGAGAAAAAAAGGTATTGAAGCCCAGCGAACAGGTGGCGGAGGATGCCAATATTGTGCTGCGGGGTGCCGGCGAAGCCCATTTTGCCAGCCGGGGCGGCCATAAGCTGGAAAAGGCCATGACGGCCTTTGATGCGGATGTGACGGGCCGGGTGGCCATGGATATCGGTGCTGCTGCCGGCGGGTTCACGGATGTGCTGCTGCGTCACGGTGCCAGCCATGTGTACGCCATCGATGTGGGCTATGGCCAGTTGGACTGGAAACTGCGAAACGATGAACGGGTGACGGTGATGGAGCGCACCAATGCCAGAACGCTGACCCTGGACATGTTTCCTGCCCGGCCCAATCTGACGGTGATGGATGTTTCCTTCATCTCCATCCGGCTGATCTTGCCGGTGGCGGCGGAAATTATGGGCGAAGAAGGCCGTTTCCTGACGCTGGTGAAGCCCCAGTTTGAGGCCGGAAAAGGCCAGGTGGGCAAGAATGGCGTTGTGCGGGAAAAAGAAACCCATGAACGGGTGCTAAAGGAAATTTGCACATTTGCCCCCAGCTTTGGCTGGCATGTGGCCCAGATGACCTTTTCGCCCATCAAGGGACCTGCCGGAAATATCGAATTTCTGGCGGATATCCGGCCCGGCGACGGCGAGATGCTTTCGGATGAATATATCAAATCGCTGGTGGACGAAGCGCACAGGGAACTGAAATAGAAAAAGCAGGCATGGCTGAAGAGGGGCGGCGATGCGCTGGAAAGAGAGCAGTGAAAATGAAAACAAAGACCCCTTCATTGAAAAAACGGCTGTTGACAGGTGTATTGATTTTACTTATTATGTATGCCTGCACAGCCGTTTTGCCATATGCATTTCCGCCGCATGCAACAGAAATCAAGCTGCCTGCATGGGAAGAAACAGAACCACTTCCCCAGCAGGCGGCGATATTGGAAAGCGGTGAGGAGGCGTTGTGGGGCAGGCTGTATCTGATCGAGAATGCGAAAGAGAAAATACGCCTGTCATCCTATTTGTATGCTTGTGACGATTCTGGAAAACGGATTGGTGCAGCGTTGATTCGTGCGGCAGAGCGCGGAGTGGATGTGGAAATTCTGGTGGATGGCCTGATCGGGGGGATCAATTTCGGAGCATCTCCCCTGGCCTATGCTTTGGGCAGCCATGAAAACATCCGGATACGGCTGTATAATCCGGTTGATTTACTTCGTCCTGATCGGCTCAATGCCCGCCTTCACGATAAATACCTGATTGCGGATGATCGGATGATGATCCTGGGCGGCAGAAATATATCGGACGAATTCTTAACAAAAACAACGCATCCTGCCTATAATTTCGACAGAGATGTGATGTTGTTCTCAGATGAAGGCGTGTCCGGAAGCGGCGTGGATCAGCTGGCGGCATATTTTGACAGCCTGTGGCAGGGCGAATATGTGCAGCCGGCCTATGAAAAGGCCCGGGATGCAGCGGCGGTGATGCGGCAGCGGCAGGAAATGGAGAAACTGCTGCTGGAAACGGAGCGGGAAAAAACGGCATGGTTCCGGAAAATTGAGCAGCCAGGCTTTTCTGTGCCGGTAGAGGGGTGCCAATTGATCACGAATCCTGTGCATCCGGGTGTGAAGTCACCTGTGGTATTTGATCATTTGTGTGCCATGATAGCGGAAGCTGAAGAAAGGGTGATATTACAATCGCCCTATTTTGTGTTGGACGGAAGAATGCAAACTGCAATGCAGGAAGCGGTTTCGGGTACGGCGCAGGTGATGTTTTATACAAACTCCATGGCGGGAGGAAACAATCTGGCGGCTTCGGCTGATTATTTATGGCAGAAAGAAAAGTTGCTGGCGATAGGCGCACCTTTGTACGAATTACAAACGGAAGCGTCCGTTCATACCAAATCCATGCTGGTGGACAGACATTTATCTGTGTTTGGTTCATTCAATTTTGATATGAGAAGCGCGTATATCGATACGGAAGTGATGATGGCGGTTTATGGAGAGGCGCTGAATGAGCGGCTTTATACATGTATGGAAAATATGGCCGAACAGGCGTTGCTGGTGACGGAAGAGGGATATGCTGAAGATGAGCGGCTTGTCCCCCTTGAACTTCCGGAAGGGAAAAAATGGACACTGTATCTGCTATCGCCGGTTATGTTTCTGATCCGTCATTTGCTGTAACAAAAAAGGCATCCGCGGGATGCCTTTTTATTCTGTGATCACATGGGGAATAAGTATGTCGTGCGGTTCCAAGGGGATATCATCCTGTATTAGCTTTTGGGGGCAAAGCAGAGATGCGGCGCCTGTGTAAGTAGCCAGAAAACGGTCATAATAGCCGCCGCCCTTGCCCAGCCGCTTGCCGTCCCGGGTGGCAGCCAGGCAGGGGATGAGGGCCAGCTGAACATCGGCAGGGGAGAGGATGGGAGCCTCTTCTGGGGGCTCGGGGATATTGTAGGCACCGGGTGCCAACTGGGAAAGGGCGATGATCCGGCGCAGCTCCATCTGTCCCTCGTTTCGGCACAGCGGCACGGCCAGGACTTTGCCGTCGGAGAGAATTTGGTTCAGGAGGGGATAAGTATCCGGCTCCTTTCCGCAGGAAACAAAGCAAAAGACACAGTCAGATTGCCGATAGGCATCAGTGGTGATGATTTTTTGGCAAATGGCTTTTCCGGCCTGCTGAAAATAGGACGGGGGCAATGGCTGCATCTCCTGCCGTATCTTTTTTCTGAGCGCCTGTTTCTGTTCACGAATGTCCATTTTAGTTTCCTCCCTTCCTATATTATAGCGAATGTGTCAATAGAAAAAAGCGCCGTGCACAGTGCACAGCGCTTTTTTTGATCGGTCTCAGTAGTTTTCAGCCTTCAGCTGGAAATAGGCCTTGGGATGGGCGCAAACGGGGCACAGGTCGGGTGCTTGCTTGCCGATATGGATGTGGCCGCAGTTGGCGCACTGCCAGATCATATCGCCGTCACGGGAGAACACCAGGCCGCCTTCCACGTTGCTGAGCAGCTTGCGGTAGCGTTCTTCGTGTTCCTTTTCGATCTTGCCCACTTCTTCAAACAGATAGGCAATGTGATCAAAGCCTTCTTCTTTGGCTTCCCGGGCGAAGGTGGCATACATATCGGTCCATTCGTAGTTTTCGCCTTCGGCAGCGTGGAGCAGGTTCTGGGCGGTGTCGCCGATGCCTTCCAGCAGCTTGAACCAGATCTTGGCATGTTCCTTTTCATTGTTGGCCGTTTCTTCAAAAATGGAAGCAATCTGCACATAGCCTTCCTTCTTGGCCTTGGAAGCAAAATAGGTGTACTTGTTGCGGGCCTGGCTTTCGCCGGCAAATGCATCGCGCAGGTTTTGTTCGGTCTTGCTACCTTTCAGTTCCATGATCATATCCTCCTTGCGGTTTTCCGGTTGAACCGGTGTTTTTATTGTTTGTTATCCCTATTATATCACAATTTATTCGCTTTGAAACAGGTTGCGCATATTTTTTCTTCAAACATGTTATATTCATGGAGGGGATGAAAATCTTTTCAAAAACCTATTGACAAGTGTAGGGAAGCATGCTATCCTATACATGAGTTAGCACTCGACGAACGAGAGTGCTAACAAAACCGGAAAGGAGGCGGTCCTATGCGTGAAGCAGGGGTAGATGCCCGGAAAAAGCGCATTCTGCAGGCCATTATTGAGGACTATGTGCTCACGGCCCTGCCTGTAGGGTCCAGGACCATCTCCCGCAAGTACGAAACCTCCCTTTCCAGTGCCACCATCCGCAATGAAATGAGCGATCTGGAAGAAATGGGTTATCTGGCCCAGCCTCATGTGTCTGCCGGCCGTGTGCCCAGCCACAAGGCATACCGCCTGTATGTGGACGGCCTTTTGCAGGGCGAAGTGCGGGCGGACGAAGAAATGAAAGCATTCTTTGCCGATCAGCTGCGGCCCACGGAGGATGTAGCCACCGCTGCGGCCCAGGCCCTGGCCGGGCTGACCCGGTATACCGCCGTTGTGATGATGCCCAAGCAATTGGAACTGCGCGTTTCCTGCCTGCAATTGGTGCCCATGCCAAGGGGGGCTGCCCTGCTTGTGATTGTGACGGATACCGGTGCCATCCGGGATACGGTGATCCGGGTGAGCGAAAGGCTGGACAGTGATGCGCTTTTTTCCATTTCAAGGCTTCTGACGGAGCGTCTGGCCGGGCGCACGTTGCAGGAAGTGCAGGAAATGCTGGGGGCCTATGCCCGGATGAACGGGCCGGACGCCCGGGTGCTGGAGGGCATTGCTGCCCTGGCTGCCCAGATGGAAAAGCAAAGCGCCCAGGACACGGTGATCATTGCCGGGTCTCACAATATCTTAAACTATCCTGAGTATTCCGATGTGGAAAAGGCCCGTGCTTTTCTGACGGCACTGGAAGAAAAGGAAAAGCTGACCCATCTGCTTTCCCATCACGATGCACCGTTTATGGTGCATATCGGCAGCGAAAGCGCCATTTCCGATATGCAGGATTGTGCCATCGTGACAGCCGGTTTTCCGGTGGGAAGGGGCCACAGAGGGGCTGTGGGCGTGATTGGCCCGTCCCGGATGCCCTACGAAAAAGTGTTATCCGCCCTGGGGGCTGCCAGCCATGTGCTGGGTGAGCTGCTGGGAGAATGATAAATTAACGGAATGAGGAAAAAGACCATGTCTCCGAAGAAAGAAAAAGAAATTCTGCAGGAAGAAGCGGTGGAAACCGAAGAAATGCAGGAAATGGAAGACGTTCAGGAAGATGAATTAACCAAGGCCCAGAAGCAGGCGGAAGAATACCTGAACATGGCCCAGCGTGTGCAGGCGGATTTTGATAATTTCCGCAAGCGCAACAAGGCCACCCGTGCCGAAGCGTTTGAAGATGGCGCCAGAGAGTTCATCAGGCAGCTGCTGCCGGTGGTGGATAATCTGGAAAGGGCCCTTTCCCAGCAAACGGAAGACGAAAGCTTCAAAACCGGCGTGAATATGATTTACCGCCAGCTGATGGATGTATTGGAAAAGCGGGGCGTGGAAGTGATTGACAGGCCCGGCGAAAAATTTGATCCCAATCTGGAAAACGCCGTGATGCAGGGCACTGCAGACGAAGGCGAGCCCGGCACGGTATGCGCCGTGCTGCAGAAGGGCTACAGGATGGGGGATGCGGTACTTCGTTTCGCCATGGTAAAAGTGGTGGAGAGTTAATTCGGAATTCAGAATGCTGAATTCGGAATTTGATATAGCATACAACAAACTGAAATAACAGAATGAATTTGGAGGAAAAGAATTATGTCTAAGATCATCGGTATTGACCTGGGTACTACCAACAGTTGCGTGGCCGTTATGGAAGGCGGCGACGCCGTCGTCATTGCCAACGCCGAAGGCAACCGCA
>JAFSBN010000236.1 GCA_017437265.1 Clostridia bacterium
ACAACAAGGCTCCTTGACCTTTACCGGTCAGGGAGCCTTGTTTCTTTCGATGTCGTTCAGTTCTTTCTGCGCCTTCTTCACAGCAGTAGCATTTGCAAGTCTGACTCTCCAGAAATATTGGTAAATCGTTGGTAAAATTGAGGTTGAAACACAGAAAATGCTCAATGAAGAAGGTATATAAGAAGATTTGAGGCTTTTTATTATGCCGGGTAAATCTTGCCGTGGCAGATAAACAGTATGTTTTTCATCTTCTTAAAACTCCAAATCAGTGTTGTGTTTCTTCTCAAATGCCCGCTTTTACAGGGATTCCCGGCATTTGGTCTTTCCGATGCCAACCGGGCATCTTCTCAATTCTTCCCGTATTGCTTCATTCTTTTCCCTGCAATATTGGTAATATCGTTGGTAAAAGATTGCCCTTTCCCATCAAATGAAGCAGGGCTGGCGATATGCCTTGATCTTAATTCACCAGGGATATTCTTCCCCGGCATAAGTCACAAAAATTGGGCCCGTCTTGTCATGACGCTTGGTTTCGAACATCAATCGCATGGTTTCCGCATGATCGTAGGGCTCAAACGGTGCCTTGACATTGCCCTCGTTTGTCCGCATCCAGCCGGGATGCACGGTGATGATGTTGAGTTTGGGATCATCCTTGAATTTATTGTGCAGTGTTTTGGTGGCCATATTCAGGGCCGCCTTGGCCATGCCGTAATCGATATATGTGCTGCGGTAGCATGCACCGATGCTGCCCGCTTCGGAAGAGATATTCACAATCAGCGCCGTGCCCCGGCTTTTTCTCAGCAGCGGCAAAAAGGCCTTGATCACGCGCAGCGGGCCCACAGTGGCCACATTCAGCGCCGGCATAATCGTGTCCAGGTCAAATTCTTCCAGTTCCTTATTGGTATCGGGAGAGGTGGTGACGGCATTGTTGATCATCAGATCCAGACACGGCGCATATTCCGCCACCTTTTCCGCCGCCGCATTTACCGATTCGGTGCTTCCGATATCCATCAGCTGAATATGCAGCGTATCAGGATACCGGGCCTGCAGCCGTTCCAACGCTTCGGAAGGCCTGCGCACGGTTGCGATCACATGATCGCCCTGTTCCAGATAGCGGCGGACAAAATTATACCCCAGCGCCATTTCACGGCCGGTGCCGGTAATGAGAACGTACTGACTCATAACGATTCCTCCTGTAATTATTCTGTTTACAACGGATCATTGATTATTTCTATTATATCACATGGGCGTTAGGACGTACAATCCATTTGAAAAAATATATGCTTTCCGCATCGTGTGATGGCTGCCGCTTGAAAATTTTGTATTTTCTTTCATTTTTCCGCAAAACAAACCCACCGGATTGTATACCGACATAAATACCAATTAAGTACAGAAATCATCTTGCTTTATATGCCTTTTTTCAGTATTATATAGAAGAATATTTATACAATTGTTAGGAGGATTTCCATGAAACGCCTGATCGCATTGCTGCTCTCTCTGGTCATGCTGCTCAGCGTCGCCGCCGTCCCCGCCATGGGTGAAGACCTGGCTGCCGCTGCCAAGGCCATCAAAGAAAGCAAAACCTACGAAAACACCTACAACACCTATTTCTCTTCTTCCTATGCTTCTTTCAACTACTACTCCACCGCTTACGCCACCGTCCGTGAAATCGTGGCCAACTGCATCGATGGCCTGGTGGAACCGGACATCTACGGCGTTTATGTGCCTTCCCTGGCCGAAAGCTGGGAAGTGAACGACGACCAGACCGTCTGGACCTTCAAAATCCGTGAAGGCCTCAAGTGGATCGATCACACCGGCGCCGAAACCGAATATGCCCTCACCGCTGAAGACTTCGTGGACGGCATCCGCTACATCGCCGATCCCAAGAACGACGCCTACTCCCTGCGTGTGGTGCGCAACATGATCTCCGGCATGTACGATTATTACTGGCTGCTGGATGATATCGACTGCGAACTGGTCACCGACAAGAACCGCGAAGACGTGGTGGCTTCCTTCGACGAAATGGTGGGCGTGAAGGCGCTGGACGAATACACCGTTCAGTATACGCTGGAAAGCAGCGCCCCCTACTTCCTGTCCCTCATCGAAAGCAGCATGCTGATGCTGCCCGTGGAATACGACTACGCCATGGCCCTGGGCGATGACTTTGCCGTGGATAACGAACACATGCTCTACTGCGGCGCCTATTATGTGTCCGAATTCGAACGTGATAAGGCCATCACCCTCTCCGCCAACCCCTATTACTGGGACAAGGCCAATATCACCCTGGACACCGTGGAATATCAGATGATTCCCGACGGCACCACTTCCCTTGAAATGTTCAAGCGCGGCATGATCGACTATACCTCCGTGGAATCCGAAGCTTACGATTCCCTGCAGGGCACCGAATATGCCGACAAGCTGCTGCCCACCAGCCATTCCTTCTCCACCAACTACCTCTGGCTGGACTTTGACGGCGAAAACACCGAATTCAAAACCTTCATCAACAACGAAAACTTCCGCAAGGCTCTGCTCTACTCCATGGACCGTGAAGTGCTGGCCGCCCTGCGTGAGCCTGTGGATCCTGCCCGTATCCTGCGCAACACCATCAACGCCGAAGGCGCTATCTATGACAGCACCGGCAAGGATTACACCGACTACAGCCCCCTGAAGGAAATCAAGGAAACCAATTACAACCAGCCTGAACTGGCCCGCGAATACATGGAAAAGGCCATTGCCGAACTGTGCGACGAAAACGGCAACATCATCGGCGTTGAAGCTGGCACCGTGGATTACCTGCCCGTATGCTCCTTCGACATCGACGGCAAGCTGCCTGTCACCATCTGCTATGTGGGCACCGATGATGAAGAAGAAATCATCATGGCTCAGCTGTTCAAGGCTATGATGGAAGAATCCATCGGCGCTGATTACATCGATTTCCAGATCCAGGCCTTCTCCGGCTGGACCTACGGCACCGTGGCCGATCCGCTGAACTACGATATCTATTTTGACTCCCTGTCCACCGGCTACGCCGACCCCTCCGGCATCCTCACCCGCCTCACCACCGACGGCGCTGAAAACGTGGGCTGCTACAACGTGCCCGAATTTGACGCCCTGATCGAAAAGGCACTGGCTGCCGAAACCTTCGAAGAACGCCTGCAGTACTTCGCCGAAGCAGAAGCTTACCTGTGCGGCAACGGCTTCGTGATCCCCTTCATTTCTTCCCTGCGCGGCTACTACATGAGCAACTCCATCCCCTACACCAGCCCCCGTACTCTCTACGGTAACGAAAAGTATAAGGGCACCCTGGTGATGGCCGAACCGCTCACCCAGGAAGAATTTGAAACCCTGAAGGCTGCCTACGAAATCGAACGCGATAAGGCTCTGGCCGGCAACTGATTTTCCCCCAAGCACCATCGCTTCGTCCTGCTCCATGCGGGCAGGACGAAGCTTTTTCACAGGAAATCCTTTTTTCCGGAGGCCGTTATGGGCAAGTATATCTTAAAGCGCACCCTCAATTCCATCCTCACCGTCATGATCGTTTTCGTGGCGGTTTTTATGCTGCTCAGGCTGATGCCCCTCAGCGGCTATTTTCCGCCTGAAATGATCAAGGAAACGGACGAAGCCACCCGGATGACTTACCTGCGCAATCAGGGGCTGCTGGATCACCCCATTGTGCAGCTGGGCCGTTTTGTAAAAAATCTTTTCCAGGGTGATCTGGGCCGCAGCCTGACGGTATACCCCAAAGTGCCCATCTC
The DNA here is from genome assembly GCA_017437265.1 of Clostridia bacterium. Lineage (GTDB taxonomy): Bacteria > Bacillota > Clostridia > Christensenellales > Aristaeellaceae > RUG563. Next base: position 3,753 of record JAFSBN010000236.1, read on the forward strand.
CACCCTGCTTGCCGAAAAAATTCCCGTTACCGCCGCCTTTGGCCTGGCCAGTATGATCCTTGGCATCGTGCTGGGCCTTTCCCTTGGTATGCTGATGGTCCGCTTCAAGGACCGCTGGGGCGATCATCTGGGCACCGGCTATATCCTGATGGTCCGTGCCATTCCCAGCCTCATTTACCTGTTTTTCATTCAGGTGTGGGTATCCCTGTGGCTGAATTTACCCATGGTATTTGATAAAGATATTCCCTCTTCCTGGATATTGCCCGTCATCTGTCTCTCCCTTGGCAGCATTGCCTGGTATGCCCTGTGGCTGCGCCGCTTCATGGTGGACGAAGAAAACAAGGATTACGTGAAATTCGCCATGGTGAAGGGCTTCTCGAAAAAGGAAGTATGGAAGCGCCACATCTTCAAAAACGCCATCATTCCGCTGGTTATTTATCTCCCCAGCGATTTGCTGTTTATTATTTCCGGTTCTCTGGTAATTGAAACTTTGTACGTTATTCCCGGCACCGGCGGCCTGCTGACCACTGCCATCGAAAAGCAGGATAACAACCTGGTGCAGGTGATTGTGCTGATGTACGCCGTGCTTTCTGTGCTGGGCGTATTCCTGGGCGATTTGCTGATCGCTGCGGTTGACCCGCGTATTACGCTGATGGAGGATAATTAAGGTATGGAAAAGAAAATGCCTGAACTGAACCCCTTAAAATTCCGTGCCAAAGTGTTTGACCAGATGCTCAGCGAAGACACGGGCTATTCCAATTATTCCTACTGGCGCTCCACCATCCGCACCTTCTTCAAAAACAAGGCTGTTGTGGTGCTGGTGGCGCTGATCGTGCTGATCATCCTCATGAGCTTCATTTACCCCATGGTGTCCCCTGTGAACCCCAATAAAGTGGCCCTCAAGCGCACCATGTGGAATAACCGTCCCTCCTGGGAGCATCTGTTTGGCACCGACGGCCTGGGCCGTGATATCTGGACCCGCGCATGGTACGGCGTGCGCAATTCTTTCCTGCTGGCCTTCTGTATCGCCCTTTCCGATGTGGGCATCGGCATGCTGGTGGGTGCCATCTGGGGCTATAACAAAAAGCTGGACCCCATCATGATCGAAATCTATAACGTCATCACCAATATCCCTTCCACGGTATATCTGGTGCTGCTGGCATACATCATGAACACCAGCTACCTGACGTTGTTTGTCTCCATGGCCAGCCGCGGGTGGATCGTGGAAGCGCGTTTCTTCCGCAACCGCATCCTCTCCATCCGTGACAACGAATACAACATGGCCTCCCGGTGCCTGGGCACCCCCATGCGCCGCATTGCCACCAAGAACATCATCCCCCATATCATCAGCCTCATCATCATGGAAGCCGCCCTTTGCATCCCCTACTCCATCGGCTCCGAAGTGTTTCTGGGCTTTGTGGGCATTGGTCTTCCCGTGGACGCCATCACCCTTGGCAATATCGTCAACCAGGGCCGCGCATCCTTCACCCTGCATCCCTATCAGATGCTGCTGCCCACCATCATCCTGTGCATCATTACCGTTGCGTTCTACGTGATCGGCAATAAATTTGCCGATGCGTCGGATCCCCGCAACCATGTCTGAGGAGGGGCTGAGCTATGCAAAATAACGGACATATGGGCCCCTGCATTTTCTCCGCCCGGGATGTGGAAATCCAGTTTAACCTCCGCGGCAAAACCCTCACTGCCGTGCGCAAAGCCTCCCTGGATCTTTACGAAGGGGAAACCATGGCCATCGTGGGCGAATCCGGTTCCGGCAAATCTGTGTTCACAAAATCCTTCATCGGCATGCTGGATAAGAACGGTAAAATCACCGGCGGCCAGCTGCTCTATCAGGATCAGGATCTGGCCCAGTTCAAAACAGAAAAGGAATGGCTTTCCATCCGCGGCAAGAAGATTGCCATGGTATTCCAGGACCCCATGACCTCTCTGAACCCTGTGCGCACCATCGGTGAGCAAATCACTGAAGTGATCACCTGGCACTTTGGCACGCCCCACGCTCAGGCCAAGCAGGAAGCCATTGAAATTCTCAAAAAAGTGGGCATTTCCGACGCCGAAACCCGCTATAAGCAATACCCCCACGAATTTTCCGGCGGCATGCGCCAGCGTGTAGTGATCGCAACGGCTATTGCCTGCCGTCCGCAAATCCTCATCTGCGACGAGCCCACTACCGCCCTGGACGTAACCGTTCAGGCCCAGATCCTGAACCTGATCCGGGATCTGCAACGGGAAATGAAAATGACCGTTGTCTATATCACCCACGATTTGGGTGTGGTAGCCAATGTGGCAGACTGGGTGAGCGTTATGTACGCCGGCCAGATTGTGGAAACCGGCACGGCAAAGGAAATTTTTTCTTCCGCCGTTCATCCCTACACAAAGGCCCTGCTTCAGTCCATGCCCCAGCTGGGCGTGAAGGGCCATGATCTTTTCTCCATTCAGGGCACGCCGCCCAACCTCTTCAAAGAAATCAAGGGCGACGCCTTTGCCCCCCGGAACCCGGACGCCATGGAGATCGATTTTGAAGAGGAACCGCCGCTTTTCAAAGTAAGCGACACCCATTTTGCCAAGACCTGGCTGATGCATCCCTATGCCAGGGAACACCGGGAAGCACTGGAAATCAGGGACGCTCAGGAAAAGGAAAAGCAAATCCCCTCCGCTCCCTTTGATTATCAAAACGCCGAAAAGCTGCTTCAGGTGCAGGACCTGACCGTAAAATTCAAGCTGGGAGACCGGGAATTCAAGGCCGTAGACAATGTGAATTTCGATATCTATAAAGGCGAAACGCTGTCTCTGGTGGGCGAATCCGGCTCCGGCAAAACCACCATCGGCCGTGCCATCATGCGCATTTACAACAAGGTGGATGGCAAAATCATCTTTGGCGGCGAGAAAATCAATGGCCGCATTGACAAGAAGAAAGCAAAGCAATTGCACATGCAGATGCAGATGATTTTCCAGGATCCCATGGCCTCCCTCAACGAGCGCGCCAAGGTGGATTATATCATCTCTGAAGGCTTGTACAATTATCACCTGTTCGATAACAAGGAAGACCGGCTGAAAAAAGTGGAAAACATCATGAACGAAGTGGGCCTTTCCAGCGATTTCTCCTCCCGCTTCCCCCACGAATTTTCCGGCGGCCAGCGCCAGCGCATCGGCATCGCCAGAAGCCTGGTAATGAACCCGGATTTTGTGGTGGCGGACGAACCCATTTCCGCCCTGGACGTTTCCATCCGTGCCCAGGTGATCAATCTTTTGAACAAAATGAAGCGCGAACGCGGGCTCACCTACCTTTTCATCGCTCACGACCTTTCCGTGGTCCGCTTCATTTCAGACCGCATTGCCGTCATCCATAAGGGCCGCATTGTGGAGCTGGCAGAATGTGAAGAATTGTTCCGCCACCCCCTTCATCCCTATACCAAGGCGCTGCTTTCCGCTGTGCCCTACCCCGATCCGGAAGTGGAAAAGAACAAAGTGCTTCTCACCTATGACCCTGCCATGCACAATTACGAAAGCAAGCCCCCCATCTGGACGGAAATTTTGCCGGGTCATTTCGTTCTGGCCAATGAAGAGGAACTGGAAGGCTACCGGAAGGAACTGTAAACCATGCAGAAACAGGAACGCAGGCAATATCTGCGGCTGATCTATAAACAGGCGTTTTCTTCCCTGGGCATTACACTGGTGATTGCCCTTGTTGCAGGCACGGTGCTTGGTGGCGGCATTTACATGGTACATGCCCTGTGCGCCGTCGGGTTTGTGATGCTGTGCTGGGCATGGTTCAATTACCTGAAAATCACCGGTCTGCAGCCCTTTGGCCGCTATAAAAAGGAAAAAAAGCCTGTGCCCTATTTCCATCGCCGCTTCAAGGAGGAAAAGCCCCATCGTCCCTCCTTCCGGATGGACAGTGCCGATTTTGACGACGATCTGACATCATCCACCGTTGCCGAAGCAGAAAATTTCACAAAAAAACAGGCAGACACCGCATTGGCCATTGCCCGTGCCATTTGCGGCGTGATACTGATCGTCGCATCCTTCCTCATTCCTATGCAATAAACGGAGGCGATCCCATGAGAATTGAAAACGGTATTTTGGTTACCATCGAAAACGGCACTTACGAAAAAGGCTATGTTGATTTTGAAAACGGAAAAATCACCGCCTTTGGCGATATGGCCGCTGCCCCTGCCTATGACGGCGAAATCATGGATGCCCAGGGCGGCTATATCATGCCCGGCTTCATGGACGCCCACACCCATATCGGCATCTCCGAAGAAGGCATGCGCTGGGAAGGGGAAGACTGTAACGAAACGGTGCACCCTGTCACCCCGGATATGCGCGTGGTGGACGGCATCAATCCCCTGGACATCGCCATTCCCAAGGCCAGAAAGGCCGGCATCACCAGTGCAGTCGTCTCCCCCGGCAGCACCAACGTCATCGGCGGTCAGGCAGCCGTGATGAAGCTTTGCCGGGAAACCAACGTTGAAAGAATGATCCTCAAGGCCCCCTGTGCCATCAAATGCGCCACCGGCGAAAACCCCAAGCGCAATTACGGCGAAAACAAGGGCCGTTCTCCCATGACCCGTATGGGCACCGCCGCCGTTTTCCGCAAAACCATGGAAAACGCCCGACGCTATATGAAGAAAAAGGATGCCGGCGAGGATGTGTATGATCCAGAATTCGACGCTCTTATTCCTCTGCTGAAAAAAGAAATTCCCGCTCATATCCATGCCCACCGGGCAGACGATATTTTGACTGCCATCCGCCTGTGCAAGGAATTTGATCTGCGGCTTTCCACCGTGCACACCACCGTCGGCAAGCATGTGATCCCGGAAATTGCTGCCTCCGGCATCATCCCCATCGTAGGCCCCTGCATTGGCCCTGCCGGCAAACCGGAAACCGTGGGCGGCGATCTGGCCATGGGTGCCATGCTGGAAGAAGCCGGGGTTGAATTTGCCCTGTGCACGGATCACGACGTGATCGCCCTGTGGCAGCTGCCCTACCTGTGCTCCATTATGGTGCGGGAAGGGCTCTCTGAAGATGCCGCCTTCCGCTCCATCACCATCAATGCCGCCAAGGCTGCCGGGGTGGAAGACCGGGTGGGCTCCATTGCCCTTGGCAAAGATGCCGATATCGTGGTGTTCTCCGGCCATCCCTTCCACTATCTCACCAAAACAAAAGCCGTTTTCATCAACGGCAATCGTGAGGATTGATATGATCAATCATATTTCCAAAGACATACTTGCAGAAATGGTGCATTTGCGCCGCCATCTGCATCAATATCCCGAACTTTCAGGCCAGGAACATCAAACCCTGGCCTTTATTCGCTCGCAGTTGGAGCAGCTTTCCATCCCATTTACAACCTATGAAAACGGCGGCATCTGCGCCACGATCGGCAAGGGTGACAGTGCCATTGGCATCCGGGCCGATATCGACGCCCTGTCCATAGAAGAAAAAACAGGCCTTCCCTACGCTTCTCAAAATATCGGTGTTATGCATGCCTGCGGCCATGATATCCACACCGCCGTGCTGCTTGGCCTGGCTCGACTTTTGAAAAAGGAAGAAGCTACACTGCCTGCCATGGTAAAACTCTTCTTCCAGCCTGCTGAAGAAACGGTGGGCGGTGCCAAAGTGATGGTAGAGGGCGGCTGCATGGAAGGGCCCCAGGTGGAAAGGGTGCTGGCCCTGCACGTGGATCCCACGCTGCCCGTTGGCACCGCTTCCTTCCTGCCCGGCAAAATGAACGCCGCCGTGATCGAACTGGATATCGCTATTCACGGCAAAAGCTGCCATGGTGCGCATCCCGAAATGGGCGTGGATGCCATTGCTGCCGCAGCGCAGATAATTTCCGCTTTGCAATTGATCCCCAGCCGTTTCACTGCCCCCACGGAGCCGGTGGTGATCACCATCGGCAAAATCCAGGGCGGCACCGGCCGGAATATCGTGGCCGGCGAAGTACATCTGCAGGGTACCGTTCGGGTACTGGACAAAAAAACCGGCGATCAGGTGAAACATCTGATCCGCCAAACAGTGCAGGGAACCGCTGCCGCTCTGGGCGCAGAGGCCGAAGTTGCCCTTACGGACGATTACCCTGCCCTCATCAACCATGCTGTCATTTCGCTACAGATGGCTGAGCTGGCCAGGGAACTAATGGGAAAAGAAAATGTAGTGATGATGGATGCTCCCAGCATGGGCGCAGACGATTTTGCTTATTTCACTCAGGCCGCCCCCGGATGCTATTTCAATATCGGCACTGCCGCCCCCGGCACTGCCCCGCAATCCCTGCACAGCGAGCATTTTGCCCCGGATGAGGGCTGTATGCAAGTGGGCCTTGCGCTGCTCCACGCCGGCGTGCAGGCCTATATGGAGACGAAAAAATGATGCATGGCGATACATTGATCCGCATTTCCCTAAATGCCCTGGGGCAAAACATGGATATGCTGCGGCAATTGATGGGACCGGAAGTGGCTGTCATGGCCGTCATTAAGGCCAATGGTTACGGCCACGGTGCCACGGAAATAGCCCCCACCCTGCTGCAGCATGGGGCCTGCTATCTGGCCGTTGCCCGGCTGGAAGAGGCGCTGCCCCTTCGAAAAGCCTACCCGGACGCTCCTCTTTTCGTGCTGGGCCATACCCCGGACAGGCTGCTGGAATGTGCTGCATTAAACCGCATCACGCTCACTGTTTTCTCGGTGCATCAGGCAACGCTGCTGAATGCCATCGGTGAAAAAAACGGCATCCGTCCCACTGTTCATCTGAAGGCGGAAACGGGGTTCAATCGCTTAGGTACGGATGATTTGGAAGAAATGAAAAGCATCCTGCGCCTGCCTCATCTGTATGTGGAGGGCATCTATTCCCATCTGGCGCTGAAAGACCGCCCTTCCGATGAACTCCAGCTGAACCGCTTCCTTTCCATTGTGGATGCCCTGGAAAATGAAGGCCATTTTTTCCGCCATAAGCATATTGCGGACAGCATCAGCTGCGTGGATTACCCGGATTTCCGGCTGAACATGGTGCGCCCCGGTGCGCTGCTTTACGGCATGAAAGGCTTTGAGAGCGATGCGCTCTCCCCCATTCCCGCCCTTTCCATGGAAACCCGAATCACCCGGCTGCGCCGCCTTGCTCCCGGCGAAGGGGTTGGGTATGATCTTTCCTGGCAGGCACAGCGTCCTTCCGTCATTGCCACGCTGCCCTTTGGCTATGGGGACGGCTATCCCCGCACCCTTGGCGGCAGTGGGTACGTCACCATCCGTGGCATCAAATGCCCATTGGTGGGCGTCATGTGCATGGATCAGTGCGTGGCAGACGTGACAGAGGTGCCCGGTGTTCAGGTGGGCGACCTAGCCATCATCTATGGCGATGGCACCCGAAACACCCTTTCCATCCAGGAAGCTGCTTCCCTTGCCGGCACAAACAAAAACGAATTGCTCTGCCGGCTCAGCGAACGCCCATTCCGTTTATACGAAGAATAAAAAAAGTACGCTTTACGATGCCTGAACACCGTAAAGCGTTTTATAATTATTGCTTTTCAAAAACGTAAACCCAGCTGTCGTAATCCTTCCACGCATAGGGCACCGGCAGGCCGATATGCATCAGCGCACCGCCGGTGCAGGTCATCTGATGGGCCGTATCCACGTACACCGCATCTTCCTCCAGCCCCTGCAGCTTCACCTGCCGGGGAGAAGCATTGGGCTGGGCCTGATTCCGGTAGAAACAGACGATCACCGTACGCCCATCGGTAAACTGCCAGGCAGCATCCCCGTCCGAAAGGAAGGGATTTTGCAAGCGGTAATAATCCCCCTGCTGCATCACCGTTCGCAGTTTTTTCACCATTGCCACCGCATTCCGGGCGCATTGCAGGTCTTCTTCATTCAGCTTGTTCAAATCCAGCTCAAACCCAAAGTTCCCGCCCATGGCCACGTTGCACCGGGTATGGAAAGGGGTAATGCGCCCCGTCTGATGGTTGGGAACGGCACTCACATGGGCACCCATGCTGCTGCAGGGATAAATGAGCGATGTGCCGTACTGAATTTTCACCCGTTCGGCCGCATCGGTATCGTCGCTGGTCCAGGTCTGGGGCATGTAATGCAGAATACCGCAGTCAAACCGCCCGCCGCCGCCGGAACAGCTTTCAAACAATACTTCCGGGAAACGGGCTGTGATGGTTTCCAGCACCCGGTAAAGGCCCAATATATACCTGTGCTGGCTTTCCATTTTTCGCTGTGCCGGCAATGCGGCACTGAAGCCTTCCATCATGTTCCGGTTCATATCCCATTTCACATAACCGATGGGGGCGCTTTCCAGCACATGGCTGATGCTTTCAATGATATGATCCTGCACCTCTTTCCGGCCAAGGTCCAGTATCAGTTGCTGCCGGGCCTGGGTTCTTTCCCGGCCATCCACATGCAGGCACCAGTCTGGATGGGCACGGTACAGATCGCTGTCCGGGGATACCATTTCCGGCTCAAACCAAAGCCCCATTTTCAGGCCCATCTCGTTGATCTTTTCTGCCAGCGCTTTCAACCCGCCGGGCAGTTTATCTTCGTTCACCACCCAATCGCCCAAGGAGCAGTTATCCGAATTTCTCTTTCCAAACCAGCCGTCATCCAGCACAAACAATTCGCAGCCGATCTGAGCACCCAATGCTGCGATTTTCAACAGCTTTTCGGTATTGAAATCAAAATACGTGGCTTCCCAATTGTTCAGCAGAATGGGACGGGGCCTGTCCCGCCAATATCCCCGGCAAATGCACCGGCGGACGAAGGCATGCATCCGGTGAGACAGCCCGTTCAGCCCATCCGGCGCATAGCAAAGCAGGGTTTCCGGTGCCTGAAACACATCCCCATTTTGCATCTGCCAGGAAAACACATCGCTGCAAAGGCCCATCATCATGTACGGTGCCCGGTCAATCCCCACGTCCACGAAAGCAGAAAAACTGCCGGAATACACATGAGTCATGGCATATACATCACCCATACTTTCCGTGGTCTCCGGGTGCACCAGCGCCAGGAAGGGATTGTTTTCATGGCCGGAAGCACCCCTGCGGCTTTTGATGGCAAAATTTCCTTCCGGCATGGCAAAGCGTTTTGCATGACGTTCTCTTGCCCAGCCGCCTTTGAGATGGAGAATTTCATAATTGTCCGCCGGCAGCCGCACCGCTGTCTGAGCGTCCAACAGCGTCACCGTATCAGCGGAATGATTTTGGATCAGCATGCTGCGTGCAAGCACATCATACTCAGCAAAAACGGTATACCGCAGCGTCACCAGCAGGCCGGAAACATGGTCTTCCAGATCAATTTCCAGCGTTTGGGCGTCCGTATCCTTTTCCACATATGAAGAGGGCAAGCCCGGCAGGCCTTTCTTCCCATCCATGATCCGATGTGTTTTGTACCGAAGGGATACCACGTCGTCTCCCCCGCCGTTTTTCACGCGCAGCGCCTGCTGGCCAAAGAAGCCTTTTTCCTGAGTGGGCACTTCCAAGGGCCAGCGGCTGTGAGCCGAATCGAAGGACGCCCCTTCCCAGGGTAAAAAATGCAGCGCTTCATGATGCCCCAGAGGAATTTTTCTGCCCCAGTACAAATGCAGCATCAGGCCATCCTTTACCTGCATGATATAGCTGAAGCTTTTTCCCTGTAAATGAAAAACCTGCGTGCTTTCGTTAAAATGAATTTGCATACTCCACCTCGAATTTTTCAGACGTAATCCGCACAATAGATGGTGTTATCTTGTAAACTGCTGCATGAACAGCCAGGCGTTTTCGCAGGTATGCTCCCGGCATTCATGTCCCTGCCCGCTGATGGAGGCCAGCGCCGTGCGCCACACGCCGTCCCGGCTTTCGAAATAATGCACCGTCAAATCCGCATTTCGGTTTTCGTCGTGGTACACTCGCATTTTATCGCCATCTATGCCCCAGATGGGATTTTTCCACTTTTCCTTTTCTTCGTACTGTACATCATATGTTGTTTTCATGTCATTCACCCGGAACACATAACGGATCCTGTCCCAGCATTTTTCCGCCTGGAAGGGTAATTCCGGCAGCGGCGTTTCTTCCCCGCCGGCATAGTAAAGCGGCACCGGGGTATGGTCATTGATGCCTTTGGGCGCAGGCTGCCCGTATTGATTCAGCCCCACTTCAAACGTGGCATCCATGGGGGCCAGCGCAGCAAACACCTCCGGGTATTCCTGATACAGATCCCAGCATTTGCAGCCGCCCATGGAAAAACCGCTGGCATAAATCCTGTTTTCATCAATGGGATATTTCTCTTTCAGCTTTTCAATCAACTCGATCACTTCCGTGGCCGTCAGGTTCAGGTGGTTTTCCACCGCCACCAGCAAAAAGCCCTGACGCCTGGCCACCCGCCACCAGCCGGAAACATGGGTGATATAATATGCCGAATCGCCGCCGCCATGGAAGGCAAGCAGCAGGGGCATTTTTCCCTTCTCCGGCAATTCCTTCCGATAATAGGCCAGATAGCCTACCGCATGGCTTTCCGTGTCCTTTTCGTCCCCCAGATGATCGGCCGAGGTTTTTACCCATGCCACATCCGCTTCTTCTGCCATGCCTTCCGCTTCCATATCCGCTTCGTCCTCCAGCACGCCGCACCAGCGTTTGAACTGATTCATAAAAGCAAAAGCCGCCTTTATGTCCTCATCCCTTTGGATCAGCACCCGGTCGCACTTTTCCTGCAAACAGGCATTTATTTCTTCGCTATTGCCAGAGGACACCACCGGAATATCCCTGCGGCTGATGCCGGGCATTTTTGTCATGCCTTCCAGCATCGCAGCAACGGGCGTAATTTCACCCGGCCCCCACAAATATTGCCCCTCCAGGGTTTGCAGCAGATGCCGACCTACGTAATCCGCCGCTTCGCCATATGCAAAAATGAAGGTGCGGAAAATGGCCCCCCGAATGAAGCACTCGCCCCACTCACCGGTAAAGCGGTTTCGGGACAAAAGAACACCGTCTTTGTAATACTGACCGATGCGGCTGTTGGCAATCAGAGCTGCAAACAATTTTTCATCCGCATTTGCCCATTTACCATCCGCTGGCGTCACAAACACCACGCTGCCGGAAAAACGGGCTGCAATGCACGCAAAGCCCTTTTCCTCTGCGAAGGCAGCCGTTTCCTTTTCCGTCATTTTGTTTTCGGGTAATACCAACAGATAAGGCGCACGAAAGCCAAAGTTCACCACATCCGCTATCGCCTGCGCCTTGGGCACATACGCCTGCACAGAAAATGCTTCATGATCCCATTCCCAATATTTTGCACCCGTTTCCAATACTTTCACATCGGGCATATGCTGCATGGCCATCTGCCTTCCCCCTCATTTTTTGTTTTTCGCTTCTTCTATTATACCATACCGAAGCACAAAAACAAGCCTCCCCTTTTTCGGAGAGGCTTGCTTCTTTAGGACAAATATATCCTTTCACACTGTTGGTTCATCAGCACGTCAGCCAAGAAAATAATCCATCACCAGCATCAGGCAAAAGCCTGCCAGCAGCGCATACGTGGCCCCCCGCTCCACGCCGTGGGCATGGGTTTCGGGAATCATTTCATCGCTGATCACATACAGCATGGTGCCCCCTGCAAAAGCCAGCGCAAAGGGCAGCACCGCCGTGGAAAACGCCACTGCCACATAGCCAAGCAGCGTGCCCACTACTTCCACCAGGCCCGTCATCATGGCCGCTGCAAAGGTGCGCCCGCGGCTCATGCCCGCTGCCAGCATGGGCCCGATGATCACCATGCCTTCGGGGATGTTCTGCAGTGTAATACCGGCGGCAATGGTCAACGCTTCTCCGGTGTTGCCGGTGCCAAAGCCCACACCGGCGGCAATGCCTTCCGGCAGGTTATGAATGGCAATGGCCATCACAAACAAAAGCACCTTGTTCAGCCGCTGTGCACCGTCCGGATGCTTTTCCCCGTCAATCCCGGAAAGCTTGTGCAAATGGGGCACCAGTTTGTCCAGCACATTCAGGCACAGTGCCCCGGCAAATACCCCGGCAACCGTGATCAGAATCCCCATATTCCCACCATAATCCAAAGAGGGAATGATCAGACCTATCACCGCTGCAGCCAGCATCACCCCTGCCGCAAAGGACAGCACTATATCACTGAATCTGTGGGAAATTTTCTTGAATATAAACCCCATCACAGCACCAATCACCGTGGCACCGCCTACGCCCAGGGCTGTTATCCATATCATCATATCCATCGCATTCTTTCCTTTCCGTTTCTGGTGTCAGTATAGCACACAATCCTGCGCTGTGCAATTCTCCAATCAATCTATACCCCATTATGTCACTGTCAAATCAAAAACAGACACCGCAGCAAAAAAAGTCTGCGGTGCCTGATTCTTTTATTCAGCAGTGATTTCCCACCACTTGGCCTGCACATCCCCGGCGAACAAGAGATACAGGTCCTGTACCCCTTCTACCGATGCAGCATCCACTGTGTATTCCTTCATTTCGCTGCCTTCTACCTTTACCTCGCACAGCACCTGGCCGTCAAAGCCACCGGCTACCACACGTACCACACCGCCCTTTTCCGATGCGGCGCACAGGGTGAATGCCTTGCTGCCCTTACTAAATTCCACATTTTTCAGCTGCATCCAATCGCCACTTTCGGCCACGGTAACCGCATCCGGGCCATAACCGGTCACTTCAATGCCTGCTTCCCGGTACATGGTCTGGGCTGCTACCTTTTCGTAAGGATCGAAATTGTGCAGCTGCTCCACGCCCTTCATGGTGCCCACCACCGGCTTGATGGAACCGTCTTCGTTCACTTCCATCACGTTGATCTGGGGAGAGCGGTAATTGCCCGTGATGCCCATGGCCTTTTCCACGGGCCGGTTGTGGTAGAGCATGTAATGCACACCCTTGAACTTCACCATGCTGTGATGGTTGTTGCCGTACAGGCCGAAAAATGCACCCTGATTCACAAAAGCCTGGCCCGCATATTCGAAGGGCCCCAGGGGATTTTTGCTTGTCATATACTGAATGGCGCCATTGACAATGCCCAGCTGATTACCGCCGGTGTTCCAGTTGGAGCAATAGCTGTAATAATACGTATCACCGATTTTCAGCATGCCGGAATCTTCAAACAGATACGGCACATTCTCGATCACACGGGGCTCTCCCACGATGGAAATCATATCGTCCCCCAGCTGTACACAGCGTGCCGTGCCGGGATCGGCATCCCGTCCGGCAGGCACACCGCCGCCAAAGTACAGATAACCGGTGCCGTCTTCATCCACAAAAACGGCCGGGTCAAACAGCCAGGTCACATTGGCGCAGTTGGGGGTTTGCCGGGTGATCAGCCCATGGCCCAGAGGATCCCGGAAGGGGCCGGCGGGATCATCCGCCACCAGCACCGTTACACCGTTGCCATTATTGCAGCTGTACAGGAAAAACTGATCCTTGCCGTCGATCACCTTGTGAGCAGCGCAGGGGGCCCAGGAATTGCGGGCCCATTTCAGGATGCCGTTATTCCCTGCCACAGGAATGGCCCCATGGTCCGTCCAGTTCACCAGATCGGAAGATGAAATGCAGTTGATCTTGTTGATCAGACCATAGGTGTTTTCTTTCACCGTTCCGTCCGCATTGTATTCCACCAGATCATTGGTGGTGTACACATACAGCCGGTCATTCCACACCAGAAAGCCGGGATCTGCGCCAAATCGCTGGGTATACAGGGGGTTATGGTCTCCGTTCTTTTTGTAGCTCTTGTTCCATACCATTTCATCAAACAGCTTTTTCAATTCCGTTTCTCCTTCCGGCATCCTGAAAGGCTCCCCTTCCTGTGCCATTTCCTTTTGTTTTGCTGCACCCTGCAGGGTAAAATTCCGGATGGTAAAGGGCGTATCCGCTTCACCGCCCTCCACATACAGAACATAGGTATCATAATCTCCGGCCACCCACAGGGCAGAAAGTGTGGTCCATTCGCCCTTTTTCACGGTTTCGCTCACCAGGTTTTCATAGCTGGTTTCGCCATCTTTTGCATGCTCCACCGAAAGGATGAACCTGCCTTCTGCCATGGCATCCTGTTTCACTTCCACGCTGATCAGGTATTGTTCCTCCGGCACCAGAGAAAACGCCCTGCCGGGGGAATTCCAGATAGCGTTCCTGCCGGTGATCAGCAGCCCATCATCCGTCACTTCGATCACCGCACCCCCGCCGCTTCTGGCATACCAGCCGTCGGTGCCTGCAGAAAAATCGGAGCGGTATTCCATTTCCTCTGCAATTGCCCCTGTCATACACATTGCGGTAACCAGCAGAAACAACATCCACTTTTTCATTTTCACGTATTCCTCTCCAGTTTCTTTCTCATGTATGTTTCACTTTTCTCTTCAAAACCCATAACGGCATACAACGCTTTGGCCGCTTCGTTTTCGCAACCTGTCAGCAAATGTATCTCCTGTACGCCATGTGCATCTTTCAAATGCGCCGTCATAAAGGCAAGCAGCGCCCGCCCGACACCCTTTCCTCGCGCTCCTTGCTCCACAAACATTTCAGTTATCTCGGCGCTGGGAAATGCATAGCAAAAGGAATGATGCACCTGAGCGCAGCAAAAGCCGATCAGCTGCCCTTCATCCTGTGCAACGGCAACAATCTCTCCGCCGTTGCTCAGCTGGTTCATCACCGTCTGTTCCGGCACTTCGTCCACTTCATTAAAAGCACGGTTCAGGTGCATCAGCATAGCCGCGTCGCCTTCTGCAGCCAGGCGTATGTTCATTCCTTTCCCCGCCTTTCCTTTTTGCCTATTTTATCACATTTCCTTTTCAAAGGAAACCCATCTTCCCTTTCTTTTTGCAGGACAAAAATAGCGCCGCCGAAATGGCAGCGCCGTCTTGTTACTTTTCCAACGCACAGGGAGTACGTCCCACATCGGTATTGTCTTCCTTCCGGTTTCGCAGCACGGGCAGCGGATGCTCCGCCGTCTGGAAGCGATAATCCTGGCCAAAGGTGTGGATGTGTTTTTTGATCACCTGATGGCTCATCACGCTGCCCAAATCGCCGTTTACCTTCTTCTGATACCAGAAGAAATCCGTATCTTTTTCCAGGTTTTCCACAGGGGTATAGCTTTCCCGGCAGGCTGTGATCTGCACCGTACCCGCAAGCACCGCCCGCACATGGGCGATATTGCTTTCCAGCTTCAAGGGCGGCGGGAAGCTGCCTTCCCCCACCACCTGAACATAATCCTTTCCTTCTTCCTTCCGCAAAAGCTTCAAAGCTTCATGCAGATGACTGATTTCCACATCCAGCATCTGGCCCCAGATGCATTTGATGCGCTCATCCGTTTCCGTTTCGTAGCAGCTCCAGTACAGATAACATTCGATATACTGCCGCATCAGCAGGTTTTCCAGCCATGTGGCTTTGGGATCCAGGAGACTTCCGTAATGGCTGACGTGCTGCTCTTCAATCATGCCAATTTCCCGATACAGCGCACGTCCGGGCGTATTGGGATAGGCGGCGCAGACGTTCATGTAATAATTCATGGTCTGCTGTTCTGCGGCGGTAATAATGCCCACGGTCAGCTTGGTCTGCAAATCGGCTGCTTTGTTATCAATGGGCCGCTTTACGCTTTCAAAAGGATAGCGATGATGGGCAATGGTGGGCCGGCCGGGCATAATTTCCGTATAGCAGCCCACCAGGTTCTCCGCATGCTGGCCATCCTCCATTTCCATAAAATCCGCATAGCGATAAAGATGGTCAAAGTCCTCCAGCAGCGCAAAGTTCAGGGCGTTGCGCACATATTCGTCCGGCTCCCGCTTGGCCAGGTGGGCCGTCAAATCCACCGCCAATTGCTCATAGCCGATGGTATGCTCCAGCATGTTTTCATCATCCGGTTTCAAGGCCGCCACCAGCTTCTGCTGCTGCTGTTCGCTGCGGCGCATCAGCGCCAGTGCCCGGCGCACATCCCCGTTCTGACAATTGCGATGGAACTGATGGGAAAACCATACGTTCTCAAATTCTGTACCGTTCATCAGAATGACACGGGTGCGGGTATAGGGATCCACGCATCGCTTATCATAAGGGCAGGGCGTCATATCTGTCCAGGTCATCAGATGTTCATCCAAACGTTTGGGCTTTTCCAGAAATGGATTCATGCATACGCCTCCTGACTGTTTCTCATCTTCAGTTTACACACGCACCCTCCTTTCTATACCACTTTTTTCTTATTCTTCACAACACGCTGTTTCTTTCCATATAAAAACAGGGATGCTTTTCAGCACCCCATCATTTTAATTCATTTTAAATAAATTGCGGCTCGTCAAATGTAACGCCATTTTCCACAAGATGATCGATAAACAGCCGGTAATACCCGGGCAACATTTCTTCCGTTTCATCATGGGCATGCAAAAGCAGGATATGCCAGTTGTTTTCGCCAAACAAGGCTGCACCTGTTTCTGGAGAGGCGTTGTGCATCTTTTGCCAGATGCTTTCTTTGGTGAACCCTGGATCGCCGTGCATCCTGTATTCTTCAAAATCGAAGGTCCAAAGGGTATCAACATCCCTGTCCAGCCCGTTTTCCTTCCACCATGGATAGGGAATATGCCGGTCATCCACCTTATGAAAGCCATGGTTTTTGAAATACTGCTGCAGCTTTTCCTTTTTCTTTCCGCCCTTATCCCCATAAGGAAAGCGGAAGGGCCTGTACAGCCTGGGCATGCCGCTATCCTGATAAAGCCGGTTCAGCACCGCTTCGCATTTTTCAATTTCCTCCACCGCTTCCGCCATGGAAAGCTTGGAAAATGCCGGATGGGAATAGCTGTGGTTGCCCACGATCATGCCCTTTTTCACCGCATATTTCGCTTCTTCATAAAATCGTTCTACGTTTCTTCCCGTGGCAAACAAAATGGCCCGGATGCCCTTTTCCGCCAGATAATCCACGATGGCCGGTGTATTCCGGGAGGCAATATCGTCAATGGTTAAAACTGCGCTGTTCATTTTTTCTCCCTTCCTTCGCAAAACGCAAGCCACGGCCATCATCACGCCGTGGCTGCATCTTCAGTATGCTTTTTTCCGCACACGCTGCACCCGTTCCATCAGTTCCTTTTCCGTTTCGTCGTCTCTGATCCGCCGTGCCGCAATCACCTGCCGCTCCGTTTCGTCGCTGACGCAGGTCATCAGAAGCAGTACCTGATCATCCGGCTGCACGTCGATGGTGTTGGTGTAGATGGATTTGGTTTGCAGGGTTTGTATCTCTTCCCGCCGCCAGGAAATGGTGGATGCGCTCAGCTTGGCCAGATCCAGATAGTCCCGGTCGTAGGCCTTGGTGCTCACCGTGCCCACCGCAAAAATCACATATTTCCCATCCTCATAAGCCGTGTCAAAGGTGACAAAAGGATGGTTCTGATAAAAGCCCAGTGTCTGGTAATGCCGCATAAAGCCAAACATAGCGCCGCTTTTCATATTATGCCCATACAAAATCAGCGCATAGGGCCGGGTTTTCAGCTGGCAATTTTCGTCCAGAAAAATGGCCCCGTTCTGGTTATGATATCCCTTGTAATCCCGCCGCAGATAATATTCATTATCCCGCTGCACCACCGCTTCGTCAATCACACCCTCAATGTTCAGCCAGCCGATAATGTCTTTATTCTGCTGCTGCAGCTTCCGGAAGCGCTCGCTCACATGGGCGTATTTATTCAGCGGGTACTGCACCACCGGCAGCATGCTTTTTCCGCCGTACTGGGGTGCCACCGTGCCAAAGGGCATGGCCGTGGAAACAGCATCATCCCCCAACGGCATCTCTTCCGGCGTCACCGCCTGAGGCACCGGGGTGCTCTGCGCTTCCCGGTTCACGCCCTGCATCTCCTCCGACACCTGCCGGCTGGCCAGATAGCCGCCCACATAATGCCCGATCCGGAAAGAACAGAAAATGAAAACGGCGGCAAGCAGCCCCAGCCCCAGCCATACAAGCCACATTTTCTGCTGCTTGAAATAATTCCTGGCTCTGGATTTTCTGCTTAACCGCCTGTTTTTCATGGGATGATTTCCTTTTAATTATTCAGCCGTTTTCTTCTTGCGCACCATCAGCAGCATGCCCGCAGCGCACAATACCATCACAGCCGCATACACAGCCACATGACTGCTGTCGCCGGTGTCCGGCGGCTCAGCAATGGTGTACAGGTTCTCAAACTTCAGCGTGCAGCTGGTGGTGTCCTTGCCGTCCAGCTTCACCTTGGCCACCGGCTTGTTCTCATCGTTCATTTCAATATCCACCTGGATCTCATAAACGATTTCGCTATACGTCACGTTTTCGGCGCCGTCGTTCAATTCGTACACATTATAGCAGAAATGCGTGCCCGCATCCACGCCGGTGTAGGGAATTTCAAAGCTGGCTTTGCCCTGGAAATCGCTGACGGCCTGCTGCTTGGCGCCATCGGCCATGTTTTCCAGCACAAACGTGAACCCATCCGGCCCAATGCCTTCCACATCTTCCGGCACCGTATTGATCACCGTTTTCACGATGTCCACCTTCACGGCCGTTTCGTTGTTCAGCCCTTCCGGAGGCAGGAACGTGTTCACCACCTGCTCCGTGTTATCAAATACATAAGAAAGCGTCACCGGCACCGCAATGGCCACCACTGCTGCCAAACTCAAAAGCAGCGCCATCTTCGCCCAGGGGCGGCGGAATTTCATATCGCTTTCCCTCCCAACATCATCGTTTTATCAGAACGGGTTAAAGTCGCTTCTTATCGGCACTGCCATATCCAGCGCTTCCATGGCGCTCAGCTGCACCTGCACCTTTTCCCCATCAATCACTTGTTCTTCCTTGAACACATCCGCCTGGATGCTCATCACCTTCACCTGCAGAAAATCGCTTCTCAGCCCTGCCAAATCCTGGCTGGTGGCCTCTTTTTGCATCACCGCCTGCAATAGCATCGGCGGCGATACCTGCCCTTTCTCCAGCGCCTCTTTGTAGCTGTACACGATCATCTGATAATCCCGGCCGTCAATCTTTACGTCTTTCCAGCCGCTGATCTCAAACGCTTCCGTATCCCCGCTGAACGTGAAATGCATCAGCCGCTGCACCACGTCCGTCTTCTCAATGGCAAACGCCACCCGGAAATACGCCGTCTCCTCGCCTGCGTTTCTCACAGACACAAACTTGTCCACCACGCCGCTAACCTTCTCCCGGTCAAACAGCGGATAGACTTCTCCGTTCAGCCGCACCGGCACCGTTTCCCAGCCGTAATCGTCCCGGTATGCCGCCGGGATCATCAGCTGGCTGGGATCGTTCGCCGCTATTTCCACAAGCGCTCCTTTGTCCTCATCTGCCTTGAAATAGCACAGCTGCACGTCCAGCAGGCCCTCCGTGTCCGCCACCGGCTTGCCAAAGAGCGAGCCGATGGACGCACTCACATCCTGAAAAATCTGGCCCACCTGCGAAGCCAACGTTGGGTTCACCGCCAGCGCACCCACAATCACCAGGCACACAACCAGCAAAACGCCCTTCTTCTTCACAGGCTCCTCCTTCATTTTCATAGATTTTTGCCC
Source organism: Clostridia bacterium (assembly GCA_017437265.1). Classification (GTDB taxonomy): domain Bacteria; phylum Bacillota; class Clostridia; order Christensenellales; family Aristaeellaceae; genus RUG563. Next base: position 23,260 of record JAFSBN010000236.1, read on the forward strand.
TTCCGGCAATCAAAAGGCACCGATTTTTTCCAACCCATGCCCTTTGATTGCCGCCCACCCCCGAAGGGGTGGAACGGCTTTTTCATTCAATGATGATCAATGATTAACGATTGTCCTTCTTGTAAACAGAAGTACCGTCAATGATCACTTCGGCATAATAACCGCTCTTGGGCTGATTGAAGTAATAAGCACCATTGGAGCCATTGCCTTCCACGGTGGAATTGCTGATATCCAGCGTACCGCCGGTGGTGAAAGCATACAGAGCATGATCGTTTTCAGATACAACAGTGCTATCCTTCACTTCAATCGTACCCTGATAGCCCACAGCCAAGCTGCGGAACTTGGTGTTGATGGTGGAGTCTTCAATGGTAGCATTGTTGTAGGTTGCCACAGCATAGCCCTGAACGGTATCGGTCATGTTCATCTCGGTGCCGATCATGTTCAGAGAACCAAAGCCGACATTGAAACCGCGGGGAGCAGTGTAATCGCCGCCGGAAACATTCACTTCCAGGTTCTGATCTTCACTGGCATCGCAGGAAACGATCCAGCCGTCCTGGCTGCTCGAAGTATCCTCATATTCAATATCATTCAGATTAACAACGATTTCGCCGGTGCCGCGAGCCCTGATCAAAGAACCGTTGGCCAGTTCGCCGACATACTTGCCGCCGTTCAGTGTGATTTCAGCATCATTGCCGTCAGGAACATTTACCAGACCATAGGAACCCATCTTCACTTCGCTACCTTCAGCATTGATGGTCATCTTTGCACCGTCGGTCACATCAAAGGGGCGGCCTTCAAGGCCGGAAGCGTCAATGTCATAGCCGTTCAGATCGATAACTACATCGCCGTCCACGGTAATAACTTCATCAATAGTGATATCGTCACCAAAGATGATCTTCGTGATTTCTTCATCAGCCAGAGCGGCCTTCAATTCTTCTTCGCTGGTCACATAGATAGAACCGGCTTCAGGAGGATTGTTGCTGGGCCACTTTTCGCCGGGAGTGCCCTGTTCGATGTTGCTCAGCCATTTAACCAGATTTTCTTCGGTGGTGGGGAAAGCAGCGTCGAAAGCAGCCCAAGCGGTATCAAAGCCGTCAGCCTGCACAGCCTGAGACAGCACCAGCACATCCAGCGTACTGATATCGCCCAGATTGTAGGTGCCGAAGGTATAGTTCTTTTCACCGGTGACGGGGTCCACATCGCAGTCAACCTTTTCGTCGATGAACATACCCAGCAGGGAGGGAGCGGTGGTCTTCTTGGGGGCCAGCACGTTCTTGTTGGTGGCAATGTAGATATCATAGATCTTGCCTTTGATTTCTACATTTTCATACACGTCCCAGTTATCGGTGTTGCCGGGCCATTCGGTGGTCTGGTCCTTGCCCCAGATCCAGCCATTCTCTTTCTGAGTGGAAGTTTCAAGGGTATCGGAGTTGGAAACGCCGTTCCAGTGCAGCCACTGTTCGTTGGCCTTGTAGGTGGTGTCGAAGTCACCGGCTTCGGGGAAAGCGAAGATAGTGCGCACATAGGCGTCATTGGCGCCGGTGTTGGTCACGCTGACGATCTTGTCAACATAGTTCTTCACCTGGTCACGGATTTTCACTTCCCAGCCGTTGGCATCAATGGCTTCCTTGGAGGAATGATCCTTGATCACAGCGGGGTTCATGGGCTTGTTCTGAGTGAACTGGTCAATGCCCTTATCGGGATTGCCGATTTCAACGCGTTCCTGTTCGTTCTGAGTGATGGTGACATAGCCAACGGTCATCACGTTGATGTCGCCGTCTTCATCGGTCAGGTAGGCCAGCGTGCTGCCTACGCCCAGAGCCACGGCCAGAACCAGGCTCAGGATCATGATCAAAGTAGACTTTTTCATGATTTTTGTTACTTCCTTTCAAGACCTTTTCATGCATTCAGCATTCATTTTGTCTTTTATCTCCCCTGCCCGTCCCGCAGGACGGGCAAGGAATTGAAAACATTCTTACCGGGCCAGCCATTCAGCCTGGGTGTAGGCAGTGTCATTGTAGTTAATGGTACCAACAGTAGCGCCGCTTTCAATGGTCAGGGCAACATTGTCATCTGTACGCTTAATATTAACGGTATTAACCTTTGCACCATTACCGATAACGAGTTCACCGGAGGTGCCTCTTGCATAAGAATCGATAACGTCAATTTCAGCACCAGTGAAAGTCACTTTGCCGTGTTCGAAAACGTAAACCTTGCCATATTTTCCGCCATCAACCAGAGTGTTGGTGGAATTGATAAAGCAAGCATCGTAGGGGGTTGCGGCAGGATCAGCGGCCGTAGTGCCAGTCATGACACAATCCTTGAGAACGGCATTGCCATACTGACAAAATGCAGAACCAAGCACATTGCCATTATTGCCAGTAGCGAGAGTAGAAGCGAGATTTACAATCTTCAGATTTGTAATGGTATAGTCGCCACCACCCTGGCCATAATGACCGATTTCAACGAAACCAGTACCGGTCACGTTCAAATTACTGAGGGTTACATCTTCACCTGCGGGAGGAACAAGGCCAAAATAGCTGTAGGCTTTAGTATTGCCATCATAAGCAGCACCGTTCAACTGAACAGTTGCGCCCTTGGCATCCAGTTCGATAGCAGCATTAGATTCGTAAATCAGCTCGCCATCCAGATTCTTATCAGCAATGATGTCGGCGCCTTCAGCCAGACCAGCCATCATTTCATCAGCGCCAGAAGCATTCACAGGGAAAACAGGAGTGTCATCGAGGTCTTTGCCGTCCTTTTTCCAGGGGTTGTTGTCAGCAGTGATGGGGCCGAAAGCGGTGTCCAGAGCGGTCTGGGCATCAGCAAAGCCCTGCGTCTGCACAGCCTGAGACACAACCAGCACATCCCAGGTTTCGCCAAAGAGAGCAACGTCATCATTGGTGGCCTTGGGATCCAGATACAGCTGCAGCAGGGAGGGACGGGACACTTCGTCGGGAGTCAGCGCTTCCTGATAGGTGGCAACATAAACCAAATAGCGGGTGCCGTCGATGACAGTGTAGAACTTGTTGCTATCAGCAGCATTCTGTACGCCATCCTTGTCGCTGTTGTAGTCAAAGCGGCTGTTGGCATTGAAGCTGGTGTGGATGGTCGTCGCATCAAGGCTCAAGCCTTCAGGATCTTCGATAGCAATAATGGTGCGGTAATACGCGTCGGACTTGCCGGTGTTTTCAACAAACACAAACTTGTCCACCACGTTCTTCATGCTGGGGTCAAACAGGTCGTTGGAGCCGGGAGCGCCAACCTGATTCCACAGCTGCTGGAATTCATCCCAATCCATCTTACCTTCCTGGTATACGGCAGGATAAGCGGGCTTGCCCTGAGTGAATTCCTTCAGTTTATAAGATTCTTCAATGCCGTAGTCAGCATCAAAGTCCGTGCCTTCAACACCCTTTACGGGATCACCGTTTTCATCGGTTACACGTTCGTATTCGTGCTGTTCAATGTACACATTGCCCAGGGTCATGACGTTTACGTCTTCGTCGGTGTCCTGGAGGTAGGCCAGCGTGCCGCCCACACCGAGGGCCACAGCCAGCACCAGGGACAGAATCATGATCAACGTAGACTTTTTCATGATTATGTTCTCCTTCTATTATTTTTGTTTTTTTGGGGGCTTCCCCAAGAGGTTTTGTCACGCAGCGCAGCACAGCCGGGGTTACGCTTTGGCGCAGCTGTGCTGCGCCGCGCTGCCTTTGCGCTTTACTCTCCCCCGCCGCCCCCCGAAGGGAGCGGCAAAGGGGAAAGATTGTTTAATCGATTATTCGATCACGATGCTGGAAGCATCGCCCTGAGGCACGGTAAACACGGAAGCATCGGTGATGGCTTTGCCGTTATAGGTGCAGTCCTTCAGGGTGATCTTGGCGCCAGCCAGCTGATCCAGCCACAGTTCGGTGCCGGAGAATTCGCAGCCTTCGAACACGGATTCGCAGTAAGGACGGATCACGTTGTAGATTTCGGGATTGGTGTTGGCCTTGAAGGTGCAATCGGTAAAGGTGGCGGTTTCAAAGCCGGTATAGCTGGTCCAGCCAGCCAGGGTGGTGCCATCCACGGTCAGTTCCACACCGGTATCCTTCACGGCATACAGGTTCATGGCATAGGTGCCATCGAAGTAGGAGTTCTTGATGGTCAGGTCTTCGGTGAGGTAGTTGGCAGAGCCGCCTTCGCCGTTGT
>JAFSBN010000021.1 GCA_017437265.1 Clostridia bacterium
GATGACAATCCCTCAGGCCCTGCGGGCCAGTTCCCTTTACACAAGGGAGCCTTTTTCTACACGCATCAGCGGGCTTTTCTTGTTTCAGCGGGAAATGGTTTGTCAGATAAGACGAGTAAGTTCCGCTACTGGGTGCAGGGCCAATGGCCCTGCTGGGTCCAGGGGCGTTGCCAACTCAGGGTTCCTCATGCATCAGCGGGAAACCGTTGGTCGGATAAGCCATGCAATTTCCGCTTCTGGGTGCAGGGCCGATGGCCCTGCTGGGGTATGGGGCAACGCCCCACGAAGGTTTTCCTCACAATTTGATCACGTCAAAGGCAGCTGCCCGGGCCATGCGGTTCATCACAGCCAGCACCATTTCTTCCCCTTCCCAGCCCTGGGCCAGCACAAGGGACACGCCCATTTCGTCGGTTTCCCGCAGGCGCTTGAAAAGAAGATGCGCCGTTTCCTCCGGGGACGTTCCGATGGACAGGACATGCCGTTCTCCAAAGGACGGGATATCGCCGTCCAGGGCCAGGATCACGGCGTTTTCCGCCTCATCATACCGCCGACAGATTTCGGCAATCACTTTTTCACGATTCCCGATATAGACGGTCATGGAAGCCCGGGGTGCGTAATGCCGGTGCTTCATGCCGGGAGAGGGCGCAGCTTCGCCCTCCTTCAGGGGGCGCATCACGCTGTCTGCCACGGTGCACCGGCCCAGCACGCTGATAACCATTTCTTTCGTAACGGCGCCGGGGCGCAGGATGCAGGGTACGTCTTTCGTCATATCCAGCACTGTGCTTTCCACGCCCACCCGGCAATCGCCGCCCTGCAAAATCATGGCGATGCGGCCGTTCATGTCTTCATACACATGGCTTGCGGTGGTGGGGCTGGGGCGGCCGGAGCGGTTGGCGCTGGGGGCGGCAACGGGTACCCGGCTTTCTCGAAGCAGGGCCAGTGCCACCGGATGATCGGGGCAGCGGACAGCCACGGAAGGCAATCCGGCGGTGGTAATATCCGGCACGGCAGGCTTTTTTTTCAAAAGGATAGTCAGCGGCCCGGGCCAGAAGGCGTCCATCAGCTTTTCGGCGTCGGGGGTCACTTCGCACAGATCGTCCAATTGGCTTTTGTCTGCCACATGAACGATGAGCGGGTTGTCCCCGGGACGGCCCTTGGCGGCAAAAATATGGGCCACTGCTTTTTCGTTCAGGGCATCGGCACCCAGGCCGTACACCGTTTCGGTGGGGAAGGCCACCAGTTCGCCCTGCCTGAGAAGGGCAGCTGCCTGAAGGATGGTATGCTCATTTGCTGGTTTGAAGATGGTATCCATGCCGGTTCCTTTCTATAAAAAACGCATGCGCTGGGATGTACATGTTTATGCAGAGCAAATATGCATTTGCCATGCAGGCCTATCATAGGCGTTTTTCTGTTTTTTGTCAAGAAACACTGTGTTTTTTATGCATTCGTGCATTCATCGTCTTGAAAAGAATGCATAAATATGGTATGCTCTTTATGCATATGCATTGAAATATCATGCAGAATACTTTTTGCAGCCGCTTCTTTCTCTTTATTTGTGCCAATATACAGGAGTGAGTTATATTGAAAAACGCGCGACAGACGGCCATTTTGTCCATCATTGACCGATATGACATCGAAACCCAGGAAGAGCTTTCCGCAAAACTGCGTGAAATGGGCATCGTGGTCACCCAGGCCACCGTTTCCCGGGATATTAAAGAGCTGCGCCTTCTGAAAGTGCTCAGCCCCAAGGGCGGGTATAAATATGCCACCAGCGACCGGGCTGACCATGGCCTGTCCGATCGTTTTGTCAGGATGTTTGTGGATTCGGTGCTGACGATCACCTACGCCCAGAACATCATCGTGATCAAAACCCTCTCCGGCAGTGCCAATGTGGCCGCAGAGGCCATCGATTCCATGCGCTGGAGTGAGATTCTGGGCACCATGGCCGGAGATAACACCATTCTGGTGATCGTGAAGGACGAAGGGGAAGCCGCCAAGGTGGTCAAGAAATTCCAGGAACTGCTGAAATAAGCGAGGCTTAGTATGCTGCTTTCATTAAGAATTGAAAATATTGCCCTGATGGATGAACTGGATATTCAGTTCACCAAAGGCCTGCATGTGCTTACCGGCGAAACCGGCGCAGGCAAATCCATCATTGTGGATGCGGTGGTATTGCTGCTTGGCGGCAAGGCCCAGAAGGAACTGATCCGCACCGGGGCGCAGAAGGCCCGGGTGGAGGGTGTGTTTGATATTAGCGATTGCCCTGCCGCCGGGGCTTTTTTGCGTGAGGAAGAGCTGGACGAAGGGGACGAGGTGGTATTGGCCCGGGAAATCACATCCACCGGCCGCTCTTCCTGCCGGGTGAACGGTACGCTTTTGCCCATTGCTCAGTATCAGCAATTGACGGCTCTTCTGATGGATATCCACGGCCAGCATGAGCACCAATCCCTGATGGACGAAAGAAAGCATCTGGCGTTTCTGGACGCCACCGGGGACGAAGGGCACAGGCAGCTGCAGGAAAAGGTGAAAAATGCGTTTATTCTGTGGCAGGAAAAGAAAAAGCTGCTGGTGCAGCTGAAAAAGCAGACGGCAGAAGCCCAGGAGCGAATGGAGCTTTTGCAGATCCGGGTGCAGGAGTTGCGGGAGGCGGACCTGACCCCCGGTGAAGAAGACGAACTGACGAAGGAACGGGATATATTCAAAAACGGCGAAAAAATCGAAGCAAGCCTGCAGGATGCTTTTGAATATGTATACGACGGTTCTGCGGCTGCGGTGGAAAGCCTGCGGCGGGCGGTGGCTGCCCTTGGCGCCATTGAAAACCTGGATGAAGGGTACGCATCCCTTCGGGCACGGCTGGACGGGCTGTATTATGAAGCAGAAGATGCGGGGCTCACCATCCGGAAGATGATTTCCGCCCTGGATTTTGACCCCGACAGGCTGGAAGAAATTCGGGAGCGGCTGGATGTGATCCGCAGGCTGTCCCGGAAATACGCCGGGGCGTCCACCGGTGATATGGTGCAAAAGCTGAAGGAAATGGAAGAAGAGCTTTCCGACTTTGAAACGCTGGATGACCGTCTGGCACAAACGGAAAAGGAAGAAAGGCAGGCCGTACAGGCGTATCAGGCGGCAGCCACCCTTTTGTCAAACAGCCGCAAAAAGCTGGCCGCTTCCTTTGAAAAGGAAATGGAAACACAACTGAAGGACCTGAACATGGCCGGCACGCGTTTTCAGGCCCTGTTGGAAAGCGGCAATGCAACGGCCTCCGGCATGGAAGGCGCCCGTTTCATGATTGCGCCCAACCGGGGCGAAGAAATGCAGCCCCTTTCCCGCATCGCTTCCGGCGGCGAACTGAGCCGGCTGATGCTGGCCATCAAATCGGTGGCGGCTAAGCGTGAAGGGATTCCCAGCATGATCTTTGACGAAATCGATACCGGCATTTCCGGCAAGGCGGCGCAGGTGGTGGGCGAAAAGATGAAGCATATCAGCCTGGGCCGGCAGGTGCTCTGCGTTACCCACCTGCAGCAGATTGCTGCTCTGGCGGACAGGCATTATCTGGTGGAAAAGGCCTTTGACGGCGAACGCACCCGCACCCGGCTTTCCATTCTGGAAGGGGAAAAACGCGTTTCCGAAATCGCCCGCATGCTGGGCGGCGAAGAAGAAAGTGCCAAGCAGCACGCAAGGGAAATGCTGAAAATCTGACCAGGGATTTCATCCCTGGACCCAGTAGCGGATATTTCTTGTCTCATCCAACCAACAACGTGCCGCTAATGCGTGGGGAACCTGAGGGGCTTTGCCCCCTCAACCCCCAGCAGGGCCATTGGCCCTGCACCCGATAGCGGAACATTCATATTTTATCCGGCAAACAATATCCCGCAGAAACAAAAAAAATGCCTCCCTTGTGTAAAGTAAGGTGGCAGCCCGAAAGGCTGACGGAGGGATTGTTACCTTCCTTGCACGAAACACGCAGAAACCCTTTTGCAAAAGAAGATTGCATCATTGCGAATTGGCTGCGGCACCGCCGCACCACGGGCCGGCGGCGGAACGCCGCCAACCGGATGCAAAGCATCCGGGGAAAACAATAGAAAATAGCCGGTGGGAAAGCAAGCTTTCCCAACCGGCATTTTCTTTGTTTTCATTGTGCCCGTGGTGCTGTTTCTTTTCGTTTCTTTCACTAACATGCGGAAATAATTTTGTTCGATACGA
>JAFSBN010000237.1 GCA_017437265.1 Clostridia bacterium
ATTGAAATCGACATGAAGGACGTCCGTGTGGACACCTACCACTCCTCCGGCGCAGGCGGCCAGAACGTGAACAAAACCTCTTCCGCCGTGCGTATGACCCACTTCCCCACCGGCATCGTGGTGGCTTGCCAGACGGAACGTGACCAGGTGCAGAACCGTGCCACCTGTATCAAGATGCTGAAAGCCAAGCTGCTGGAACTGAAGGAACGTGAACGCGAACAGGAAATGGCCGATATTAAGGGCGAAATGAAGAAGATCGAATGGGGCAGCCAGATCCGCTCCTACGTCTTCCAGCCCTACACCATGGTGAAGGATCACCGCACCGGTTTCGAAGCCGGCAACATCGATGACGTGATGAACGGCAACATCGAAGGCTTCACCACCGCTTACCTGAAAATGCAATAAGATTTGGATTTTTTGCGGGAGGGATGTTCTTTGCAGGTCAAAGAACACCCCTCCCGTACCCTCCTCAAGAAAACCAACCTTTCATTATTCCGGGAACACCGTTTTTCTTCTGAAAAGAAGGGATTTTTATGACGAAAGCATTGAAAAAAATCGGATTTGTGTTGCTGGGGCTTCTGGGCCTTGTGGCCCTGATGTGCTCCATTGCCGCCAGCTGCGTGACCAACAGCGCCCTGATGGAACAGGGCTTTTTGCAATACGGCAGCACCGCCCATCTGAACCTGTCCCCCACCCGGTACGGAAAATGCGCCCTGGGAATTGCCAATTATCTGGACGGCAAGGTGAACGAAATTGCCCATCCAGACGACCCGGCGACACCGCTTTTTTCCGAAGATGAAATGCTGCATCTGCATGACGTGCGGGACATTGTGGATGGGCTGAAGGCCATACGCTGGATTGGCGGCGGGCTGACCCTTTGCGGCATTGCAGTGGCCTGGTTCCTGGCGCAAAAGAAAAAGGAAAACACCATCATGCAGGATATCTGGCAGGGGTTTGCCTGGGGAAGCGGCATCCTGTTCACACTGGCAGCCGGCCTTTGCATCTGGGCGCTTATGGATTTTGAAAGCCTGTTCCTTGCGTTCCATTACGTTTCCTTCACCAACGATCTATGGCGGATGGACCCCGGTACCGACCTGATGATCGCCCTGATGCCCCAGGAATTTTTCATGTGGTACGGCGGCGAAATGCTCAAAAGCCTGCTGCCCATTTTCGGCATTATGCTGTGCCTGATAATTTCATGGATTAAAGTGGGCAGAAAAGAAACGGAAGAAGGAAAAAACACAAAATGACGTACCTGGAAGAAAGCAAAAAGCAGCTGGAAGCGCTGCAAAATAAAGAGAACGTACGCATTCTGGCCATTGAAACCAGCTGTGACGAAACCGCCGCTGCCGTGATCGAAAACGGCCGGAAGATCATCTCCAGCGTGGTCTATTCCCAGATTGACATGCATGCCCTCTACGGCGGCGTGGTGCCGGAAATTGCCAGCCGTGCCCATGTGGAAAAAGTAAACCGGATGGTGGACGAAGCGCTGAAGCAGGCGGACATGCAGCTTTCGGACGTGGATGCCATTGCCTGCACCTATGGTCCCGGGCTGGTGGGGGCGCTTTTGATCGGCGTCAGCTGCGCCAAGGCGCTGGCCTTTGCCGCCCACAAGCCGCTGATTCCTGTGAACCACATTGAGGGCCACATCTGCGCCAATTTTCTCACCCATGAAACCCTGCAGCCCCCCTTTGCGTGCCTTGTGGTCAGCGGCGGGCACAGCCACCTTTTCCAGGTGGAGGACTACGGCAAGTACCGCATCATCGGCTGCACTCAGGACGACGCCGCCGGCGAAGCCTTTGACAAAGCGGCCCGTGTGCTGAACATCCCCTACCCCGGCGGGCCGCTGCTGGACAAGTTGGCAGAGGAGGGAAATGCAGATGCCCTGAAACTGCCCCGGCCCCACACCGAAGGAAAGTACGATTATTCCTTCTCCGGGCTGAAAACCGCCTTTATCAATGCCGTGCACAACATGCGGCAAAAGGGAATGGCATTTTCCGATGCTGACCTGGCTGCATCCTTCCGCAAAGCGGTGGTGGACATGCTGGCAGACAAGGCCATGCAGGCTGCCAAAGATCTGCAGCTTGATTGCATGGTGCTGGCCGGCGGCGTATCTGCCAACAGTTTGCTCAGAAGAGAAATGCAGGCCCGATGCGACAAAATGGGCATTCCCCTGTATATGCCCAAATTATCCCTTTGCGGGGATAATGCCGCCATGATCGGCTCGGCGGCCTATTTCCGCATGAAGAACGGCGAAACGGCCGATCTTTCCCTGAATGCCAAGCCCGCCCTCAGGCTGTAAAACACGAAAGGAATTCCTATGAGCGAAAAAGCCGGACGGCAGATGAAAACCTCTGTTTTATTCAAGCGTTTTCTGCCCTATTATTCCAAATACAAAAAGGAAATGGCCTTTGACCTTTTCTGCGCCCTTCTGACCACGCTTTGTGAAGTGATCTTCCCCCAGATCATCAAGCTGATCACCAACCAGGCGGTGGAAGACTATACGCAGATCACAACCAAATGGGTGCTGATGCTGGGCGGCATATATCTGCTGCTACGCATCATTGACACCGCCGCCAATTATTTCATGCAATACTGGGGCCATGTGACCGGCACCAAGCTGGAAACGGACATGCGCACGGACCTGTTTGCCCATTTGCAGCAGCTGTCCTTCTCCTATTACAACAATACCAAGATCGGCCAGATCATGAGCCGCATCACCTCCGACCTTTTCGACATCACGGAATTTTCTCATCACTTCCCCGAAGAAGTGCTGATCGCCGTGGTGAAGATCGCCGCTTCTTTCATCATCCTGTGCTCCACCAACGTGTGGCTGACCCTGCTCATTTTCGCCATCCTGCCCTTCATGCTGATCGGCACCAGCTATTACAGCAAAAAAATGCGGGCAGCTTTCAAGGAAAGCCGGCATCAGCTGGGCGAAGTGAATGCCCAGGTGGAAGACAGTTTGCTGGGCGTTCGCGTGGTGAAAAGCTTTGCCAACGAAAATATTGAAGAAGAAAAGTTCGGCAAGGGCAATCTGGAATTTTTCCGGCTGAAAAAGCTGCGCTACCGCTACATGAGCGGCTTCCACACCGTAACCCGCTTCTTTGACGGGCTGATGTATATTGTGGTGGTGGTGGCAGGGGCGCTGTTCCTGGCCGCCGGAAAAATTGACGTGGGCAGCTATGTGGCCTATCTTCTCTACATCAACACCCTGCTCACCTCCATCCGCCGCATTGTGGAATTTACGGAACAGTTCCAGAACGGCATGACGGGCATTGAGCGCTTCTGCGAAATCATGGATGCGCCCATCGAAATTCAGAACCTGCCCGATGCCGGAGAATTGGGCAAGGTGCAGGGCGAAGTGACCTTTGACCATGTGGGCTTCCACTATTCCGACGATACGGAGCATGAAGTGCTGGAAGATTTGAACATGCATGTGAAGCCCGGCCAGAATGTGGCGGTTGTGGGCCCCTCCGGTAGCGGCAAAACCACCCTGTGCAACCTGATCCCCCGGTTCTATGATGTAACAAAAGGCCGCATCCTGATTGACGGACAGGATATCAAACAGTTCACCCTCCATTCCCTGCGCAACGCCATCGGCATGGTGCAGCAGGAAGTGTATCTCTTCTCCGGCACCGTAAAAGACAATATTGCCTATGGCAAGCCCGGGGCCACCGATGAAGAAATTATCGCCGCCGCCAAGCAGGCCGGGGCCCATGACTTTATCACCAAACTGCCAAACGGCTATGACACCTACATCGGTGAAAGAGGTGTGAAGCTGTCCGGCGGGCAAAAGCAGCGCCTGTCTATTGCCCGGGTGTTCCTCAAAAACCCGCCCATTCTGATTCTGGACGAAGCCACCTCCGCTCTGGATAACGAAAGCGAGCTGCTGGTGCAGCGCTCTTTGGAAGAGTTGGCCAAGGGCCGCACCACCTTCACCATCGCCCATCGTCTTACCACCATCCGCAATGCGGACGTAATCTGGGTGCTGACAGAAAAGGGCGTGGAGGAAACTGGCAACCATCAGCAGCTGATGGCCAAAGGCGGCATTTACAGCCATATGTACAGCATGTACACCACCGACCGAAGCGAATAACAGGAGGCGCCATGCTGACCATCTACATCAAGACGAAAGTAAAAATTGACAAAGGCTGGTCCGGTGATGAAAAATACTGCATCACAGATGAAAAAGACCAGAAATACCTGCTTCGAACGGCTCCGCTCACCATGGCTGAGCAAAAGAAAGCTGAGTTTTACTGGATGCAGCAGGTGGAAAAGACGGGCATTCCCATGTGCCGTCCCCTCTGTATGGATGTGACAGAAAACCATGTGTACACGGTGCACAGCTGGGTGGATGGCGAGGATGCAGAAAGCGTAATTCCTTCCCTGCCGAAAAAAATGCAGTACAATTACGGTTATCAGGCCGGGCAATACCTGCAAAAAATCCATTCCATCCCTGCCCCGGAATGGGTGCCGGAGTGGGAAGGGCGTTTCAATGCCAAGATCGACCGGAAAATTCAGATGTACACCGATTGTCCCCTGAAATATGAGGGCGGCGAGGCGTTCATTGATTATCTGAATAACCACCGTCATCTTCTCAAAAACCGTCCTCTCACTTTCCAGCACGGCGATTTCCACATCGGCAATATGATGATCGATACAGACGGAAAATTGATCATCATTGATTTCAACCGGTTTGATTTCGGCGATCCGTGGGAAGAATTCAACCGCATCGTCTGGTGCGGCCAGAAAGCACCGCCCTTTGCTGCCGGGATGGTGGATGGGTATTTCGGCGGTGCCGTGCCCC
>JAFSBN010000238.1 GCA_017437265.1 Clostridia bacterium
GAGAAAGCATTATGCCTTTTCTCCGCTGCGGCCATCCAGCACGGCGGAAAGCACGCCGTTGACGAATTTGCCGGCGCCGGGGGTATTGAACCGCTGGGCCAGGGTAACGGCCTCATTGATGACCACAGCATCGGGGGTGGTGCGGTCGTAGCACATTTCCCAGATGGCCACCCGCAGCACAGCCAGGTCCACCCTGGCAATGCGGTTCAGGGCCCAGCCCTTCAGGTTCTTTTCGATCAGATCGTCAATTTCGAAGGCGTTTTCTTCCACGCCCTGAAGCACCTGATCGATGAAGGCGGTGTCTCCTTCTTCCGGGGTGAAGGCGATGAGGCCCTGCAGGGTATCCTCACCGCCGTCGCCGCCCAGCATATTTTCAAACACCATCTGCACTGCGGCAGCACGTGCTGATTTACGAGACATGGGTCATTTCCCCCAGAAAAATTTATTCTTCGGTAGCTTCTTCCACGGCTTCCTTGATTTCTTCCACGGTTTCAGCGATTTCTTCCTTCACTTCTTCCACGGTTTCTTCAATCTCTTCCTTGGTTTCGGCGATTTCTTCCTTGGCTTCTTCCACGGCGTCTTCAGCCTTTTCTTCGGCTTCCTTGGCTTCCTTGATGGCCTTGGACACCTTGGCGTCCTTCATCTTGTACACCTTGTCCTTCACGGGAGCCACTTTATCGGCAGCCTTCTTGAAGGTGCCCTTCTTGTCGGACACGCCGCCGATGAACAGGGCCACAACCAGCAGGGCCACGATCAGCAGGGTCTTCCAGAAGCCGATGGACAGGAACAGAATGGCCATGATCAGGGCGATCACGCAGCAGAAAATAGCGCATTCGGGGGTACCGATTTTAAAGACCTTTTGCATCATGGTTTCGAACTTGGACTGCTTGTTTTCACTCATTGTTTTCTTCCTCCTGTGCCTGCTCGGCGTTTTCGATGGTTTCTTCTGCAACCGGGGCTTCTTCCCGGATGGGGGCTGCTTCCGCAGCAGTGGTTACTTCCTGAACGGCGGCTTCTTCAGCGGGAGCTTCGGCCGGGGCCGGAGCGGGCACTTCGGAAGCGACGGGCAGGGTGGCAGGCTCCTGATCGCGCTTGAAAAGGCGCTGATGGATGGGCTGCTTTTTATCTTTCGCCTGGGCAGCATTTTCCTGCTCGGCGTCGGATTCGGTGTTGACCAGATAGGGAGAATTGTTGGCGGCTTCCTTGGCGGTTTCCACAGCCACCTTTACTTCCTTCACTTCGATGCCGGAGGAAGCCAGCAGGTACTGCTTGATCTGCTTTTGCAGGGAGGAAACGGCCAGGGGGATGATGATATTATTGGACAGGGAAATGTTCAGGCCTACGGTGATGCCGCCCCGGGCGTTATGGATGCGCATGGAGGAAAGCTGCACTTCTTCGTGCATATCCACGCACTTTTGCACCAGGTTCTTGATGGCCACCACGGCAATACGCAGTTCGCCGTTTTCCGTCTGCTGAATAACAAAATCCTTGCGGCGGAAGGTGAACTTATGGGGAATGGTGAACAGGTACAGGCCAATCAGCGTGCACAGCACCGCCACCCCGAAATAGATATACTTGACCAGCTTGATGGCCAATAGATCTACCAGCTTATAGGGGAAGAAGGGCAGCAGGGGCAGGGCCACGCCCAGACCCAGTGCGATCACCAGCACAGCGCCCACGATGATGATGATGCGATGCCAGAAACGAAACTTTTTCATTTTTTACACCTCTTGCATTTGTTCTCAGCAGCGCTTACGGCCGGGAGCCTTCTTGCGGCTCTTTTCCTGCTTTTCCGGGGCGGCTTCTTCTGCGGCGGGAGTTTCTTCGCCGTCCAACTGAGCCTGCTGGGCAAGCACTTCTTCGTTGAACGTTTCTTCGTCGTCCAGCTTGGCTTCCTGCACTTCCACAGACGCTTCTTCAGCGGCAGGGGCTTCGGGGACAGGTTCTTCAGCGGCCTTTACTTCTTCTTTTTTGGCTTCTTTCTTTACGGGAGCGGCAGGAGCTTCTTCAGCCTTGGCAGCTTCCGTCAGCCGGGGATTCTGGGCGGCTTCGATGCCGGTGAGGGCAGCCTTCTTTTCCTTTTCAAAGCTGACGCCCTGCACATGCACATCCACCCGCACCACATGAAGCCCGGTGAGGCTTTCCAGGGCCTTGCGCACGTTTTCCTGCACTTCGGCGGCCACCTTCTGGATGGGCTGGCCGTATTCCACCACGATGTACAGATCCACAGCGGCTTCCTGGGAACCCACTTCCACCTTCACGCCCTTGGTGATGCTACGGTTGCGGCCCAGAATTTCACTGAAGCCGCCGCTGACGCACATGCCGGCAATGCCGTCAATTTCGTTGGCAGCAACGCCTGCGATGGTGGCGATCACTTCGTTGGCGTAGGTAATGGTGCCGCCGTTTTGCAAATCCACATCAACCTTTACAGGAAGATTTTCTTTCTTCTGAGCCATTGAACGCACCTCCTTGGAGATATAAACCAGTATAACAGATTTTTTCTTCTTTGGCAACACTTGCGGGGCTGATGTCACTTGCGTGCCCAAAAGTTTTTATGGAGAGGAAATCAGGGGGTGAGCCGGTTGGGGCCGCGGAAGAGGAACATGACTTCCTTGATCGGAATGCCCAGCAGCAGCATGGTGAGACGGTCCACACCCAGGCCGAAACCGCCGTGGGGCGGGCAGCCGTAGCGGAAGAAGTCCATGTAGAATTTCACGTCTTCGCCCAGGCCCTTTTCGTCGGCCTGCGCACGCAGCTGTTCGTAGCGGTGTTCACGCTGAGCGCCGGTGGTGATTTCGGTGCCGCGCCAGATCAGGTCATAGCCCAGGGGCATGCCGTTTTCGTCACGCATATGGTAGAAAGCGCGCTTCTGGGGGCCGTAGTCCGTGACGAAAAGGAATTCGTGGCCGAACTTATCCATGGAAAGCTTGGCGCACAGGTGCTCGGCTTCGGTGGTCAGGTCGTTCTTTTCTTCTTCGGGGCAGGTATAGCCGTAGCGTTCTTCCAGTTCCTTGTACACATCTGCCAGCTTCATTTCCGGGAAGGGCAGGGTGGGAACGATGGTTTCCATGCCGAACAGTTCCTTGATCTTTTCGCCGTATTTTTCGTTCACGGCCTTGAGGGCGGCCTGCAAAAGCTCAGCTTCCAGGGCCATCACGTCACGGAAGGAAGTGATGTAGCTCATTTCCAGGTCAAAGCCGGTGAATTCGGTGGCATGCTTGTTGGTGAAGCTCTTTTCGGCACGGAACACGGGGCCCACTTCGAAAATGCGGTCGAAACCGGCAGCCATGGCCATCTGCTTGTAGAACTGGGGGCTCTGGGACAGGTAAGCCTTGCGGTCGAAATACTTCAGTTCAAACACGTCGGAGCCGGATTCGCTGGCAGCGCCGATGAGCTTGGGGGTGTGGATTTCCATGAAGCCGTCACCCAGCAGGTAATTGCGCATGGCGGCCACCATTTCGGTCTGGGCCTTGAAGATGAGGGTGTTGCGGTCACTCCGCAGGTCCACCCAGCGGTAGTCCAGGCGGCTGTCGATGGCGGCGTCCTTGGAAATGGGCAGGGGTTCGGCGATGGAGAGGATTTCCATCTGTTCGGGCAGCATTTCAATGCCGCCCATCTTCACATAGCTGTTTTCCACCACGGGGCCGATGCAGGTGACCACGGATTCCACGGTCAGCTGGTCCACCACGGCGGCAATTTCGGGGTACTTTTCCTTTTCCACGGTCACCTGGATGCGGCCGGTGTGATCACGGATGACCAGGAAGGCCATGGTACGCTTGTTGCGCAGGTTTTCCACATAGCCCTGAATCTTGTTCACTTCGCCGGGCTTTACCTGAGCGATCAGATTTCTGTTCATAAATATATGCTCCTTTTCCGTTTTTGATTATTTCAGCAGGGCAGCGGTTTGCTCTGCGGCGGTATCCAGAGAAAATTCCACTTCTTCCCGGGTTTGCATGTTGCGGATTTTCACCGTGCCCCGGGCGTATTCATCGCCGCCCATGATGGCCACGTATTTGGCGTTCACCTTATCGGCAAACTTGAACTGGGCCTTGAGGCTGCGGCCGCATACGTCGCAGTCCGCCTTCACGCCCTGTTCGCGAAGCGCCTGGGTGAAGGTGAAGGCAGGCACCGCCATATCGGCGCCCAGGTTGGCCACATAGACATCGGTGATGCCGGGGGCTTCGGGCAGCAGGCCCTGGGTGGTCAGCTCGATCAGGATGCGTTCGATGCCGATGCCAAAGCCGGCAGCAGGGGTGGCAGGGCCGCCCAATTCTTCCACCAGCTTGTCATACCGGCCGCCGCCGCAAAGGGCCAGGCCTTCACGGCCGGACTGCATGATGATTTCAAACACCGTCTTGGTGTAATAATCCAGACCGCGCACAATGCGGGGATCCAGCGCGAAGGGGATGTTTGCCGCTGTCAGCAGTGTCTGCAGCTTTTCGAAGTGGCTGCCGCAGTCATCGCACAGGCAATCCAGAATGGAGGGGGCGTCCTTGACGATGGCCTTACACTTTTCTTCCTTGCAGTCCAGAATGCGCAGAGGGTTCTTGGCAAAGCGTTCCTGGCAGGTGGGGCACATATCGGACAGCCTCTCGCCCAGGTATTCCTTCAGCTTCTGGTGATATTTGGGCCGGCATTCGGGGCAGCCGATGGAGTTGATGTGTACGGACAGGTTCTTCAGGCCCAGCCCGCCAAGCAATTCAAACAGGGCGCAGATCAGTTCTGCTTCCACGGTGGGTTCCTTGCCGCCAAAGCATTCCATGCCAAACTGGTGGTGTTCACGAAGCCTTCCGGCCTGGGGCTTTTCATAGCGGAAAATGGGGGCGGCCAGATAATACATTTTGCAGGGCAGCGCTTCGTTATACAATTTGCCTTCAATGAACGCACGCACGGCGCCGGCGGTGCCTTCGGGCTTGAGCGTAATGCTACGTTCGCCCTTGTCCAGGAAGGTGTACATTTCCTTGGTGACGATATCGCTGGTGTCGCCCACGCCGCGCTGGAAAAGCTCCGTGTGCTCAAAAACGGGGGTGCGCACCTCCCGGTAACCCCAGCGGGCAGCCAGGGAACGCATTTTTGTTTCTACATATTGCCACTGATATGCGTCCTGGGGCAGCATATCCTTTGTGCCTTTGGGTGCCTGTGTGAGCATAAGTTGTAAACCCTCCTGTAAAAAAATACGCCCATGCCCTATGCATGGGACGAAGTTCTCTTCGCGGTGCCACCCAGCTTGAAAGACAATGCCTTTCCGCTTTCTTTTCCGTAACGCTGAAATGCGCCTGCTCTCGCAGGAGGCTCCGGGGTGTCCCATCCGCTTTGCAATGCGCTGCTTTCAGCCGGGGCAGCACTCTCTTTGATCGCATTGACCGGATTTCTTCCCATCATTGCCGGTGTTTTCTTATTATAAAAGGAAAAAACCAAGATGTCAACAAAATTCAGAATTCAGAATGAAGAATTCAGAATTGGGGTTTGTTGGTGATGAAAGGCTGTATCTTTCATACAGTTTCCCGGTGTTGCGTGGGGAGACCATGGAGGGGCTTTGCCCCCTCCACCCCCAGCAGGGACATTGTCCCTGCACCCATTTTCCGGAAACAGCAATTCATATCACACAAACAATGTCCCGGTGGAACAGCGTAACACGCACACAGATTTTCGCAGATGAAGATTGTATCTTTGCGAGCTGGATGCGCCACTGGCGCCCGCCCACGGGCTGGGCGGTGTGGAACACCGCCGGCCGGATGCTTTGCATCCGGGGAAA
>JAFSBN010000022.1 GCA_017437265.1 Clostridia bacterium
CCGGGCACCAGGCGCTTGAAGGAGTTGGTGGAGGGGTTGGTGATGGCGCACAGGGATGCGATGTGCTTGAGCAAACCGCCCATGAACCAATGGGCTTCTTTGCTCAGCTTGGCATAATCGTCATCATTGCCGGCGAAAACGGGCTGGCCTTCCTTCATCAGCAGCATATGCACGTGCATGCCGTTGCCGGCTTCGCCGTAGACGGGCTTGGGCATGAAGGTGGCGGATTTGCCGTATTTCAGGGCGGTGTTATGGATGATGTATTTGATCATCATGGTGGCATCGGCCATGTGGCTCATTTTGCCCAGCTGGGGTTCGATTTCGAACTGACCGGAAGCTGCCACTTCAGGATGATGGTAGTTAATTTCGATGCCGGCATCCTTCATGTGCATGCACATTTCGCTGCGGCATTCGTAGGTATCGTCAAAGGGTTTGGCGATGTGGTAGTTCTTCTGCTTGGGCACCACCACGCCACGGCCTTCCACGGCGCTGTTCCAGTAGGACTGCTTGGTGTCCAGGGAAACGCCGATGCTGTTGCCCTGCACTTCCCAGCCCACCTGGTCAAACAGATAGAATTCAAATTCGGGCAGGATGTACATTTCGTCGGCCACGCCCAGATCCTTCATATACTGTTCGGCGGCCAGCACGATGTTCCGGGGATACTGGGCCAGGGGACGGTTTTCGGGGCTGTCGATGATCATGGCATTGCCGGTCATGGACAGGGTGGGAATCTGGCAGAAGGGATCGATCACAGCGGTATCGGGATCGGGGATGAACACCATATCGCTCTTTTCCACCACAGCATAGCCGTAGTTGGAGGCATCAAAGCCGATGCCGCTTTTGAGGGTATCTTCGGAGAAATTTTCGGCGGGGATGGTAACGTGACGGTACTGGCCGTTGATGTCCACCATTTTGAAGTCCACCATTTTGATGCCGTTTTCCTGGATGATATTGAGAATATCCTGCACTGTTTTGGCCATGGTTCAAGCCTCCTTTTGTTATCCTTTTTAGCATAGCAAAGGATGCACAAAATTGTCAATTCCATGCAGGGAAAAAAATGGACAAATTCTGTACTTTTTGCTGGCGGAGAAAGACAGAAAAAGGTGTGCTTCTAACCGCTTTTTTTCGGCAAAATGCTTGACAGCACAAGCGTTTTGTGTTATTCTTCTTTGGTAAGCCGCTCGGAAGGGGCTCCTAAACGCATGCCCATTGGGCGTCGGCCCCATGGCTGAAAGATGCCAACCATCCTTCTGGGATATTCCGGCGAGTAAAAAATAGGAGGTGCTGCCAAAATGTATGCTATCATCGCTACCGGCGGCAAACAGTACCGTGTGTCCGAGGGTGACACCATCTACATCGAAAAGCTTGACAACGAAGTGGGCGACATCGTATCCTTCCCCGTCATGATGCTTTCCGGCGAAACCATCGAAGTGGGTTCTCCCTACATCGAAGGCGCCACCGTGACCGGTAAGATCGTTCGCCATGGCAAGGGCGAAAAGATTATCGTCTTCAAGTACAAGAGCAAGAAGAACTATCGCCGCAAGGCTGGCCATCGTCAGCCCTTCACCCAGGTGGAAATCACCGGCGTGAACGCCTAAGAACATGATTCGCATCCGGGTCACAAGGAAGGCGGGGGAGATCGTATCCCTTGTCTGTCAGGGCCATGCGGGCTATGCCGAGGAAGGCCGTGATATCGTTTGTGCAGCGGTATCGGTGCTGGCTTTCACTTGTGCCAATGCGTTGGAAAGCGTGGCGCAGGTTCAGGCAAAGGTGGAGGAAAAGGACGGGTTCCTGTCCATCTATCTTCCCGAAAATGCCGGGCATGATGCACAGACGGTGATGAACACCGTGCTCCAGGGCTTTCGTGATTTATGCGATGCGTATCCCACGTATCTTCAGCTCAAAGAAAACTGATAATTGGAGGAAGCAACAATGTTGAAGCTTAATCTGCAGCTTTTCGCCCATAAAAAAGGTATGGGCTCCACCCGTAACGGCCGCGACAGCGAAAGCAAGCGTCTTGGCCCGAAGCGTGCCGACGGTCAGTTCGTTCTGGCCGGCAACATCCTGGTCCGTCAGCGCGGCACCAAGGTTCATCCCGGTCTGAACGTGGGCATCGGCAAGGACGATACCCTGTTCGCCAAGGTGGACGGCATCATGCGCTTCGAACGCAAGGGTAAGTTCGACAAGCAGGTGAGTGTGCATCCCGTTGTGACGGAAGCTGCCGCTCAGTAAAAGGAAAACGGTACACGAGGGGCTGTTTCGCAAAACGAAGCAGCCTCTTTCTGTTTATTTTGGAGGAGGCGAAGAAAGTGCATCTGGAAACGGAGAGGCTGATGCTGCGGCCCTTTACATGGGACGATTTTGATGTGTGTTATCGGATTGCTGCCGATACAGGCACCACCCGGTATCTGTACTGGTGGGGCAATGCAGGGTCTACGCCGGAGGGGGATGCCAATCGCTTTCTGGAAAGGGCTGTGGGCGGCTGGGAAAAGAAGCCGCTGATGGCCCGGGAATATGCGCTGGTTTTGAAAGAAACAGGGGCCGTGATAGGCGACGGCAGCATTGAGGACTTTGGCAACGGCGAAGGGGAAATTGGCTGGATATTGCTTCCCGAATACCGGGGCAAGGGCTATGTGACCGAAATGGGCAGGGAGCTTTTACGCTACGGCTTTGAGGAACTGAAGCTGCACAGGATCATTGCCAACTGCGATGCCAGAAACGAAAACAGCTGGCATGTGATGGAGCGGCTGATGATGCAGCGGGTCCAAATCACCTATGGGGTGAGGCCGGCCAAGGAGCAGGATGGCTTTGCCGGTGATGAAATGACCTATGCCATCACAAAAGAGCAGTACGACGGTTGGCAGGAAGCATGGGAAATGGAAAAGCTGCCCTGTGAATTTGGCGGCTTCATGGAGCTTCCTGATCTGACGGACGGTGAAATAAGGCTTTTGTGCTATCGGAAAGACCCGGCGGACCCGGTGAAAAAATGGGTGCCTGCCTATCATTTTTACATCACCAAAGGTAGTGAAAAGGTAGGGCAGATCAGCCTTCGCGTGGGCTATTGCCCC
>JAFSBN010000239.1 GCA_017437265.1 Clostridia bacterium
ATGATGGCCTTGGCCTTATCGGCAGCAGCCTGATCGGGGGTGGAGATAAACACACGGCCGTCGTCTTCGATATCAATCTTCACGCCGGTTTCGGCAATGATCTTGTTAATCATCTTGCCGCCGGGCCCGATCACTTCGCGGATCTTTTCGGGGTTGATGGTGAAGTTGATGATCTTGGGAGCGAACTTGGAAAGATTCTTCCGGGGTTCGCCGATGGTATCCAGCATGATCTTGAGGATATGCAGACGGCCTTCCAGAGCCTGGCTGAGAGCACGGCTCAAGATTTCACGGTTGATACCCTTGATCTTGATGTCCATCTGGATGGCGGTGATACCGTTCATGGTACCGGCCACCTTAAAGTCCATATCGCCCAGGAAGTCTTCCAGGCCCTGGATGTCGGTCAGCACAGCGATCTTGTCGCTTTCGGTATCCTGGATCAGGCCCATGGCCACGCCGGCAACGGGAGCATGGATCGGCACACCGGCATCCATCAGGCTCAGGGTGCTGCCGCACACGGAAGCCATGGAGGAAGAGCCGTTGCTGCCCATGATTTCAGAAACCAGACGCAGGGCATAGGGGAATTCTTCTTCAGTGGGAATCACGGGCACCAGGGCACGTTCGGCCAGGGCACCGTGGCCAATCTCACGACGGTTGGGGCTGCGCAGGCGGCCGGCTTCACCGGTGGCGTAAGAGGGCATGTTGTACTGATGCATGTAACGCTTGCTTTCTTCGCTGGACAGGCCATCCAGCTGCTGAGCTTCGCTCACCATGCCCAGGGTGGAAACGGTCAGGGCCTGGGTTTCACCACGGGTGAACACGGCGCTGCCGTGGGTGCGGGGCAGCACGCCCACTTCGCACCAGATGGGACGAACTTCGGTCACACCGCGGCCGTCGGGACGAATGCCTTCGTCCAGGATCTTGCGGCGCATCACTTCCTTGTTCAGGTAGTACAGCGCATCGGCCACTTCGCTTTCCCGGCCGGGGAAGATGTCGGCAAAGTGTTCGGCCACGTCAGCAGACACTTCGGCTTCACGGGCCTGGCGTTCCTTGCGGACGGAGGTTTCGTACACATACTTGCACTTGTCCAGGGCATATTCCCGCACGGCGGCCTTGATATCGTCGCCGGTGGTAACCAGGGGGAATTCGCTCTTGGGCTTGCCGATTTCGGCAGTGATCTTTTCCTGGAAAGCAACCAGTTCCTTGATGAACTCATGACCATAGAGGATGGCGTCCATCATGGCGTCTTCGCTCACTTCATTGGCACCGGCTTCCACCATCATGATGGCGTCCTTGGTACCGGCCACGGTCACGTGCATATCGGAAGCGGCGGACTGGGCTTCGGTGGGGTTGATGATGAATTCACCGTTCACGCGGGCCACAACCACAGCAGCGGTGGGGCCGCCCCAGGGAATGTTGGAAATCATCAGGGCGATGGAAGAACCCAGCATGGCCGGGAATTCCGGAGGGGTATCGGGGTCCACAGACAGCGTCTGAGCCACAACCTGCACGTCATTGCGCATGCCCTTGTTGAACAGGGGGCGCAGAGGACGGTCAATCAGGCGGCAGGTCAGGGTCGCCTTATCGGTGGGCTTGCCTTCCCGCTTATAAAAACCGCCGGGGATCTTACCCACAGCATACTGCTTTTCTTCAAAGTCCACCGTCAGGGGGAAGAAATCCACGCCTTCACGGGCCTTATCGGAAGCAGTGGCGTTCACCAGCACCACGGTGTCACCGTAGCGAACCACGGCAGAGCCGCCGGCCTGCTGGGCATACTTGCCAAATTCCAGCGTCAGGGTACGTCCGGCAAATTCCATTGAGTAACTCTTGTAATCCATTTTTCTCTTCTCCTCACACACTCACTCACCCATGGGCCCCTGCCCACAGGCTGAAATAAAGGGACTGCAAGCCAAGGCCTTTTCCGGCTTTCGCCGGCTGCCAGCCTCCGGCAGCAGTCCCCTATTTGCGCATTACTTACGCAGACCCAGTTTGGCGATCAGTTCACGGTAACGTTCGATGTCCGTCTTAGCCAGGTAATCCAGCAGGCCACGACGCTGACCAACCATCAGCAGCAGGCCGCGACGGGAATGATGGTCCTTCTTGTTGAGCTTGAGATGCTCGTTCAGGTGATTGATGCGCTGGGTGAGCAGAGCAACCTGAACTTCGGGAGAACCGGTGTCACCTTCGTGACGGGCATAGGTTTGCATGATCTGAGCCTTGAGTTCCTTATCCATTTGGGTCTTCCTCCTTTTTGGGGTGTGGCGTCCCCTGTTTCGAATCGCCGTTCACTCAGGCAAGGCGTTGGAGTGTCGCTTTCCCGGGCAAACGGTTCTAAAAAACCACGCCTTTCATTTTAGCATGTCAGGCGTGGTTTGTAAATATACTTTTCCGGAAAAATTATCTTTTTTTCAAGATATTTTCAGAAAATTATTCGGCGTCTTCCACCTTTTCTTCAGCGGTGCGCTTATTGAACACCACGTTCACAATGATGCCCAGGATCAGGGCGGTGGCGATGGCAGAGATGGTGATGGGGCCCAGGTTCAGCGTCAGGCCGCCGATACCGGTCACCAGGATAGCAGCCACAACGAACAGGTTGCGGTTGTCGTTCAGATCCACCTTCTGCACCATCTTCAGACCGGAAACAGCAATGAAGCCGTACAGGGCGATGCACACACCGCCGGTGATGCAGGAAGGAATGCTGTTCACGAAAGCGGTGAAGGGGCCGAAGAAGGAAAGCACGATGCAGTAGATGGCAGCGATAGCGATGGTGGAGACGGAAGCATTGCCGGTGATGGCCACGCAGCCCACGGATTCGCCGTAGGTGGTGTTGGGGCATCCGCCGAAGAAGGAACCGATGATGGAGCCAACGCCGTCACCCAGCAGGGTGCGATGCAGGCCGGGTTCGGTGATCAGATCGCGTTCGATGATGGAGCTCAGGTTCTTATGGTCGGCAATGTGTTCAGCCAGCACCACCAGAGCCACGGGGGCAAACAGCATGAAGATGTTCAGCACTGTGCTGAAGCCTTCAAACTTTTCGAAGCCTTCCTTGAACATGCCAACGAAGGTGAAATTGGGCACCTGGAAGATCTTCATGCCTTCGAAAGCGCCGAAGTTGATCAGCTTGATGTATTCCCAGCCAGTCAGATAACCGATGCCGGTCAGTGCCAGGGCGATCACATAGGCACCCAGAATACCGATCACGAAGGGGATCAGCTTCATGCCCTTGGAGCCCTTGGTGGAGGCAAAGACAGTGATGAAGAAGGCAATGATACCAACCAGGATGTGCACCAGGTTGTAGTTTTCAGCAGCAACGGCAGTGTTGGTCAGGTTGTTCACGGCGCTGCCGCAAAGAGACAGACCAATCAGGGCCACGGTGGGGCCGATAACCACGGGGGGCAGCAGCTTGTTCACCCAGGCAGAGCCGGTCTTTTTCACGATGAGAGCGATGGCCACATACACCAGGCCTGCGAACACAGCGCCCAGGAAGATGCCCATGAAGCCAAAGGCCACAGCGCCGCACAGCGGGCCGATGAAGGCAAAGGAGCTGCCCAGGAACACGGGGCTCTTTTTCTGGGTCATGAACAGATAGAACAGGGTGCCGAAGCCGGCGCCGCACAGCGCGGCAGGCTGGCTCATGTAAGTGCCGCTGCCGTCCACCAGCACGGGCACCAGCAGAGTGGCAGCCATGATGGCCAGCAGCTGCTGCAGAGCGTAGATCAGATTCTGTTTGAGCGGGGGTCTGTCGTTGATGTTGTAAACCAGTTTCATGTGTTTCCCCTCCTGATTTTTCTTGACGTTCATCTTGCCATAAAAAATGGCCTTGCCCGGCAGTACAGGCAAGACCATGCATTTTCTCAGCATCTTCGGCAAGCGTTCTCACTTGTCGGCCTTTTTGTACCGCAACCAAGGATGAACCTTACACATTATATAGTATTCCATTTTCTGTGTCAAGCCAATTTCCGACAAATTATTGTGCATTCAGCCATGCCACATACTCTTCCAGGCACATGTTGCTGTCCCGCATGCGGATGGAATGTTCCTTTCCCACATATCTTACATGCCATTCTTCCCCCAGAATGCTGGTAATATCCTGCTTCTCATCCGTATAGCGCATGATGAAGCCGTATTCCCAGCAATGCTTGTTCAGCCATACATACTGGGCCGTATCCACAAAGGCCACGTCCGGGTTATTGGCGTTCAGGTCAAAGGCCAGGCCGGTGTGATGCTCGCTGCAGCCGGGATCTGCCACGGTCTGCTTTGTTGCGGAAACAGCCTGAGAGCGGCTCATGCCGTTGTTTTCCATGAAACGGTTCACGTAATTGTCAAAAATCTGCTGCTGATATTTCAGCGTGCGGTAGCCTTCCCTCACCTTCCATGGGCCGATACCGTCCGCCTTGGCCGCCGTTATCATTTCATCCAGCGCCACCACGGCTTCCCACACGCCCTGCACATCATTGCTGGCATAGAGCATGTTATCGCCGCACACCGCTTTTACCTGTACCAGATCTGCCGGCACATAATCATCCGGCAGTTTGTTTTGTGCATTCACCAGAATCGGCACTTCCTCCGCCGCCACGGCATAGGGCTGCGGCGTGGGGGTGATGACGATGTACTGTGCATCGGCGGAATAGAGCACGATCATGGTTTGCTGCCCTGCCACGCCGTCCGCATCCAGGCCATGCTGCTGCTGGAAAATGCGCACGGCGCTTTGGGTGCCGCTTCCGTACTGGCCGTCAAGTGCACCGGTATAATAGCCCAGCTGCTGCAGACGCTGCTGCAGCTGAACCACCATCTCCCCTTCCGATCCATTGGCAAGATAGGAAGGCGTAACGGTAGGCGCAGGGGTGTTGGTTACGAGAGAAACATCCGGTGTCACCTGCACAGGGCGCACGGTGGGGGTTGGCACCGGCGTAACGGCCGCTTCCTTTTCATATGCTTCCCAGCCGTTCATGGCCCGCAGACCAAAGATAATGATGCATATGATCAGCAGCGCACAAAGCAGCATGAAAAGATAGGGGCTGCGGCGCTTGCGGCGTTTCGGATTGCTTTTGTTTTGCTGCATAGCTTCCTCCAGGACATAGTCTTTTGTAAATTATACTTTTTTCCCTTCCGAATGTCAAACGCTCATTATTCTGTGATGCCAATTTCTGAAAGCCAGTTTTCTGCCTCTGTTTCGCTGTCAAAGCCCCGGCCTGCAATCAGCAGGTTTCTGATCTTTTCATCCGCCGCTGTTCCTTCATAAATTTTCAAAATGGCCATGCCGTCCCCATACCGGTTTTCGGAAAGCACCACCTGCCCAGCCTCATCCAGGCTCACCACCTTGTGCATGGGGCAATAAAGATCAATCTGCCGCTCCATTTCCACCCTGTCCCCTGTCATTTCCAGAATGGTCCACAAATTATAATAGCTGCGCACTGCATCAAATGTATCTTCCCGCACCGCTTCAGCCACATCCGTTCTGCGGGATACTTTATGACCGCAGCGAGTAAAATACATGGTCTGATACACCTGGGCATTAAGGCCGATTTTCTGCTGCTCCGAAACGGGCACGCTTGTGCTTTGGGGCACAGTGCTTCCTTCATCCACCGGCGCTTTGGCCCCTGTGATGCCCGCCAGCGTAAACGCACAAAGAAACATGAACACCAGTCCCAGATACCGCTTGTTTTTCATTTTTCCACCGCCTTTCCAAAGGCATTTTGCCCGCAATGGGAAAAATGCATGCAAAAAATGACCTGATGTTTTTTCAGGTCATTTCTTGAATCAGTTTTTCCACATGCTGCCGGGCAAAATTGGCACCGGCCGTTTCTGTTTCCTGAGCCATTGGTTTCTGTCCCATCAATTGCACAAACTGGCTCACCTTCAGCCCCAGCGCTTCCTGCATATCCGCATCGCTGCCCCGGGGGGATACCAGATAATAGCAAAGAAGGGAATCCTTCTGGCCGATGCGGTGTGCCCGGTCTTCTGCCTGGGAATGTACTGCCGGGCTCCAGTCCAGCTCGCCAAATACCACACAGGTGGCCGCCTGCAGGTTCAGTCCACTGGCGGCACGCAGGGAAATGCAGCAAAGGTTTGTTTTGCCCAGCATGAATTTATCCACAGCCGCTTCCTGCTGGGCCGCCGTTTCCCTGCCGGTAATGAACACCGGATGCTCGCTTTTCAGCTCCTGCCGGTAAATATCCATCACCGCATGATGATGAGCAAAAAGCAGCACCTTTTCCTCCGCCGAAAGCAGCGCCCTGACAAACTGGCACACATAATCCGCCTTGGCAATGCCGGTAGCCTGACGGGCTTCCTGACTGATCTGATCCTCCAGCAGCGCCCGCTGGGAGGATGTCAGTTCCCTGTCCTGCTGCCAGCGGTACAGCTTTTCCCAGATAGGTGCCATCAAACGCTGGTACATGCTGTCGTCCGTATCAATTTCCTGCACCAGCCGCCTTTTTTCCGGCAGCTCCGGCAGCACTTCTTCTTTGGTTCTTCTCAGCATCAGCCCTTCGGAGCGCAGATATTCCCCCAGCATCTGGGGCTTTTGCACAATGCGGCTGCCATAGCCCGTGCACCATTCCCGGGAAAAGCTTTCCCAATCTCCCAGAAAATGATAGTCTATCACATTGACCACGTTCCATATTTCGCCGCCGTAATTATATATGGGCGTGCCGGACAGGCCGATCACCCTTTCGCAGCTTTCCGAAAGCAAACTGGCCGCCGAATATTTTTCGCTTCCCGCTCTCCTCAATTCCTGTACTTCATCAAAAATCACGGTATGGAAATGCATTTGCGGCAAGGCCTCTTTCCAACCGCGCAAGAGCAGATAATGCAGGATATACACATCCGCTTCCGGCAGTGGGTAAGGTGTCAGTCCCTTTACGATATGCACCCGCGGAACTTTCCCTTTCACCCGCAAAAAGCGCATGGTTTCCGCCATCCAGTTTCTGGTCAGATGGGCCGGAGGCACGATCAATACCGGAAATATCCCTTCCCATGCCACGCAGGCCAGAGCCTGCACCGTTTTGCCAAGGCCCATTTCGTCGGCCAGCAGTGCCCTTTCCGTCAGTTGCAGCCAGGAAAGGCCGGACAACTGGAAAGGCCGCAGCGTGCCGGAAAACTGTGCTTCCTGCAATTGCCGTGCCGGGGCCGCCGTCCGGGCTTTTTCAACGTTGCTGTAATACTGCCGGGAAGCGGCAAGGGCCTGATTCCACCTTTCCTTATCTTTGGCTGCAATCTCCAGAGGATAGCGCAGCATCAGCCAGTTCACGTCCCCCACCGTCCGCTTGTGAGCGGTGAACCTTGCTTCTCCTCGTCTTCCGCCGTCGCTGCCGGGGAAGAGCCGCTTGGCAAGCTCTGTCAATCCCCTGTCCCCTTTGATCACCCAGCATTTGCGCCGGGCGTTATAGGAAAGGGTACCATAGGTGCGCCGCTCATCGGACGGCGTGCGCAAAAAAGGCGGAATGCTCTCTTCCTGCAAGGATAGCAAAATGAAATTTTCCACGGCAAAGGGTTCTTCCGCAGCTGTCGGAGCGGGCACTTCCGGGATCAGCGGCACTTCCTCTTCCGTTTTGGGCATCTGAACAGGGGCTTCTTCCCCCATCACATCCGCAATGCCCCAAAGCCTGTGAAGGCTGAGGCCGTATATTTCAGTATTGCCGATCCGCTCAGGCAAATCAATCCGTTTTTCGCTCACCAGGATCAGCGCCCGCAACTTGCCCGTCTTTGCATACTTTTCCAGCTGACGAACGGTCTTTTCCCTGTCCGGCCGGCCGCGCTTTACTTCCACGCCGATATCACCGCACAGAAAATCAATCCGGCATCGGGGCGCCAGGGGTGCTTCGTGCAAAAAAGAAATATCCGCATTCTGCAGTGCATTTGCAATCAGACCGTGCAGGTCGTATTCATCTTTGGGCAGGGGCGCACGAATGGTGCGAATGGCCTTCAAAACCATATCAGGCATCTGCGCCTCCCCCCTTCATACCATATCCTGTGTGTTATTATAGCTTCTTTTTCATTTTGTTACAAGAAAAACCTTTTGATTTGCCGGCGAATGTGCTATAATGTAATGTGAGGTGATTTATGTGCAGGAAACTTTCCTGGCGGTGGACGGCAACAGCCTCATGCACCGCGCTTTCCATGCCCTGCCCCTGATGGACGCAAACGGAACCTACACCAATGCGGTGCACGGTTTTTTATCCATGCTTTTCAAGGCCTGCCAGGAGATTTCTCCCCGCTATATCGCCGTAGCATTTGATACCCCCGTGCCCACCTTCCGCCATACCGCCTATGCCGATTATAAAGCCGGCCGGCGTGCCATGGCCGATGAACTGCGCACCCAGTTTCCCATCATGAAAGAAATTCTTTCCGAAATGAAGCTGGGGGTATTGTCCGTGGACGGCTACGAAGCGGACGATGTGCTGGGCACCCTTTCCGTAAAATGCAGGGAAGCCGGGCTGGATTGCGTTTTGCTCACAGGCGACCGGGACGCTCTTCAATTGATTGGCGACCGCACCAAGGTGCTTTTCACCCGGAAGGGCATTACCGAATCCACCCTCTTTGATGCTGCCGGTGTCAAGGAATATTTCGGCGTCACCCCGGAACAGATCACCGATCTCAAAGGCCTCATGGGCGACCAGAGCGACCATATTCCCGGCATTCCCGGGGTGGGCGAAAAAACGGCGCTGAAGCTTCTCAATGAATATCATACCCTGGAAAATGTACTTGCCCATGCCGATGAAATAAAAGGCAAGCTGGGCGAAAAGGTGCGGGACAACCGGGACATGGCCACTTTCTCCAAGGACCTGGCCACCATCCGCCCCACCGCCCCCTTTGCCTTTGATCTGGACAGCTTCGAAGCATCCAGAATGGCCAGCGGCATTCCTTCCCTGCGCAAATATCAACTCAACGGCATCATTGCCCGGCTGGAAAAAATGACCGGTGCAACGGTTGAAGTGGCGGCAGAAGCAGTACATGAATTCAAGAAGGAACCCCTTTCATCTCCTGCTGCCATCCAGGATTTTATCAAAGCAAGCGAAGGCAAGCCCACCGCCCTCCACGTAACCCCCACCCACCTGACGGTGGCCTGTGCAGACACCTGCTATGAAATCGAGCTGGCCATGGATCTGCTGTCTCAGGGCATGACCATGGAAGAAGCGTGGGAAGAGCTGCGTCCATTGCTTTCCCGGCCCTTGTACGTACATGACGTAAAGCGGCTGTGGCATCTGCTTTCTTCTCTTTCCCTGCCCCTGCCCTCCTGTGCATGGGATTCCATGGTGGCCGCCTATCTCATCAACCCTCAGGAAAAAAACTATGCCCTCAGCCATTTTGCCGCCGATGATGCAGGCGGTGTGCTTTCCCTTTCCATACAGCAAAAGGCACAGCTTTCCCAAATGGGCATGCTGAACCTGATGGAAAATCTGGAAATGCCGCTGACGGAAGTGCTTTTTTCCATGGAACAGGAAGGCTTTCAGGTGGATACCGGAGTGCTGGAAGAGCTGGGTCGCAGCTTCACAGAACAAACGGAAATTCTGAAAAACCAGGTGTACGCCCTGACCGGCGTTTCCGGTTTTAATCTCAACAGCCCCCAGCAGCTGGGCAAGGTGCTTTTTGAAACACTTTCCCTGCCCGCCGGCAAAAAGACCAAATCCGGCTATTCCACCGATGCGGACACCCTGGAAAATCTGCGGGATATGCACCCCGCCATTGACGCCATATTGAAGTATCGCCAGGTGGTCAAGCTCAACAGCACCTATATCGACGCCCTCATCCGCAAAACGGACAAAGCCGGCCGTGTCCATTCTTCTTTCGACCAGACCGGTACTGCCACCGGCCGCATTTCCTCCAGCGAGCCCAATTTGCAGAATATCCCCGTCCGCACCGAAATGGGCCGGGAAATCCGCCGGGCGTTTGTTGCAAAGCCCGGGCATGTGCTCGTCGATGCCGACTATTCCCAGATCGAATTGCGTGTGCTGGCCCATTTTCCCAGGACCATGCCATGGTGGATGCTTTCCAAAAAAATCAGGATATCCACACCCGCACCGCTGCAGAAGTATTTGAAGTGCCCATGGAGGAAGTGACCCCTGCTATGCGTTCCGATGCAAAAGCGGTGAACTTCGGCCTTGTATACGGCATCAGCGATTTCGGTCTTTCCCGGAACATCGGCATTTCCAGAAAAGAAGCCGCCGCTTTTATTGCCCGCTATTTTGCCCGCTACCCCGGCATCAAACGTTTTATGGACGACGCCGTGAAAACCGGCTATGACATGGGCTATTCCACCACCATGATGGGCCGGCGGCGCAATCTGCCGGAGCTGAAAGCCTCCAATGCCAACACCCGGAACTTCGGCGAGCGTGCCGCCATGAATACTCCTGTTCAGGGCACGGCGGCCGATATCATCAAGCTGTCCATGGTGAAGGTTTTCAACGCCCTCAAGGAAGGAAATTTTGCCGCCCGGCTGATTTTGCAGGTGCACGACGAACTGATCATCGAAGCCCCGGAAAACGAAGTGGAAGCCGTATGCAATCTGCTGAAGGATTGCATGGAACAGGTGGTGCAGCTGGCTGTGCCGCTGGTGGCAGAGGTGAAATACGGCGAAAGCTGGTACGTGACCAAATGAGCAATTATATCATCGGCCTCACCGGCGGCATCGCCTGCGGCAAAACCAACCTGACCGATGCCCTTTCCGCCATCGGTGCGCCTGTTGTGGATGCGGATGTGGTATCCCGCTGTGTTACCGCCGATCACGGTCCCGCCCTGCCTGCCCTTCGCGCTGCCTTTGGCGACGGCATTTTTGAGGGAGAGCGGCTGAACCGAAAAGCCCTTGGAGAAATTGTTTTTTCTTCCGAAGAAAAGCGCCGGCTGCTCAACAGCATCCTCCATCCCATCATCATTGAAGAATGCGAACGGCTGCTTTCCCTCATTCCCGGCCCCGCCATCTATTCCGTGCCGCTGCTTTATGAATGCGGACTGGAAAAAAGCTGCCGGGAAGTATGGTGCGCTTATGTACCGCAGAAGGTGCAGATACAGCGGCTGATGGAAAGGGACGGCATATCCCGCAAAGACGCCCTGGAAAAGATCCGCTCCCAGTGGCCCACGCTGAAAAAAGCCAGGCTGTCTCACCGCATAATCCGCACAGACGGAAGCAGGGAAGAAAGCGCTGCCATCGTTGTATCCATGTGGCAGGAAACCCTGCTTCGCCTATCTCATCCGTAAAGGAGAACCGTTTTGAACACATTTCCCCCACCGCCCTCCATGCAGCAGGGCCCTTATCAGCAGCCCCAGCGCAACCGCCGCTCCGAAAGGGCAAGTAACATTCCCCATCCCCGGCAGGCAGCGCAGGTGGCCGCAAAAACCGTGCAGCAAAAAGCGCATCCTCAAAACAAGCGCAAAAAGAAAAAACACCCGCTCTTTTCCACTGCTCAGTGGATCACCCTGGGTGTTTTGGCTGTTGTGCTGCTGATCACCGTCATTTCTTCCGTCAATGCACAGGACAGCCTGAACAGCCTGCTGAAAGAAAGGGCCGCCAGCGAGCGTGCCTGGCAGCAGGAAATTGCCCGGCATAAAGTGCTTTATGAAGACGAGATCCGCTATTATGCCGCCGTCAATAATATTGACCCCGCCTTCGTTGCCGCCGTGATCAAGCGGGAAAGCGACTATGACCCCTACGCCGTCAGCAATAAAGGCGCGCGGGGGCTGATGCAGTTCATGCCCGATTCCTTTGAATGGATTGCCCCCAAATTCGGCATATCATCCACAGATTTTGACGCCATCTATCAACCGGAAAACGCCATCAAAATGGGCTGCTATCTGCTGAAATACATCAGCGACAAATATGACGGCGATCCCATACTCACCGCCTGCGCCTATCATGCCGGTTGGGGCAATGTCAACAGCTGGCTGCAGAAATTTTCCTCCGACGGCAAAACCCTCACCATCGACGAAATCCCCCTGGACGATACCAAATATTATGCCAGAAAGGTATTGGAAGCCTATGCGATCTATCAGCAGCATCATTACTAAGTTTGCAAGCATCATGCTAGTTCTGTGCTTCCTTGCAGGAGCTGTTCCTGCCCGTGCCATGGATGAAGAGCTGACCCTTGGCATGATTTCTGCCAAAACCTTCCGTCTCAATCCCCTTACGGCGGAAGAGAGGGAATTCCAGTCCCTCACCGCCCTGATCTATGAAGGGCTGTATCTGCTGGACGATGAATACAAGCACGACGAATGCCTGGCCCAAAGCTGCTCCATCGAAGGAAAAACCTGGCATATCACCCTGCGCAATGATGCCTATTTCCATGACGGAAGCCCGGTAACGGCTTATGACGTGGTGGCCACCATTAACGAAATTCTGCGTCTGGCCAACGAAGGCCAGGGCCAGTACGCCCAGCTGAAATATATCATCACCGAAGCCTCGGCAAACGATGCCTCTTCCCTCATCCTGAAAATGAACAGATCCTACCTTGGCTCCTATTACGCCCTCACCTTTCCTGTTCTTCCCGCCTCCCAGGTGCAGGCAGATATGCCCGTTGGCAGCGGCCCCTACAAGGTGAACTCCTTCTCCCCCGGCAATTATCTGTTCCTTTCCGCCAATGAAAACTGGCATAACGATACCCCTTATGTCAAGCGCATCAATGTCACCTTCAAGCCCACCAACCGGGAACTGATCGACGAATACGAATTCAACCGTGTGGATGCCGCCATCACCCGCGCCGCCACCGCCGGGCAATACCGCACCGGTATTGCCAACCTGAACATCACCTACCGCACCCGGCAGCTGGAAACACTTTTGATGAACAGCAACAAAATCGCTTTCCCCCTGGATGATGAAAAGGTGCGTCAGGCCGTGCGCTACGCCATCGATATTGATTCCATCTGCAATAACGTATATTCCGGCATGGCCACCCGCACCAACACCCCCTTCCCTGCCGATACCTGGATGTATAACGAAAACGCCTTCCAGTATGAATACAACCCCGAAAAAGC
>JAFSBN010000240.1 GCA_017437265.1 Clostridia bacterium
ATCCGGGGAAAACGGGAACACACCGGTAGGGAAAGTAAACTTTCCTCCCGGCGTGTTCTCATTTTCGTTATGCCCGTGGACTTCCTCAATTGTTTGCGTTGTGATAATTTGTTTTTCCTTTTGTATCATTTGCTCATGCGATTTTCGTGCGGAGCAACGTATGTATGATCATTCTGTTGCATCGCAAAGGGAGTGCAGGGAGGAACTCCCTGCTGCGGGGTACAGGGGCCGCACAGGCCCCTGCCTCGTCGCCCCTGCCCCGGTGCCTGAAACAAAAACCGCCGCAGGCGGACGGATGAAGTGTAAAAAAGGCCCCTTTGTGCAAAGGGGGCTGGCTGCGCAGCAGACTGGGGGATTGCACTCCCTCTGTCATGGCTACGTCGTTCCTCCCCTTTATACAAGGGCGGCCATTCGTTTAAGGCTATGGCAACTTGATCGCACATGCCCCTGCTGAATACTTACAACGCAAAAGTAGCTTTTTCCGTGATGAAATAGATATCCTGTCCGCTTTTTTCTTCAAAATATTGCTTCAATTCCATATTCTTCGCCCATTTCTCCGGGGGATAAAAGCCGTAGCGGCGCTTCACATCCCCCATGCGTTCTTCGATATCCAGCACCTTTCCGCTGCCGGCCAATGCATCGCAAAGCTGGATCAAGCGGTCATAGTCATCCATGGGTGTTTTAGCCAGCATGGATTGCAAAAAGGCATATTCCTCTTCGTCCACATCGTTTTTGCCAATATAATCCTGAAGATTGCCTGTGCTGAAAGAATGGGTCAGGCATATTCTGGCCGCTTCGTCATAGCCCATTTCAGCCATGTAGTGATAGCCGTCTGCAACGTGGGCCAGATGCTTGATGCCGAATTTGCGGCCGATATCGTGAAGCAGCCCCAATACATACGCTTTTTCGCCCTCCATACTGCAGGCCAATGCGATTTTTTCGGCACAGTGGGCTGCGGTGCGGCAATGATCCCCCCACGGGCCGGGATTGCATGCTTCCGCATCCTGCAGCAGCAGAAGGGCTTCGTTACGGTTTGGAATCATGGGCATTCTCCTTGTTGCAAATGGAAGGCTTTTGCATCACATCATAGCAAAGATAATCGCCGTTTTGTGTTTTGATCTGGTGGTATTCCGTTTCCTTGTAGCCCCGTTTCAGGTACAGGGCTTTGGCGGCGAAGGATGCGTCCACGATAACGGTATCAAATTGCTGAGCAACTTTTCCTTCGGCGAAGTCCAGCAGCATTTTTCCGCAGCCTTTTCCCTGAAAAGCAGGCAGCACAAACAGCCGCAGAATTTCATTTTCCCGGATGGTAACGGTGCCGATGGGCTGGTTTTCCGTATTCCACAATAGATGAACACAGCCGTTTTGAATATCCCGGGCAATGGCCTTGGGATTGTGGTGCTGCAGGAAAAAATCCACCGCTCCTTCCGGGTAATAATGGGGATAAATGGCCCGGATGGTTTGCTGGGCGATGGCGTGGATGGCATCCGCATCGTTCATCTTTGCAGG
>JAFSBN010000241.1 GCA_017437265.1 Clostridia bacterium
AGTTTTGACCGCCCGGACTTCCAGCGCATGATTGGAGACATTGAAGCCAAGAAGGTCAACATGGTCATCACCAAAGACCTGTCCCGTCTGGGGCGCGATTACATCATGACCGGTCACTACATGGAGCGGTACTTTCCCGAGAAGCGGGTGCGGTACATCTCCCTGCTGGACGGCATCGACACCGGCGTGGAGTCCACCGCCAACGACATTACACCCTTCCGTGCCATCATGAATGATATGTACGCCAAGGACATCTCCAAGAAGATCAAGTCCGTCAAGCGTGACAAGCAGCGCAAGGGGCAGTTCAACGGCGGCAAGCCCATGTACGGCTACAAGATGCACCCCACGGAGAAAAACAAGATCGTCATCGATGAAGAAGTGGCTCCCGTGGTGCGGCGGATCTTCGCTATGGCCCTGGAGGGCATCAGCTGCCGGCAGATCGCCGTCCGGCTGAACGAGGAGCACATCCCAACCCCTGCCACCTATGCAGGACTGACCCTCAGTGCCAAGGGGGCATACTCCGGCCAATGGTCGGCGGAGCGGATCACCGAAATGCTGAAAAACGAAACCTACATCGGCCACATGGTGCAGGGGCGGACGGTGAAGATCAGCTACAAGTCGAAAAAGTGTCACGCTCAGCCGCCGGAAAGCTGGGTGGTGGTGAAGAACACTCATGAGCCGCTGATCGACGAGGAGACCTTCCGCAAGGTGCAACTGCTGGTGAACAGCCGCAAACAAACCCGAAGCCGCACTTATGACTTCCTGCTGAAGGGGCTGATCCACTGCCACGAGTGCGGCTACCCCATGGCGGTGATGAACCGTCCCAACACCGCCGGAGAGGAAAGGCTGTTCTTCGTCTGCCGTACCTACCAGCGCTTCACCAAAGCCGGTGTGTGCAGCTGCCACTCCATCAAAGAACAGACGGTGACGGAAGCGGTGATTGCGAAAGTCCAGGAAGTGTGCCAGGCCTTTCTTCGACCAGACAGGCTGCAGCCCATTGCCGCCCAGGCAGTGGAGGAAGCGCAGAAAACGGACAGCACAGAAGCGGAGATGCAAGCCCTGCAAGGCAAGATCGAAAACCTGACCGCCCATCTGGATAAGATGTACATGGATCGGCTCAGCGGCCTGCTGTCGGACAGCGACTTTGAGCGCATCTACAAACGGGTGAAGATGGATCGCACGGCCTTGGAGGAAAAGCTGAAACAGCTGGAGGCGCAAAAGGAAAGCCCGATCTCCACAGAAGACCGGGCGAGGGAGCTGGTGCAGCAGTATCTTTCATCTGCCTGCAACAGCAGGGAACTGCTTGTGAGCCTCATTGAGCGTATTGAGCTGACCGAAGACAAGCAAATCATCATCAAATTCCGCTTCCGTGAGTTGGAAGCTGTTTCTTAACGGGTATTGTTTACAGTAGCTGCCGTGCTATGTTTCCCGGATGGAGAAAAAGGCGGTGGAAATGCTCCGGAAGGGGCTGGGGGTGTGAGCGGCTTGCAAGGATAGGACGATTTTGTTATAATGGACGCAGCAACAAATGGATATCCGCACAAAAGGGGGGCTTTGTATATGAAAAACTGGGAAAGTGTATTGCCTGAAGAAGTGGGCCTGTCTTCCAGTGGGCTACTTCAATATCTGGAACAGGTGGAAAAGCAAGGGGTGGAACTGCACAGCGTGAAGGTGCTGCGCCATGGAAAGCTGGCCATGGCGGCCAATTTTGCTCCCTATGATGACAAGACACCCCATATGCTCTTTTCCCTCAGCAAGTCCTTCTGTTCGGCTGCGGCCGGTTTTGCGGTGCAGGAAGGGCTTTTGCAGTGGGACAGCAAGGTGGTGGAGGTGCTTTCCGAATATGCCCCGGAAAACCCGTCGGAATGGCTGAAAAGCGTAACGCTGCATCATCTTCTGTGCATGGGCAGCGGCTTGAACGAAGAATCGGATGGTGTGGCCGGCAAGGGTGTGCAGGAATGGGCAAAAGCTGTGCTGGCCTGTGATAATGCCAGAGAGCCGGGCACCCATTTTCATTACAACAGTCACGGCACCTATCTTGTTTCCTGCATGGTGCAGAAGGTGACAGGGCAGACGGTGCGGGATTATCTGATCCCAAGGCTGTTTGTGCCCCTGGGCATTCCGGTGCCCTATTGGAGCAGCTCGCCGGAAAAAGTGAACTGCGGCGGCTGGGGCCTGTTCCTTACCAGCGACAGCATTGCAAGGTTCGGCCAGTGCCTTTTGCAAAAGGGCATGTGGGAGGGCAGGCAGGTGCTGCCCCTTGAATGGCTGGAAAAGGCCACCGTTTCCCAGATTGACAATTCCAACGGCCAGAAAGATCCGGAAAATGAATGGCATCAGGGCTATGGCTACCAGTTCTGGCGCACAAGGGGCAACCGCTATCGCGGGGACGGTGCTTTCGGGCAGATTTGCATGGTCTCCCCGGAAAAGGACATGGTGGTGGCCGTGACAGCAGGTGTGGATGACATGGGCAAGGAAATGCGGCTGATGCATGAATACCTGTTCCCGGCGGCGGATATGGAGCCGGGCGGGGAAGATGAGCAGAAGGCGCTGCAGGAAAAGCTTAATACGCTTTGCTGCCCATGGCCCAAAGATGACGGCACTGGCCGGGAAGCCAGCGGCATTTTCAAAAACAAGGAATTCACGCTTTATGTAAAGGAAACAGCGGGTGTTCTGAGCATCCGCCTGATGGATGCCGATATGGAACTGGAAATATTGGCCGGGAAGGAACAGCCTGTTTTGTTCCCCATGAATCCCGGTATCTTTAGTGAAACGGCCAATATCTGGGCGGCAAAATACGGCTGGAAAGAAGGAAAAATGCATCTGGTGGCAAGGAACCTGAACGGCCCCCAGCGGCTGGATGCTGTTGTTTCCTGTGCAGACGGAAAAATAGAACTGGATACAGCCAAATCCCTGTGCTGCATTCAGTATACCGGCGTATTGGAAAAACAATAAAACACAAGAAAGCCGCAGGGGATTTCCTTGCGGCTTTTCAGGAGGAACAATGGCCAACTGGATCACCCATACCCGCATGGCGGACATGATACTGAAAAAAGGGCTGGATGTGGATGAAACCTGGTTCGTTATCGGCAGCGTTGCCCCCGATTGCAACCAGGAAAATGAAGACTGGACAAGCTATATACCGCCCCGGGAGCAGACCCATTTCATGCAGGGGAAAAGCAAGCTGACCGTGGATGCGGAGGGCTTTTTTGAGAAGCATGTAAAAAACGCCTCCACCCCCTTGTGGCGCAGCTTTTGCCTGGGCTATTATCTGCATCTGGTGGGGGACAGGGCATGGCAAAGATGGATAAGGGACGAAAAGCGGGTGGCTGCCAG
Source organism: Clostridia bacterium (assembly GCA_017437265.1). Classification (GTDB taxonomy): domain Bacteria; phylum Bacillota; class Clostridia; order Christensenellales; family Aristaeellaceae; genus RUG563. The sequence goes on from JAFSBN010000241.1 coordinate 3,337, forward strand.
TTTTCGCCGCCTGAAAGCAGTGCCGGACATGGCGGAAAAGCTGCAGGGCTTGCCGGAAACCTACGATACCCTGAAACAAGTGTTTGGCAGAACCAGAATCCGGGATGTGGACAGGCTGGAACAAACGTATGTGCAGCAGCATCCTTCCTGCAGCTATGAAAAAATCATTCGGAAAAACGTCCCTTTTCCTGATATACCGGGCTTTTTGCCGGGAGCGGTGAACAGGAAAATCCCCATCATGGCGCCGACCGTGCCGGATGAGCCCATCGAAACGGCGTTCCTTTTCTTTTCACCGGAGGAATATGAACAAATGCTGGAAATGGCCGTGCAGGAAGCGTGGGCAAGCATCAAATTGCTGGCCGTGGAAAAGGAAAGAGGGATATATCCGTTTGAAACGGAGCGTCTCAGGGTAAGAGCGTTCACACCGGAGGATGCCCTTCGTTTGTACGAAAACCATCTGGAAGACGAAGTGAAAAAATGGCTGCCCAATGAAAGCTATCAGGATTTGGAAGAAGCCCAGGCGGCCATTTGCTTTTTCAGGGATTGCGTATGCAAAAAACGCCTGCCCTATGTGCTGGCGGTTGTTTCAAAGGAAACAGGTGAATTGATCGGCGATGCAGGGATGAATGAAGTGGAAGGAAGATCAGGCGAGGTGGAAGTGGGCTTTTCCATTTGCAGGGCCCATGCAGGAAAAGGCTATGCCACGGAGCTGCTGGCTGCCATGACCCAATATTGCCTGTCTTCCTTTGACGTAAAGGTGCTGTATGGGCGTGTAATGCGCGGCAATGATGCCTCGGTCCGGGTGCTGGAAAAGAACGGGTATGCCTATGTGCGGGAAGAATTCGGCGCTGAGGATGATCCCTATGGCTGCGGGATGCTGGTGTATTGCAGAAAGTATTGAGAAGGACTGCATGACGGATATTGCTTTTTTCCTTGGAATAAGCTATATTTTTTGCAGGGGAAAAAGATAATAGGCTGGAGGCACTACCAATGAAACAATTGACCTGTGAAATGTGCGGAAGTACGGAACTTTTGAAGCAGGAGGGCGTTTTCGTTTGCCAGTCCTGCGGGTGCAAATAAACAGTGGAAGAGGCAAAGAAGCTGCAGCTGGAAGTGGAAGGCGTGGTAAGCGTTCAGGGCACGGTGCAGGTGGACCGTTCCTCTGAAATCAATAACCGCATCCAGTGCGCCGGGAAAGAAAAGAACGGGACGCCAAGCTGGCTGAACTGCTGAAGCCTCATCACGATGAACTGGCTGGGCTGGACAAGGAATTCAAGGCCGTTCAGGCACGGCTGCAGGAAATTAACGACGAACTTATGAAAGACCGTTCTTTGGACGAATAATGTCTGTCTCTGTACCCTGAGGTAAAACGGAAGACAGAGGTCTATGCGGCCTCTGTACCCCCCATTACGAGGCAGGGGCTTACGCAGCCCCTGTACCCCGCGGCAGGGGTATCACCCC
>JAFSBN010000242.1 GCA_017437265.1 Clostridia bacterium
GCCGTAGTAATGGTCGTCCAGCTCCTGGCCTTTGGGAGGACGGGTGCCAAAGAGGGTGCGGCCGGTGTACATCAGATCCTTGCGCTGGCGGTACAATTCCCTGTCGATCAGGAAATACTCCTGTTCCGGGCCCACGGTGGCGGTAACCCTTTTTACATCCGTATGGCCAAAAAGCTTCAGGATGCGCTTAGCCTGCCGGTTCAGGGCCTCCATGGAACGCAGCAGAGGCGTTTTTTTATCCAGCGCATGGCCGCCCCAGCTGCAAAATGCGGTGGGGATATAGAGGGTATGATCCTTGATAAAGGCATAGGAAGTGGGGTCCCAGGCAGTATAGCCACGGGCTTCAAAGGTGGCACGGAGACCGCCGGAAGGGAAAGAAGAAGCGTCGGACTCGCCCTTCACCAGCTCCTTGCCGCCAAATTCCATAATAGCACGGCCGCCCTCCACGGGAGAAAGGAAGGAATCGTGCTTTTCGGCGGTGATGCCTGTCATGGGCTGGAACCAGTGGGTATAATGGGTGGCGCCCTTTTCAATGGCCCAGTCCTTCATGGTGTTGGCCACTACGCTTGCCACTTCCATATTCAGGCTTTTGCCTTCGGCAATGGTGCGGTGCAGGGCACGGTAGGTTTCCTTGGGCAGCCGCTGACGCATGACGTCATCATTGAATACCATGCTGCCGAACGTTTCCTGTAAACCCATCGAAACTCCTCCTTCGAATGAAAAACGCTGCGTAACAAACAGTTCCGCAGCGCACAATGCTGTTGTTTCCGAATTATAGGCTGATTATGTTAAATTGTCAAGCTTTTTTTCCGTTCTGCTTATGAGCCATGATGGAAAGCGCCGCCATATAGCAGGACAGAAGCGCTGCGTTCAAAAGCACCGCACCCACAATATCCGTCAGCCAGTGCACGCCGGAAAGCAGCCGGCCCGCCACGGACACCACCATCAGCACACCGGCAGCCGTCCGTACATATCCCAGCTTTTCCTGCGAAATCAGCTGAGGATAAGGCACCATCATGGCACCAAACACGCACAGGGCCAGCATGGTGTGGGAGGAGGGATAGCTGGCCTCCAGCCCTTCGTCCAGAATCACCGGCCGATAATTGATGGGCAGCTTTTCAAACACCACATAGCATGCAAGCACCAGCACGAAATATGCACCCAGGAGAATCAGCTGGCCGTCCACCTTTTTCAGGCTGCGGCGCTTTACAAGCTGCATTACCCCCAGCGCCCCATAGCCCAGCACGGCCAGCAGCGCCAGATACCCCAGGAAAGTGGTCAGCTTGTAGAAAAAGTCGCTGTAGGGCAATGCATCGTGCACCGGGCCGTTAATGAACGCAAAGCCCACTTCGCTGCCTTCCGGGCCAATCGCCTGCACATCCACATTCATCACTGCCAGCGTAAAAAACAGAAACAGCAATACCAGCACACAGGTGCGGGCAATACCGGTTTTATACATACGCAAATCCGCCTTTCACATTTGATAATGCCAACCGGTTGATTGTACCACAGAACAGATGCCTCCACAAGGAAGAAACAGGAAAAGAGCAGGATATGCTCAAAAATCAGTCTTTTTCTTCCAGGCTGTGAAAGCCTTCGCCCAGCGTTTCGTGGGTGTCGGTGATAAACATAAAGGCCCGCTTATCCGTTTCCCGGACAATGCGCTTGAGCGTTACCACCTCTTTCTGATCCACCACGCTGATCAGGGCCTGGGTTTCCCGGCCGGTATAGCCGCCGATAGCAGGCAGGATGGTTACGCCCCGCTCCATTTCTTCCATAATGCGGCTGCAGATTTTTTCGCTTTCACCGCTTACCACAAAGCACATCTTGGCCGAGCCCATGCCCGCCAGCACCAAATCGATCACCTTGGCACTGACGAAAATGCAGATCAGGGAATAAAGCGCCGCCCTTGTGCTCATGGTGAAGGCCGCCAGCACAATCACCAGACAGTCCACCAGCATAATCACCAGCCCCACCGTCACAAACGGCAGCCGGTGGTTCACCAGCTTGGCGATCATATCCGAGCCGCCGGTGGTGGCACCGCCCCGGAGAATCAGCCCCAGACCCACCCCCAGCATGATCGCGCCATACACGGCGGCCAGCAGCACATCGTCCGTCAGCGGCGGGAACTTGAACAAGTCAATAAACAGAGAAAAAAGCACCGTGGCGATCAACGACCGGAAGGCAAAGCCGCTTCCCAGCAGCTTATACCCCATCAGAAACAAGGGCACGTTCAAAAGCATGCTGGTCAGGCCCACCGGGGCACCGAACAGGTAATTGAGCACCGTAGCCACGCCCGTCAGACCGCCGGGAGCAATGCCGTTTGGCACCAGAAACAAGGGATACGCTGCGCCGCCAATGGCACACCCCAATACAATATACACATAGCCGATCACCGGCTCATTCCCTTTGAGCTTGTTCAGAAAACGCTGCATTTCTTTTCCCCCTCAGGAACAGTATGGTTCTCCAAAGAGAGAAAATTCTTTGCCCCACGCCCAAATTCCTGCCTGTTTTGAAAAAATTGTTCTTTTATTGTATTTTGCTCACTTCGTCTGCCAATGCGTCCATTTCCTTTTCGGTATTATACAGCCCGGGGCTCACCCGCACCGCTCCCTTTGTGCCATGAAAGGCATGGATAGCCGGCGCACAGTGCAGCCCGCCCCGCAGGGCAAAGCCTGCCTTCACCAGTGTATCCGTCACAAAGGAAGGATCCTTTCCCAGAAGATTGAAGCTGACAATGGCCGCCTTTTCCACATCCGCCGCCCCCATTACCTGCACATGGGCCATGTTCCGCAGCTTTTCTTCCAGCCGCCTGGCCAGCGCCCGTTCGTATTCCCTGATTTCCTCCCGGAAGCACTGCACAAACTTCATCCCCTGGCACAGCCCGGCAATGCCCGGCAGGTTATGGGTGCCGCTTTCCATCAGATCCGGCAGCATGCCCGGCTGGCGCAGGCTTTCGGAGGCAGAGCCCGTGCCCCCCTCCCGGACAGGATGCATATCCAGATGGGACGCCACATACAAAATCCCCGTGCCCATGGGCCCCAGCAGCCCTTTATGCCCGGGCATGGCGATCATATCTGCCTGCAAATGATCCAGCCTTTCCGTGCCTGCCGTCTGTGCCGCATCCACCAATACCGGCACCCCCATTTTGTGGGCCGCTGCAATCAATGGCTGCAAAGGCTGGATGCAGCCGGTCACGTTGCTGGCATGGTTGATCACAACCAGGGCTGTTTTGCTGTTGATTTGATGGGTGATGCTTTCCGGGGAAAGCACGCCTTTGGCATCCGGCTCCGCCATCCTTACCCTGATCTGTCCCCCATCCTGCAGCCCCATCAGCGGCCGCATGACCGCATTATGCTCCTGATGGGACACGATCACCTCATCCCCCTGATGCAAAAAGCCTTTCAGAGCAAGGTTCACAGCGTCGGTGCCGTTGAAGGTGAAAATGATGTTTTCCGTCCCCTCCGCCCCCAGCATCATGGCAGCCTGCTCCCGGCAGCGCTCCAGAATGCGGCCGCCGGCCAATGCTCCCGGATGGCCGCCCCGGCCGGGATTGCCGGCAATTTTCTCCATTACGCCCTTTACCGCCTGCAAAACCTCCGGCGGCTTGGGAAAACTGGTGGCTGCATTATCCAGATAGATCATATCTTCCTCCTGCACCTGACGTATTCTTTTTCCATAGAATATATGAGAAAGAAAGGAGGCTGATGACCGATGGAAGAAACATTTGGCATCGCTGCGTTCCGTTCCCGGCAGCAGGTGTTCCGTTTCGACAGCGCCCTGCGCCGGGGCGGCATCGCTGCCCGGATTATCTCCACCCCCCGGGAAATTCAGGTGGGCTGCGGCCTGTCCATCCAGTTCGACATGAAGGATATGCAAAAGGCCATGGATATCTACCGCCGCAATAACCCCGGCAACCTGATCGGCTTTTACCGCTTCACCCCCGCCGGCCGGCCACGTATAACACCGGTATAAACATGACACACTAATGAAAAATGCAGAAGGAGATCCACCCATGAAGAAAAAAATGAAAGCACTTTTTCAAAGCGCCGGACATTATATGCTGGCGCTTTTATGCGCAGCGGTCATCCTGCTATCTGCCCTGTGGACCCGCACCGCCCCCGCTCCGGATGCCTCCCCTGCCCAAATGAACCAAAGCCAAAGGCTTCAGGATGTGACTTCATCCCCCGCTCCCCTCTTTTTCCAGCGACCGGCAGCAGGAAAAATCATCCGCCCCTTTTCCACGGAACCCGTCTTTTTCGACACTTACCATCTGCTCCGCTTTCATCCCTCCACCGATCTGGAAACCGCCCCGGAGGAACAAATCACTGCTGCCTTTGACGGCCGCATCCGCTGGGAAGGGAATGCGCTCTATCTGGAAAACGATGCATTTTCACTGCGGTACAAGGGCATATTGCCCGGCCATGTGCAAACCGGCCAGCAAGTGAAAAAAGGCGCTGTGCTCGGCACCGCCGCAGGCTTTGTGCCCTATGAGGGGGAAAACATCCTCTGCCTTACCCTGTACCGGGACGGAGAAGCGGTGGATATCGCTGCCTATTTCCCGGAATAAAACGGACGAACGGCTGTGTGGCCGAACGAAGCAGGGGCCTGTGCGGCCCCTGTACCCCGCACCAGGGCCATTGGCCCTGGACCCAGTGTGCGATACACAATCGTATCAAACAGAATTGTTTCCGCATGAAAGTTGAGGAACGAACAGAAACAGCACCACGGGCACAATGAAAACGAAGAAAAAAGCCGGTCAGGAAAGTTAACTTTCCTGCCGGTTTTTTCTCGTTTTCCCCGGATGCTTTGCATCCGGTTGGCGGCGGTACGCCGCCGGCC
>JAFSBN010000023.1 GCA_017437265.1 Clostridia bacterium
CAACCTCCTTTTCTGTTGCATCCGGCATACAAAAACCCACACGCTGATCAGGCGTGTGGGAAACGGTATGACGCAAAATCATCTTTGCGTGCCGCTTCCCTTCGGTAGGATGATCTACACAGGTTCTAAGGGTTCTATCTCAGCCATCTTCCGATGACGCCCCCAGCGGATGCACATGTAGATTATACGGAATACACACATCATTTGTCAAGGAGAATACAAAAATGGAACACCATTTTTTCGCATATATTTCCCGGATGCGCTTCATTCAGCGCTGGGGCCTGATGCGCAATACCCTTCCGGAAAATGATCTGGAGCATGCCGGGCAAACCGCCATGATCGCCCACGGCATTGCCCTCATCGGCCGCCGGCGCTACAATCGCACCTATGACCCCAATTTCATCATGGCCCTGGCCATGTACCACGATGCCCCGGAGGTGATCACCGGGGACATGCCCACCCCCATCAAGCATTCCAATCCTGCCCTGCGGGAAGAATACGGCAAGCTGGAAGAAATGGCGGCGGACAAGCTGCTTTCCATGCTGCCCGATGATCTGAAGGAGGATTTCTCCCCGCTCATCGCCCACGACGAAACCACCATGGAATGGCGCATCGTCAAGGCTGCCGACAAAATCAGCGCCTATGTGAAATGCATGGAAGAAAAAAAGAGCGGCAACAAAGAATTCGGCAAGGCCGGAAAATCCGTGAAAAAGAGCCTGGACAAGATCGACCTGCCCGAAGTGCAGGATTTCATTGTCCAGTTCGTGCCCGGTTTCTCCCTCACGCTGGATGAAATTTCGGAGGAATAAGCATGCAGATTTTCATCAAATACCACACCGACCTGCCCCCCATCGAAAAAATCCCCGCCGGCGACTGGCTCGACCTGCGCGCCGCAGAAACCGTGGAAATGAAAAAGGGGGAATACCGGCCCATTTCTCTGGGTGTTTCCATGAAGCTGCCCAAAGGCTATGAAGCCCATGTGGCTCCCCGCTCCTCCACCTTCAAAAAGTGGGGCATTCTGATGGTCAACAGCGTGGGCGTGGTGGACGAAAGCTATTGCGGCGAGGATGACATCTGGTACTTTGTGGCCCTGGCCACCCGGGACGCCCGCATCGAAAAGGGCGACCGCATCTGCCAGTTCCGTATCATGGAAAAAATGCCCGCTGTGGAGCTGGTCACCGTTTCCCATATGACGGACGAAAGCCGGGGCGGCATTGGCTCCACCGGCACCAAATAAAAGGAGGTACATCCCATGGCAACCCTGCACAACACTGCCAATCCCGGCGATTTTGCCAAAACCGTTCTCATGCCCGGCGATCCCCTGCGGGCCAAGTTCATTGCCGAAACCTATCTGGAAAATGCAAAGCTGGTCAACAACGTCCGGGGCATTCAGGGCTACACCGGCTCCTATAAGGGCAAGGAAGTATCCGTCATGGCCAGCGGCATGGGCATGCCCTCCATCGGCATTTACTCCCACGAGCTTTACAATTCCTTCGGCGTGGAAAACATCATCCGCGTGGGCAGCGCAGGGCTTTTGAACCCTGCCCTGAAGGTACGCAGCATCGTGGCCGGCATGAGCGCCTATTCCAACAGCAATTACGGTGCCCAGTTTGGCTTCAAGGGCAACATGGCCCCCTGCTGCTCCTTTGAATTGCTGGAAAAGGCCGTGGCCGTGGCCCGGAAAATGGGGGTCACCATGCCCGTGGGCCCCATCTATTCCACCGATACTTTCTACGACGAAACCCAGCCCTCCCCCGCCGCCGTGCTGCGGGACCTGAACGTGCTGGCCATCGAAATGGAGGCCTATGCCCTGTATCTGAACGCTGCCAAGGCAGGCAAGAATGCCCTGGCCCTGCTCACCATTTCCGATAACCCCTTCACCGGCGAAAGCCTCACCCCTGACGAAGTGCGCACCACCTTCACCCAGATGATGGAGATCGCACTGGAAATTGCGTAAGGGTTTAAGATATTGCGAGAGGGTATTTCTTTTATGAAAAAGAAATACCCTCTCGCGCTCTCCCAAAGAAAACATCCTCGGGATTTACTGTCAATGAATCACAGACAGTGTGCCCGTGTTTGTTGAAAAAGGACGGATTGTTTATGAAAATCATGGTCAGTGCCTGTCTGCTGGGGTGCAGCTGCCGCTATGACGGCAAAAGCAAGGCCGATGAGCGAGTGCTTTGCCTGAAAGACAGGCACACCCTCATTCCCGTCTGCCCGGAACAGCTGGGAGGCTTATGCACCCCCCGTTTGCCTGCAGAGATACAGGGAGAAAAAGTGATCCGCAGAGATGGCGCAGACGTCACCTGCGAATACACCAAAGGAGCCCAGGAAGCGTTGCATCTATATGATCTGCTTTCCTGCGATGCAGCCATTCTGAAAGCCCGCAGCCCCTCCTGCGGCAAGGGCATCATTTATGACGGCACCTTTTCCGGCACCCTGACGGAGGGCAACGGCATTACCGCTTCCCTCTTTCAGCAAAACGGCATCCGGGTGCTGACGGAAGACGAAACAGAACAGATTTGAGGTGCTTTATGGAACATTTCACCGTGCAGGAAATGCTGGAAATGCAAAACCAGTTGCAGGAAAAATACAAAGACAAATGGGAGCACATCTGCCCTGAAACCGGCAAAAGCAAGCTTCTGTGGCTGATTGCGGAGCTGGGTGAAATGATCGACATCGTGAAAAAGCAGGGGCCGAACCGCATTATGCAGGATACATCCACCCGTCACGATTTTGTGGAAGAAATGGCGGATGTGCTGATGTACTTTTGCGATATCATGAACTGCTACGGCATCACAGAAGAAGAGCTGAAAAAGGCCTACACAGAAAAATTCCACCGGAACATGACCCGGTGGTAATGCTTCCGCAGCCCTTCATGGAGGAATACAAATGAAACTCACCTTTTTGGGCACCGCTGCGGCCACCGCCTGTCCCCTGGTCTTTTGCCGATGTGCAGCCTGCCGGATGGCATGGGAAAAAGGCGGAAAGGATCATCGCCGCCGCTCCAGCCTGCTGATCGACGATGATCTGCTCATCGACCTGGGGCCGGATCTGATGTCAGCTGCCTTTGCCTTTGGCATCGATGTGAGCCGCATCCGTTATTGGCTGCAAACCCACTCCCACTCCGATCATTTTGATGCCGCCCATCTCATCACCCGCATCTCCGATTATGCCACCATAGACACCCTTCCGCTGGCCCTCTGCGCATCTCCCGAAACCATGCGCCACATGTCCGAACGTCTGGGCATGGAAGAAAACGGTGCCACACTGGAGAACCCACTGTGGCAAAAGCGGCTGAACCTGAGCCCCCATCCCCTGCACCATGGAGACACAGTCACCCTGGGGCATCGCCGCATCACCGCCGTGGAAAGCAACCATGATCCCCGGGACGGCTCTCTTCTGTGGGTCATTGAAGAAGGAAACACCGCTTTCCTTTATGCCACCGACACCATGCAGTTCACCGAAAAGGCACTTGCCTTGTTCCGGAAACGCGGCCTGCAATTGGATGCCATGGCCATCGACCACACCTACGGCCCCGGCACCAAAGGCGGCGGGCATCTTTGTGCCGATGAAGTGATCACAGAAATCAACCGGCTGAAAAGCATCGGCTGTCTGAAGCCCCACTGCCGCATTTTCGCCACCCATATTTCCCATGAGGGCATGCCTCTGCACGAGGAACTGGCTGCCTTCTCTGCAAATAACGGTTACGAAATCGCCTTTGACGGCCTGACCGTCACCCTCTGACATAGAAGCAAAATTAAAATAACCGGCGGGAATGTTTATCTTCCCAGCCGGTTTTTTCTTGTTTTCATTGGGCCCGTGGATACACAAATTCGCACCTCCGGGCAGCATGCGGAAAACAGTATGGCATATCCCCTTGCCCGTCGCAGGATGGGTGCAGGGGTACAGGGGACGCATCGTCCCCTGTACCGTTTATCACACAATCAATAGGCCTTGGCGAAATACATCACCTTGTCGGCCTTCTTGCCGCAGCAGACGCAGGTATCGCCGATGGGGGTCTGGTCGAAGGGCATGTTACGGCTGGTAGCGCCGGTTTCTTCCTTGATCTTGTCTTCGCAGGCACGGTCGCCGCACCACATAGCCCGGGCATAGCCGCCGTTCACCTGTTCCTTCAGTTCGTCATAGGTGAAGACGTCCTTGGTGTGGCTGAGCCGGAATTCATCCGCCAGCTTGTACATGTTCTGCTGAATGTCAGCGAGCAGTTCCTTGATGCCTTCAGCCAGGTTGCTAAGCGGAATGGTGGTCTTTTCGAAGGTGTCGCGGCGCATGACGGTGGCCACACCGTTTTCGATGTCCCGGGGGCCCATTTCCACGCGGACGGGCACGCCCTTCAGTTCCCATTCGTTGAACTTCCAGCCGGGGGACACATTGTCCCGGTCATCCAGCTTCACGCGGATACCGGCAGCTTTCAGGCTGGCGAACACTTCGTCGCACTTTTCCATCACGCCGCCCTTGTGAGCAGCGATGGGCAGAATGACCACCTGATAGGGGGCGATCATGGGGGGCAGCTTCAGGCCGCGTTCGTCGCCATGAGTCATGATGATGGCACCGATGAGGCGGGTGGACACACCCCAGCTGGTTTCGTGGCAGTATTCCAGCTTGCCTTCCTTGGACAGATACTGCACTTCAAAGGGCACGGAGAAGTTGGTGCCGAAGTTGTGGGAAGTGCCGGCCTGCAGGGCTTTGCCGTCCTGCATCATGGCTTCCACGGAGTAGGTAGCCCGGGCACCGGCAAACTTTTCCTTGTCGCTTTTGCGGCCGGCATACACCGGGATGGCCAGGTTTTCCTGGCAGAACTTCTGGTACACGTTCAGCATCAGCTGGGTTTCTTCTTCGGCTTCTTCGGCAGTAGCATGCACAGTGTGGCCTTCCTGCCACCAGAATTCTGCCGTGCGCAGGAAGGGACGGGTGGTCTTTTCCCAGCGCATGACAGAGCACCACTGGTTGTATTTCAGGGGCAGGTCACGGTAGGACTGCACCCACTTGGAGAACATGGTGCAGAAAATGGTTTCGCTGGTGGGACGAACGGCCAGGCGTTCCTGCAAAGGTTCATTGCCGCCCTGGGTAACCCATGCCACTTCGGGAGCAAAGCCTTCTACATGGTCAGCTTCCTTGAGCAGCAGGGATTCGGGAATCAGCATGGGCATGGACACGTTTTCGTGGCCGGTTTCCTTGAACATACCGTCCAGCTGGTCGTGAATCAGTTCCCAGATGCGGTTGCCGTAGGGCTTGAGCGCCATGCAGCCGCGGACAGGGGTATAGTCCATCAAATCGGTCTGGGTCACCACATCGGTATACCACTGGGAGAAATTTTCGTCCCGGGGTGTGATGTGCTGTACAAATTCCTGTTTCTTTTCCTTGGCCATAATACATCCCTCCAAAAAATGAAGCCCTCGTCCTTGCAGGGACGAAGGCATGCTTCGCGGTACCACCTTGCTTGGCGTTATCAGAAAACGCCCGGCTTTCATGCCCTGTATCGGGAGCAACCCGGCGGGGATTAAGCCGCTGGCCCATGGGCGGGATTCCCTTCCTGTGCGCATCTTTCAGCCGTGGATGCGCTTTCTGTGAAGCGGGAGGGTGTTTTTCCCATGCATTGCCGTATGTACCTGCTTATTATAGCGAACAAATATAGAAAAATCAAGGGATTTTTGCGGATCAGCCCGGATTTTCCTGCACATTCAGCTGCCGGCAAAATATGCTCTCTTCTGCGCCCCAAGGCGCCCTCTGCCGGTCAATCACATAAAAACCGTATTTTTCATACAAGCCAACGTGGTCGCTGATGAGATACACCGAAGAAAAGCCGATGCTTTTCACATATTCCGCCGCAAAATCAATCATGCGCTGACTGAGCCGCCTGCCCCGGTGCTTTTCATCCACAAAGACAAAACCGATATACGGCGTATAGGGCAAGCCTGGGATACAATCCGTTTTCGCCACGGTGCAATAGCCGCAGATTTCCTGCCCCTCCACCGCCGCCAGCACCCGTTCCCATTCCTCAAATGCTCCGTTTTCCATTTGCAGCGCCAATGCATGCCCTGCTTTCCAGGGGCCGCTGCGGGCATAGCGAATGGTTTCCTGCCACAATGCATCGGAGGGCAAAAGAAGTTTCAGCTGCATGCTTTCATCCTTAAATGCGCACGTTCACGCCGTTCACTTCCACACCCTCTTCCGCCCGGATGAGGATGTAGGGATGGCCGTCGATGATGCGGGTTTCCACCAAATCCGTCCGGCTGGGGGACACTTTGATCACCACGTCCGGGGTTTTCAGCTGGAACTGCTTTGGGCTGGAAACGGCCACGGCGTTCACCATGCCGGAAAGACCGAATTCTTCGTCAAATTTCTGCTCGAAGGCCGCCCTTCTTTCTTCCGTCACGCCGCAGTCTTCCAATACGGCCGTCACTTCCCTTTTATCAATCCGGGCAGGCGCAGGATCTTCCTTATCGGCCTTCTTTTCTTCAATGCGCTCCATCACCTGTTCATGGATGGTTTGCACCACTTCCAGGCTGCATTCATTGCCCAGCGTTTCATTGAGCAGGGCCTGGAAATCCTCCCGCTGCACGGTATTGGGCACAGGGGGCTGAGCGCCGAACATGGTTTCAATGAACGCTTCCTGGGTGCCGTCCGCCTTATGGGTGTAGCAGATGGCGTTATAGATATTGGGCGCACCGTCTTCCAGCGCCGGGAACATCAGCCCCATTTCCGGCATGCCGGCCACCCATTCGCCGTCCCGGCTGGTGAACAGGTTTTCCCCGGCGTCATAGCAAAGGGCCGCTTTGTTCCTTTTCACCGGGCATACAGCCGCCAGGATATAATGGAAAATGGTATCGGAAAGGCCCTCGTCATCACTGCCGTCGCTGTTATGATGGCGAATATCGCATGCATCGTGCATCAGCAGGATCAAATGATGCTGCTCCTCCGATTTGGGAAGGCAGGCACACACCTTTTCAAAGAAGGCATCTGTCAGTTCATCGTTATGGATGGCACAATCCTTCAGTTCCGTCAAAAGGCCATATTCCTCCCCGGAAATCACCTGTTCCGGGGTGAAATCGATGGTGAGCAGGTTCTGGGCGTCTTCGCCGGTCAGCACCCGCTTGAAAATGGCGCAGTACTTTTCCATATCCTCCTTGGACGTGCGCACAGGCAGCACTTCAAAGGCGGAAACGGGCTCGTTATTACCGTTCACATACAGCCCTCTGATGGAGGTAATATGGCAATGCTCCACGTTCAGACGGCGTTTGAGATAAGCCAGATCCTTTTTATTCAATGCTTTCGTCCTCCGTTATATTCAACACCATTTCTTCCCCCAGCAGCCGCACCGCCGTCTGTTCATCCAGCGCTTCCACCTGACGCAGCTTCCGCTCAATGGTGCGGGTTTTGCGGGTGGCCGTTTCGATGGACTGGGTCACCGCATGCATCCGTTTCTGGGTAGCTTCCAGCAGGGTGGCAAAATTTCCAAATTCCGTTTTCACTGCGCTCAGCAGCTGCCACACTTCATCCGTCCGCTTTTCAATAGCCAGGGTGCGGAAGCCCACCTGCAGGCTGGTAAGCAGGGCATTGAGGGTGGTGGGCCCGGCCACAATGATACGGTTTTGCTGCTGCAATTGTTCCGCCAGGCCCCGGATGCGCAGCGCTTCTGCATACAGGCCCTCAATGGGCAGGAACATCACGGCAAAATCCGTGGTATGGGGCGGCTGAATGTATTTGGAGGAAATGCGCTTGGCCTCGGTTTTCAGGGCCGTTTGCAGCGCCGCCGTGGCAGCGGCAACGGCCTCCGGATCCGCCGTATCATAGGCAGAAAGCAGCCGTTCATAATCCTCCAGCGGAAATTTGGAGTCAATGGGCAAATATACCGTATGATCGCCCTGACCCGGCAGCTTCACCGCATATTCCACCCGCTGGCTGCTTCCCGGCACCACGGCCACGTTTTCATCATACTGATTGGGAGAGAGCACCTGAGAAAGCAGATTGCCCAGCTGCATTTCCCCCCACACGCCTCTTGTTTTTACGTTGGTGAGCACTCTTTTCAAATCGCCCACACCGCTGGCCAGGGTTTGCATTTCGCCAAGGCCCTTGTACACCATTTCCAGCCGCTGAGACACCTGCTGGAAGCTTTCCCCCAGCCGCTTGTCCAGCGTGGCATGCAGCTTTTCATCCACCGTAATGCGCATTTCTTCCAGCTTTTTGCTGTTTTCTTCCTGCAATTGGTTCACGCTTTTGTGCAGCGTTTCCCGCATGCGTTCCATGCGTTCTTCATTCTGGTTCAGCTTTTCATCCAGCTGCCGCTGCATGTGCTGCAATCGCTGCTCCTGTCCGGCGCTGATGCTTTCCAGCTGCTGGGATACCGCCTGCAGCCGCAGCGCTTCGTCCTGACTGCGCTGATCCATGGCCTGGGTAAGCCGCTGGGTGTGCATTTCGCTCATCTGCAGAAAGCTATCCTGCCGCAGCGCCTCACGGGCGTTTTTGTCCTGCTCTGCCTGCAGTTTTTCCAGGGCCTTTTTCTGCCTGTTCATTTGCACTGCCATCAGCACAATAAAGCCCAGCAGCACAACGAGCGCCAGCAATGCCAGCGCCCCTGCATAAGAATTGAGTATGGAATTCATTTCAGCCATGAGATTTTCCCTCTCTCCAGTGCTTATAACACAGGCCGATATACTTGATCTCGTTCTGGTTATCAATCAGTACCTGCTGCCCTTCCTTGATCACATCGCCGTTTTTATTGATGCGTGTGTTCATGGTGGCCTTTTTGCCGCACCAGCACAGGGCGCCGAATACTTCCTGAATATCCTCCGCCAGCCTTAAAAGCGCAGCCGAACCCGGAAAGAAATTGCCCATGAAGTCCGTCTTCAGGCCGTAACAGAATATCTGCCGGTCGTCCGCCAGGTCCGCCAGTTCCTGCACCTGTTCCTCGGTCAAAAACTGGGCCTCATCCACAAAAATATACTGGAAATCGGAATGGGCCTGCTGCACCGCCAGCCAGCTAAGCTGTTCCTTCACGCTGTGGCCTTTTTCCAGTATCACATCCGCATTCGCCTGCAACCCCACCCGGGAATACACCGCTTCAGCGGAAATGCGGGTATCGATGGCCGGCTTCACCAGTGCCACCTTCAAGCCCAGTTCCAGGCAGTTATGCCGCTGCATCAGCAGCATGGCCGTTTTGCTGGAGCCCATCACCCCATGAAAAAAATGCAGCATTACAATTCACGCCTGCCTTCCATGGCCTTGGCCAATGTTACTTCATCCGCATATTCCAGATCGCTGCCCACCGGCACGCCGTGAGCAATACGGGTCACTTTAATGCCCATGGGCTTGATGAGCCGGGCAATATAGGTGGCCGTGGCTTCCCCTTCGATATCCGGGTTGGTGGCCAGGATCACTTCCTGAATATCCTCCGTCCCCAGCCGGGAAAGCAATTCACGGATGCGGATATCTTCAGGACCGATGCCGTTCATGGGAGACAATGTACCCCCCAGCACATGATACAGGCCCTTATAATCCCGGATACGCTCCATGGCCGCCACATCCCTTGCATCCCGGACAACACAAAGCTGGCCGTTCTGCCTTTCCTCATTGGCGCAAACGGGGCATAATTCTCCCTGGGTATAGTTGCCGCAGCGCACGCAAAAATGCAGCGCTTTCCGGCTCTGCCACAGGGCCGCCGCCAGTTCACGCACATCGTCTTCCGGCATGGCGGCAATATGATACGCCAATCGCTGGGCGCTTTTTTGCCCAATGCCCGGAAGCCTGCTTAATTGCAGGGCAATCCGGGCAATGGGATCCATATTTTCGTTCATCAGAACAATCCGCCCATACCGGCAGGGGCCATGGCGCCCATGGTGGCTTCCCGGGTGCTTTCGCCTTCACGCAGCGCTTCGTTCACCGCCGCCATAATCAGGTCCTGCAGCATTTCCACATCATCAGGATCCACCGCTTCGGGCTTGATATTGATTTCCAGCAGCTCACGCTTGCCGCTTACCTTCACGCTTACCATGCCGCCGCCGGCAGAAGCTTCGTACACCTTGGCATCCAGTTCTTCCTGGGCCTTCTGCATTTGTTCCTGCATTTTCTGGGCCTGACGCATCAGCTGCTGCATATTGGGGCCGCCAAAGCCGCCGAATTGATTCCGTGCCATAAGATATTTCCTCCTCATATTGAACGGATATATGTATCCATATATTTTCAGTTTATTATACCACGTTTTTGCCCCATCTGTAAAGAACGAAAGTGCCTCTTTCCCTTGTCAAACGCCTTCGGAATGAGTATAATGAAAACAATGAAAAATGCATAGGGAAAGGAGATTTTTTCACCATGTCCCAGAAAAAAATCACATCCCCCGGGCCGCTGCTCAATGAAAAGGGGCGCCTGTGTGAAACCGGCTACGCCACTTCCCTCGTAAAAACATACAACCGGCAAAATATTGCTGCCAGTAAACTGCGCATCAAGGAATGGGACTATTATCTCATCCAGAGCGAGCTGTTCGCCCTGGCCCTTACCATTGCCGATAACGGCTATATGGGCATGGACAGCATTTCCTTCATGTGGTTTGACGGGGCAAAGGGCTCCAACACCCAGTCCCGGATCGTCGCCTTCCCCATGGGCAGGCGCAACCTGCCCCCCACCAGCGAAACAGGCGACGTTTCCGTTTCCGGCAAGGGCTATGAAATCACCTTCCAAAATGACGGCAAAAAACGCCGTCTCTTTGGGCATATGGAAAATTTCGCTAAGGGTATGCCCATCCTCTTTGACGTCACCCTCACCGAAACTCCCGGGGACTCCATGGTCATCATGACCCCTTACAAGGAAAACGAAAAGGCCTTTTACTACAACCAGAAAATCAACTGCCTCCGGGCAGAAGGCCGGGTGGAATACGAAGGGCAGGAATACCTCTTCGCTCCCGCCCATTCCTTTGCGGTTCTGGATTGGGGCCGGGGCGTGTGGACCTACAAAAACACCTGGTACTGGGGCAGTGCCTCCGGCCTGGTAAACGGCGTGCCCTTTGGCTTCAATATCGGTTATGGTTTTGGCGACACCTCCGCCGCCACCGAAAACATGCTCTTTCACAACGGCGTCGCTCACAAGCTGGAACACGTCACCTTCCATATCCCCGAAAAGGACGGCCGGTGCGATTTCCTTGCCCCCTGGAAATTCACTTCCTCCGACGGACGCTTTGAAATGGACTTTGAACCCATCATCGACCGCAATGCCCTCATCGATCTGAAACTCCTCTGCTCCGACCAGCACCAGGTCTTCGGTCGCTTCACCGGCACCGCCATCCTGGACGACGGCACCGAAATCCATATCCGGAACTTCCTGGGCTTTGCCGAAAAGGTGTTTAACAAGTGGTGATTGCCGGGGGCGAGGCAGGGGCTTACGCAGCCCCTGTACCCCACGGCAGGGCCATTGGCCCTGCACCCACCAGGGGTATCACCCCTGGACTCATTTTGCGACATACAATCGTATCGAACAAAATTATTTCCGCATGTTAGTGAAAGAAACGAAAAGAAACAGCACCACGGGCACAATGAAAACAAAGAAAATGCCGGTTGGGAAAGCTTGCTTTCCCACCGGCTATTTTCTATTGTTTTCCCCGGATGC
>JAFSBN010000024.1 GCA_017437265.1 Clostridia bacterium
ATCCGCCGCGACGCGCTTCTGGAGAACGTGACAGTCGATGCCGAAGGCAAGATCGACTTCGCCGACAAGAGCGTCACCGAGAACACCCGTGTCTCCTATCCCATTGAGCACATTGAGAAGATCGTCAAGAACGTGCGCCCGATTTCCGCCGGCCCAGCTGCCGACAACGTCATCTTCCTGTCGGCCGACGCGTTCGGCGTCCTGCCGCCGGTCTCGATCCTGACCCCCGAGCAGACGAAATACTACTTCCTCTCCGGCTTCACGGCGAAGCTCGCCGGCACCGAGCGCGGCATCACCGAGCCCACCCCGACGTTCTCGGCCTGCTTCGGCCAGGCGTTCCTCGAGCTGCACCCGACGAAGTACGCCGAGGAGCTCGTCAAGCGCATGGAGCAGTCCGGCGCCAAGGCCTACCTGGTCAACACCGGCTGGAACGGC
Organism: Clostridia bacterium; assembly: GCA_017437265.1. Taxonomy (GTDB): domain Bacteria; phylum Bacillota; class Clostridia; order Christensenellales; family Aristaeellaceae; genus RUG563. The sequence goes on from JAFSBN010000024.1 coordinate 436, forward strand.
ACCGGCAAGCGCATCACCATCAAGGATACCCGCGGCATCATCGACGCTATCCTCAGCGGCGATATCCTCAAGGCTCCCACCAAGAAAATTCCCCTCTTCGATCTGGAAGTGCCCACCGAACTGCCCGGCGTGAACCCCGCTATCCTGGATCCCCGGGATACCTACGCCGATGCCTGCGAATGGGACAAGAAGGCCCAGGATCTGGCCGGCCGCTTCATCAAGAACTTCGTCAAGTACACCGGCAACGATGCCGGCAAGGCTCTGGTGAAGGCTGGTCCCCAGCTCTAAGGGTTCCGCCCTTAAACCCGCCAAAGGGACAATGCCCCTTTGGAATCCCACCCTGCGAAATTGCAATGTATTTTCACATACAATTTCCGCATGAAACAACATATCGAGCGGCTTGCCTTCGGGCAGGCCGCTTTTCTTTACATAAAAAAACGGCTTGTTCATTTTTCTGTGAACAGGCCGTTTATTCTTCGTAGCGGTTGGGGTTATTCGTCTGCCCCAGCAGGTAGTCGATGCTGGTGTTGTAGATTTTTGCCAGTTGGATGAGAACGGCGGTGGGAATGTCGTTATCCCCGGATTCGTATTTGCTGTAACCCGGTTGGGACATGTGCAGCATTTCCGCCACCTGCACTTGTGTCAGATCATGATCCTCCCGCATATCCCGGATTCGCTGATAACGCATCTTCTCACCTCGGAATATATTTTATACAATTCCAATTTGGAATATTGACAATTATAACAAAACGGAATATAATGAAATGGAATAAATGAGATTATAGGAGGAGACACAATGAAAAAAACGGCATGTTTTCTACTGACAACAGTTCTGTTCATTCTTCTTGCATCTTCTGTTTTTGCTGCCACACAGTGGACAGAAAATGCAAAGTACATTTCTGGCGGAGAAAACAGAACGGCAGCGGTGTGTATTCCTAAAACGGAATATAGCAAGGTTCTTTCATTGTCAAGTTACATAATTAGTAATGAATATTATTTAGTTGCACCTAATGATGGTACATATATTTTTACTATTACTGCTGATAAAGGTGGATGTAGTATTCTTTTGTATGATGAGAAAGGAAATTATGTCGGGAAAAGCAATGCTTTTCCGGAACAGAAAACAACCAGTCAAGTAATAATTGAAGCAAAGAAAGACGAAAGAATATTCTTTGTTGTAGACAGCCCGTATGCACGATTGGCATTAAACCAATATGTACAGATTTGTTTTGATGGGTATCACAAACAAAGTCAAGAATTAGTTGTACTTGCAAAACCATACTGTACAGAAGATGGAAGTAAAGGCTATCGGTGTGTATATTGTGATACTTCAATTCCTGTTGAAACCATCCCTGCCACAGGTCACACGCCTACAACGGCTATTGCAACAAAGAAAGCCACCTGCACCGAACCCGGTACTTTGGTAACCCCCTGCCTGATCTGTGATGAAGCCATCTCCACCAGCGAAATCCCGGCTACCGGGCATACCGGCGGCAAGAAGGAAATCATTCAGCCTGCCACCTGTATTGCTACCGGTATTGAAGGGGAAATGTGTATTACCTGCGGCGAAGTGCTGTCCACCACCACCCTGCCCATTACAGACCATGCGGCCGGAAAAATGACCGTGGTGAAGGCGGCCACTTGTCTGGAAGCGGGCCTGAATGAACAGCATTGCACCGTTTGCGATGTTACCCTGGCCACTGAAACGCCTGCTGCCCTGGGGCATACGCCCGGTGCATGGCAGGATATCCTTGCCGCCACCTGCACTGCCGACGGCAGCCGTGTCCAGTATTGCGCTGTGTGCAATGCTGTGCTGGCGGAAGAAGTACTGCCTGCTCACGGTCATCGGGCTATGGAGTGGAGCGTAACCCGGGAAGCCGCCTGCCTGCAGTCCGGCCTGAAGGAGAAGAAGTGTTCTGATTGCGGCCTTGCGCTGGAAACGGAACAATTGGATGCCCTGGGACACAATTACACTGAATGGGAAACGCTTACTGAGGCCACCAAGGAACAGGAAGGGGAAAAGCGTCGCCATTGCGTTCATTGCGGTGATACACAGTTTGAAAAAATTGATAAAATTCCCAAGGTGCTCGGCATCTTCTGATGATGCAGAATTCATTTTCCCGGCAGCAATGCCGGGATTTTTTTGTGAAGGGCGTTTGCCTGCCCATTTTCTGCCACGTTTTGAAAAGGAGGGAAGGTTGACAAAAAACGGCTTTTCGGGTCATAATAATGAACGGAAGAACATTGCTTGAAAAAGCAGAGGAGGAAACGCTTTTGTTTATAGAAGATCCGAAAAAAAGAAAGATCATGGGGAAATGGGTTTTGATCCTGTTTGCCCTGTGCTGCTGCATATATCTGGCGCTGAGCAATCTGGCTGACGTGGGCGGGGCCATCGGTTTTGTGGTGGATTTGATCAATCCGCTGATCATCGGGTTTGTGCTGGCGGTGGTGATCAATGTGCCCATGAGCTTCATTGAAAAGCATCTGTTTGCCAAAACGAAGAATAAAACCCTGCAGAAAGTGCGGCACCCCCTGGCGGTATTGTGCGCCGTGGTGCTGATCATTGTGCTGATTGTGGGCATGTTCACGCTGATCATTCCGGAACTGATCCATGTGGGGTCGTTCCTGGTGGATGTGGTGAGCGATGTGATTGACATGCTGGCGGCGGCGGATCAGGGCCAGGAGAATTTCTTCTCCCGCTTCAATATCAACTGGACAAAAACCAAGGAAGATATTCTCAACTGGTTCAAAAATTCCAGCGGCCAGCTGCTCTCCGGTGCGGCAGGTATGTTTGGCGCAGCGGCCGGCGGTGTGATGGATCTGGTGTTTGCGGTGATTTTTGCCCTGTATATGCTGGCCGGGAAGGAAAGGCTGTTGTGCCAGCTGAAGCGGCTGATGCGGGCCTGGCTGCCGGAAAAGGTGACGGAGCCCGCCATGCACGTGGGCAATGTGTTTTCCGTGTCCTTCCATGCTTTCATTGTGGGCCAGGTGACGGAGGCGGCCATCCTGGGCAGTCTGTGCGCCGTGGGGATGCTGATCTTTGGCCTGCCCTATGCGGCCATGATCGGCGTGCTGGTGGGCGTGTGTGCGCTGGTGCCCATTGTGGGTGGCTATGTGTCCGCTATTGTGGGCACGTTCATTATCCTGACAGTGGATCCTGTGAAAGCACTCATTTTCCTGATCTACCTGATCGTTCTGCAGCAAATCGAAGGAAACCTGATCTATCCCCGTGTGGTGGGCGGTAAAATCAATTTGCCCGGCATCTGGGTGCTGGCAGCAGTTACCATCGGCGGCGGTCTGGCCGGGCCTTTCGGCATGCTGCTGGGCGTGCCCACGGCCTCTGCCCTGTATGCATTGGTGAAGGAAAAAACGGCGGAAAAAGAAAAGGCGAAGCTGCAGGAAAGTACGCGGTGAATGACGAGGCAGGAGACTTCTCGCCCCCCTGTACCCTGACGTGAGCAGGGGGCTTCTCGCCCCCTGTACCCCCATTACGAGGCAGGGGCTTACGCAGCCCCTGTACCCCGCGGCAGGGACATCGTCCCTGCACCCGGTGTGCGACAGACTTATCTTAACCATCTTACGTTGTTCCGCATGAAGGTTGAGGAGACGATAAGAAACAGCACCACGGGCATAATGAAAACAGAAAAAAGGCGTGGCCGGAAATAAATTTCCGCCAGCGCCTTTTTTGCTGTTTTCCCCGGATGCTTTGCATCCGGTTGGCGGCGTTCCGC
>JAFSBN010000025.1 GCA_017437265.1 Clostridia bacterium
GCCCGTCAGCTCACCCGCACCTTCATCATGCCCGATTTCAACGGCTTTGAGCGCAAGAAGGGCTTCATCCCCGTGCAGTTTGTATCCATGACCCAGTATGACGCCACCTTCACCGGGCTTAAGGTGGTCAATCCCCCTGCCTCCATGAAGAACACCCTGGGAGAATATCTCTCTTCCCTTGGCCTCACCCAGGCCCACATCGCTGAAACCCAGAAATATGCCCATGTCACCTTCTTCTTCAATGGCGGCGTGGAAGCCCCCAACGAAGGCGAAGAGCGCTTCCTCATCGATTCCCCCAAGATTGCCACCTTCGATATGAAGCCGGAAATGAGCGCCCCCGAAGTGACGGAAAAGGCGCTGGAACTGATTGACAGCGGCAAGTATGACGTGATGATCCTCAACTTCGCCAACTGCGATATGGTGGGCCACACCGGCGTGATGGACGCTGCCGTTGCCGCCGTGAAGGAAGTGGACAAGGATGTGGGCATTCTGGTGAACCGCATTCTGGAAAAGGGCGGCCGTGCCTTCGTTACGGCGGACCATGGCAATGCCGACCAGATGGTGGACCCCGAAAACGGCGAAATCTTCACCGCCCATACCACCAACCCCGTGCCCTTCATTGCCTGCGACCCGGCTCTGATTGGCAAGGAATTGCGCACCGGCGGCCGTCTGGCGGATATCGCTCCCACCATGCTGGACAGCATGGGCCTTGAAATTCCTGCCGATATGACCGGCGAAAGCCTGATCCTGAAATGATTTATTCCTATTGTAATAAATGCAAGGCGGAATCTGCGGGGGATGTGTGCCAGCAATGCGGCAAAAAGGCATCCCCCGCCGCCCAGCGGAATGTGTGGAGCGCCCATTTTCTGCCCCTGAGCGATGGGCGCACCTGGAAAAGCATTCTGATGGTGCTGGTACTGGCGGTGGGGCTGTGCCTTGGCATTCTGTTCGGGCTGGAGGCGCTGCTGAGCGGCTCCGCAAGAACGGCCCAGATGTGGCAGGGAAACCTGCCGGCCCTGATTTTTTCCATCCTGCCCATTGGCCTTGTGCTTTCCTTCCTGCTGCTGTTTTTGCAGGGCAAGGAAATATTGGTGTATGTGCTGGATCCCAAAGGGGCCCATCTGCAAACCTGGCATGAGCCTTCCCGGAAAAAAAGCTGGGCCCGGCTTCAAACGGCGGACCCTTCCCTGAACGTGCAAAACCAAAACGGCAGCATGATGCACCTGGCCCAGGAAAGGCACATGGTGTGGCAGGATGTGCAAAGCGTGAAATACCGGCCCCAGAGCTGCACCATCCTTTTGTACCACACCCCCCACTGCGCCCCCATGGTGCTGCGGCTGCCCCAGAATGAATACGAACTTGCGGCCGCCTATGTGGCCAAATACTGCATAGGCAAATAAAGGAGGATGCACCCATGATTACCTTGCCGGAAATCGCAAAACTGCTGGATCATTCCACCCTGCAGCCCTTCCTGACGGAAAATGACATCATCAAAGGCTGCGATATTGCCCTGCAATACCAGACGGCCACCGTCTGCGCCCGCCCCGGGGATATGCCCCTGGTGGTGAAGCGGCTTTCAGGCAGCAGCGTGCTGCCCTGCACGGTGATTGGCTTTCCCCACGGCGCCCACCACATGGATGTGAAGTGCGTGGAAGCCGTCCGGGCCCTGGATGACGGCTGCCGGGAATTGGATATGGTGCTGAACATCGGC